>JAZUIS010000041.1:0-85041 GCA_045642345.1 Lachnospiraceae bacterium
CCCAAGCTACTTTTCCGTTGCTATTACCCTCAACTACAGTAATACTGTTATCGTTCTTGGTAAGTACAACAGCGGCATGATTTGCATCAACTATCATGTCTCCCACCTTAAGTGAATTCCATATCTTTTCAAAATTTGAATTAATCTTGCTGTCTGTTCCGTCATATATTCTGGTACGATTCCCTTCTTTAATGTATGTCCCAGGAATGCGAATTCTTCTGGATTCCAATCAAATATTATTGTACCTTCAGGGTAATCTGCAGCTTCAGTTGATGCAGTTTCTTCCGCTGACGTATCATCATTTGAATCATTGCTGTCGGTCCCCGGGGCCTCCGACAATGTTGACTTTTGCTAATCTATAAGCGAACAGTTCTCCTAACTCCTGATCTGTATCGCGCCGAACGCTGAAATAATACGGAGTTAGTAAAGCCATATTATTGCCCTCAATAGCATTTTCCAAAACCACGTTAAAGTTCTTATCAATTAAATCATAGGATTTTCTATCATTACTTACAAACGCATATCCATCTTTATTAAATGCTGATGCATCCATATACATGGCAAGCTCTTTTCCTGCGCTGTTAACATACCCCCACTTATCATCATTTCCAACAAAATACACATCATCAAACTGGTATTCTGCATAACTCCAGCCACCATTTTCTTTTATGCGGGTACATTCTTCATCCTTAAAATCGACCTGTATCTCGTTATGATCGTCATCATAATAAATAGCCGGAATGGAATCATCTGAAATGTTCCAAATAGAAAAATTGTAAGATGCTATATTATACCAGACATCGTTATATTTTCCTTCCGGAGGATGTATCTCTTTTACCTTATTAAATTGACTGTCGTATATTAATATTTCTTTTAAATACTTATTAGAATCCACGTTACATATAACAACTTCAATATCAAAATTTGAATTTGGTTTAAGGACGCACGTTGACCCATAACGGTAACCACGTTCATCAGGCTCTGAATATTCTGCTCCTAATTCCCAACTTGATTTAAATCCATTATACTTACCATCTTTATATGAAATTAAGCTATAGTATGTGCTAGTAGAACCGTCCTCAAGATATTCATCCCATGTGCTTTTTACCAAATACATTGACTCCCCATTAGGACTTGTTGTTTTTCCTATAATCTCAAGATCAAGCAAATCGCCACAGTCTTCCTTTACCTTTACCATCGTAGAAATAGATTCTTCATCTACATAATACAGTTCATATTCCTCAATCTCATAATCATACTTTTCTCCCATAGTCGCGCCGCATAAAGAACATGTCTGAGGTGCTTCAAAGGAAGCCTCTATCCATTGGTGCTCCAAGGCTTCACCTTCAGTCTTGCCACAACGGGAACAAGTCTTAGGACTTTCACAGGTTGCCTCCATCCAATCATGACCTAATGCTTCACCTTCTGTTTCACCGCACTCGCTACAGGTTCTTGGTGTATCGCAGGTTGCTTCCGTCCAGGTATGCTCATGACCGCATGCTGTCATTGTCAGCATAGCCACAATGAGTGCCAAACCAAAGAACAAATATTTTGTAATTTTTTTCACAGGGTAATACCTCCTAAATTTATTAATATCTGTAAAGAGGAACCGCATCAGTACCATATTCTGCGACCACATCCGGATACTGTGCTGCATAAATATCGCTTCAAAAGAATCATTTAAGCCTCCTTCAAACATTATTATGATACCCCTTTGACCCCCCCAGTCAACGTAATGTGACAGTAGGGACGGGTCTTTTTGTCTGTAAATTTTTATTTAAATTTCCCGTTTTGTCACATTTTTGAAATTATTAAATATAGCGACGTACATATATCTTTTGTCGTCATCGTCGCGCAGGATGAAGTCCGAAGTTAGTGAATTACTTCCAAATAATTAGGGAAAACACACAGGATGTGTGTTTTAGGCGTAATTTCGACACGGATGTCGAACTACGCCGGCCCGGGCATGGGCAATAGTAATTCACTTAGTTCGGACAAATCTTAAGCGACCAGGCAAAAGATATATGTGCGCCGCTATTTATTATTCAAATCAAAAGTGTGACAAAAAGAACCGTCCCTACTGTCACATTTACATGTTATAATTTTTAGTATGAAAAAATCCTTTTTACCCATTACAAAAAAAGAAATGAAGGCCCGCGGATGGGAACAGCCCGAATTTGTATATGTGATCGGTGATGCATACGTCGATCACTCTTCTTTTGGTCCGGCTATTATTTCCCGCGTTCTGGAATCTCACGGATATAAGGTATGTATTATTTCCCAGCCCGACTGGAAAGATGAGGCCTCCGTTACAACTTTTGGGAAGCCTCGGCTTGGCTTTTTAGTTTCTTCGGGAAATATGGATTCTATGGTAAATCACTACACCGTTAATAAGAAAAAACGTAGCGAAGATGCCTATACTCCCGGCGGTATCTCCGGCAAGCGTCCGGACTATGCCGTAAATGTATATTGTAATCTAATCAAACGTACATACAAAGATTCACCCATTATTATCGGAGGTATTGAAGCCAGTCTAAGGCGTCTTGCCCATTATGATTACTGGTCGGATAAACTCAAGCACTCTATACTTTATGATTCCGGCGCCAATTTACTTATATACGGAATGGGCGAACTGGCCATTGTTGAGATTGCCGATGCGTTAGCAAGCGGTATTGCTGTCTCCGATATTACCTTCGTTAAAGGAACCGTATACCGAACCAACGATATTTCGTCGGCATTGTCGGAAGGCGCCATTGAACTCCCTTCATTCGACGAACTGACATCCGACAAACTGCAATATGCCAAAAGTTTTTATACTCAGTATTGCAATACCGACTTTGTTACCGCAAAACCCCTTATAGAAAAATACGGTGAAAAGAAATACATTGTACAGAACACTCCACAGCGTCCTCTTACCACAATGGAAATGGATGATGTGTACGAGCTTCCCTATATGAACACCTATCACCCAAACTATGAAGCTTTGGGCGGCGTTCCCGCCATCAAAGAAATCAAATTTTCTTTAACAAGTAACCGAGGCTGTTTCGGTGGCTGCAGTTTCTGTGCTCTTAACTTCCATCAGGGACGTATTGTCCAGGTGAGAAGTCATGAATCTCTTATTAAAGAAGCAACGGCTATGACCGAAGACCCGGAATTTAAGGGTAATATCCATGATGTGGGCGGTCCCACAGCCAACTTCAGACATCCTGCCTGCCAAAAGCAGCTTAAAAAGGGAGTTTGCACCAACAGACAGTGCCTCTTCCCTTCTCCCTGCAAAAATATAAATGCCGACCACTCGGATTACGTAGCTCTGCTTCGTAAACTCCGTGCAATTCCTAAAGTAAAGAAAGTTTTCGTTCGTTCCGGAATCCGCTTCGATTACCTTATGGCAGACAAAGATGATACCTTTTTAAAAGAATTGAGCAAGTACCACATAAGCGGTCAGCTCCGCGTGGCTCCCGAGCATGTTTCGGACCACGTTCTTAAGCTGATGGGAAAGCCTTCCAATAATGTTTATCATGAATTTATTCGAAGATTTGAACGAATTAACCGTAATCTTGATAAGAAACAATACGTTGTGCCTTATCTTATTTCATCACATCCCGGTTCAAGGCTGGAGGATGCCATCGCGCTTGCCGAAAGCGTCCGCGATATGGGATATATGCCCGAACAGGTTCAGGACTTCTACCCGACACCTTCAACAATTTCGACAGTAATGTATTATACAGGCGTAGATCCCCGTACTATGGAAAAGATATACATTCCCAAGTCTCCTCACGAAAAGGCTATGCAAAGGGCACTTATTCAGTACAGGAAGCCCGAAAACTATGAACTGGTTAAAGAAGCATTATTAAAATGCGGACGTGGCGATTTAATTGGATTTGATAAGAATTGCCTTATTCCACCGCGAAAAATACAAAAAGAAACACAGGCCAAAAATCATAAAACAGATAAAAACAGTAAATCAAAGGGAACTAAAAAATCCCACAAAAAGGGTGTATCTTGTGAAAAATAAATTAATAACCGCTATATCATTACTGCTTATACTATTACTTATAGGCTGCAATTCAGACAAAAATGCAAAGGTCGATGTGGAAAGCCAAATAAGTAGTCTTAAAAATACAGAAGGAAATATCTACGTTAATGAGAATCCCGAATATCAAAAAATGACCGATTGGCTTCTTTATGAAGTTAAAGAAACCAATCTTAGAGGTTCGGTTATTGTGGCAACGGATGATGAGGTTATTTTTGCATCCGGAACACGCCTTCCCAATATTGACGGAAATGAAGTAACTCCCTATACAACCTATGAAATTGGTTCAATTACTAAATCCTTTACGGCAACCTGTATTATGAAACTGATTGAAGAAGGCAAGTTGTCTATAGACGATACTCTCGGAGATTTCTTCCCGGAATACAATTATTGTTCCAATTATGAAAAGGTAAGTTCCATTACTGTAAGTGACTTACTTCATATGCGTTCCGGACTTCCCGATTACCTTAATGCTCCCGAAAAATATTTTAACGAAGAACTTGTTTTAGAACTTAGTAGCGGAGATTTCCGGTCAAAATCAGCAGCAGACCGATTATCAAGTTTCTTCTCTAACATAGACGACAATCTGTTTTTGGAAAATACTTTCGGCTGCGTTAATGCCAAAACCCCAAACACAGAATATGAATACAGCAATACCAATTACTATCTGCTTTCTTTAATAATTGAACAGGTAACCGGCCGTCCTTATGGAGAATACATAACAGAAACAATTCTTGAGCCCTGTAATATGAGTTCTTCAACATCTATGGTTGACGGTAATGTAACGGCTTCATTCAAAGAAAATGGATTCATGTTTGAAATATTCTACACTAAGGGTGCAGGCGATATTCATTCAAATGTCGTTGATCTTCTTAAATTTGAGCGTGCTTTGTTCGGAGGATATCTTCTTAATGAAGAATCCATGAACGAACTGCTTAAGCCTATCGATTCTTATGGTTGCGGATGGTTCATCAAAGACGATGAATATTATCACGGCGGAGCTACACCGGCTTTCGCAACGGAAATCCACACCATTGATCGAAAAGGCAAAAGACTGTATATAATAATGTTTGCCAATCAGGGGGAAAACAGGGCAGATGTTATTTCAGAATACCTAAGCAAGTGGTTCGAAACCGAAGAATAAAAGGAGGAAATAACTTATGGCTTTTTTTATCTGTATGTTTATATGTAATATGCTTATTCCTCTTGCAATGCTTATCGGCGGCTATTGTATGTACAAACATCCTCCCAAGAAAATTAACGGCTCTGTCGGATACAGGTCCGCCATGTCTCGTAAAAATATGGATACCTGGTTATTTGCACACGATTACTGCGGACATCTTTGGCTCAAAATCGGAGTCATTATGGTAATTGCTACTGTAATCTTACATATTCCGTTCATTAACTCCGACACCAATACCATAGGTATCTTTACCATAATTCTTGTTACTGTCCAGACAGCGGTATTACTGTTGTCTATTCCACCCGTAGAGCGCGCCCTTATGCGCACCTTTGATGCTGACGGTAACCGCATCAGTCAATAAAATGTGACAGTGGGGACGGTTCTTTTTGTCACATTTTGGAATATTTAAATATAGCGGTGTACATATATGTTTTGTCGTCATCGTCGCGCAGGATGAAGTACGAAGTTAGTGAATTACCGCCGAATAATTAGGGAAAACACGCAGGATGCGTGTTTTAGGCGTAATTTCGACATGGATGTCGAACTACGCCGGCCCGGGCACAGGTAATAGTAATTCACTTAGTTCGGACAAATCCGAGTGACCAGACAAAAAATATATGTGCACCGCTATTTATTTATAAACTAAAATGTGACAAAAAGAACCGTCCCTACTGTCACATTTTTGACGGCCCGTCGCCTATGGATACCACATAGAATTCCGGCACCAGATTACACTTATCTTTATACGCTTTGGTCAGCGTATCCTTGAATGCATCAATAGCCTCATCCTTTACGATGCTCACCGTGCATCCTCCGAATCCGCCGCCTGTAATACGTGAACCGATTACTCCCGGAACGCTCCAGGCTGCATCCACAAGAACATCGATTTCCTCACAGGACACATCATAATCATCCCGCAAAGATATATGGGACTGATTCATAAGTCTTCCGAATTCTTCGATGTCGCCTTCACGAAGAGCTTTGACGGCACTTATTGTTCTTTGATTTTCATATACGGCGTGCTTAGCCTTAAGACGTCTGTCATCATCTTTAACAGCATCCTTGTGAGCTTCAAATTCTTCTATCGAAAGTTCGCCGAGACCATTAATGGAAACAACTTCCTTCAATTCCTCCAGAGCCTTCTCACAGGAACTTCTTCTGTCATTATATGCAGAATCAACCAAAGAATGTTTAACCTTTGAATTGGTAACAACAATCTTCATTCCATCCAGCTTAATAGGTGCATATTCAAATGATAAATCCGATGTATCAAGGAAAATGGCATTGTCCTTTTTGCCCATTGCAGAAGCAAACTGATCCATTATTCCGCAATTCATTCCGTTAAAATTATTCTCGGAATACTGACCGATTTGGGCAAGTTCCACATTGGTAACATCAAAGCCGTATAAATCCTTTAACATGTATCCTGTCAATACTTCCAAAGATGCCGACGATGATAATCCGGAACCGTTGGGAATATTTCCGTAAATTACCATATCAAGCCCGTAAGGCATTACCATACCGCGTTCCTTAAATGCCCACATAACTCCCTTGGGATAATTGGTCCATCCCGCTTCCTTAGAAGGCGTCAGTTCCTCAAGTGAACTTTCAATTACTCCGCATTCTTCAAAATTCATGGAATAAAAACGAAGCTTATTATCTTCTCGTGTTCTGGCAGCTGCATAAGTTCCTATGGTAAGTGCACAGGGAAAAACATGACCTGCATTATAATCGGTGTGCTCTCCTATAAGATTAACTCTTCCCGGTGCAAAGAATACACTAACACCCTCGTTGTCACCGAATATTTTTTTGAATCTGTCCAATACCATGTTTTTCATACTAATCTCCCATGCTTCACAATTTCCGGTTAATGCCATTATTCCCTCAGCATTTGTATTACTGTTTTTATACCCTTGGAATATATATTGCTATACGTGTTCCAAGCTCTTCTCTTGATAATATCTCAAAATGACCTTCGTGCTTATCTACTATCCACTTGGCTATCGAAAGGCCAAGTCCCGTTCCGTCAAAGCTTCTTGCCTCATCCGCTCTGTAGAAGCGTTCAAACATATGCTCTACATCGGCTTCTTTCATTCCTATTCCGGAATCCTGTACCTGAAGATATGCCAGATTGTTATCGCCGTAACCTACACTTAATGTGATTTCATCTTTAGCATTCGTATATTTGGCGGCATTGTCAACAAGAATTCTGACTGCCTGTTTAATAAGTCCTTCATCGGCATTTACGAAGACTTCTTCTACCGGCGTCTGCATTTTATAAATATGATTCTCGTCTATCATAAGAGACTCTTCATAAACTTCCTGCATAAGGGCGTTCAAAGATATACGTTCCTTTTTAACCATAGTTCTTCCCGCATCACCTCTTGCCAGGAAAAGAAGCTGTTCAACAAGATGTTTCATATTGGTCGATTCATTCTGAATAGCCGTAATTGACTCATCCAGGACCTTCTCGTCTTCTTTGCCCCAGCGACTTAGCATATTGGCATATCCTTCAATAACCGCAATGGGGGTACGTAATTCATGGGAAGCATCATTTACGAATCTGGCCTGTTGCTTATTACTTTCACGAATTCTAAAAAGAAGATTATTCATAGCCCGTTCAATGCCCATCAAATCTTCATCTCCTGACGAAAGTGTAAACTCCTCATCCGGCGACAGATTTGATATCTTTTCCTCTATAAGATGATACTTATCCTCCGAAAAATCAAAACGCGCAATTTCATCGGCTTTCTGAGCTATCTCATTAATAGGTCTTAGAATAATTCTGGTTTTGCGGTCTTCAATTCCGTATCCTATAAGGGCAAACACTGCCTGAAAAATATGAAATGCCATAACCAAAGAAACCATTAATATTATTTCTTCGCTTATATATTCGTAAAAAATTACCTTATGTGTATCTTTTTCGGTTAATACCAGGCGTAAAGTTTCCAGCCTTTTAAAGAAACGTTCCGGCTGTTTTAACGTACTGTCCGCATCATCTATTTCAAAGGAAACCTTGCCAATTGATCTTAAATCTTCAAAAGACCCTGCTTTTGCATAGGTAATTCCACCAAACCATGCAAAAAACATCAGAAACGCAATTAAAATATTAAAACCGAATTTGATCGCTATTTTTTTGTGAATAATACGGCGAGTGAGCTGATTACTAATCGATCTCATTCGCCGTGATTGTACATTATTTTGATTTGATGACATATCCGACACCCCTGATTGTCTCTATCATCTTGATTCCAAATACTTCATCTATCTTAGTACGAAGGAAACGAACATAGACATCCACAACATTGGTTTCGCCTACATAATCATATCCGCATACCTTTTCAAGTAATGTATCTCTGGACATTACTATATCCTGATTGCTAAGAAGTACCTTGAGCATCAGAAATTCTCTGTTCGTCAAGATGATTTCCTGTCCGTTATATGTAACAAGATGCTTTCTTTCATCAAGCTTTAATTCATGCCATGTATAAACGCCTTCTTCAACATTATCGCCTCCCTGAACGGATGCTGATAAAGCTGAAGAATTATGAAGCTTAAGAGCAACACGAATTCTTGCCAGAAGCTCTTCTATTGCAAAGGGCTTTGTTATATAATCAACAGCTCCGGCATCAAGTCCCGCAACCTTGTCCATAACAGCATCCCTGGCCGTCAATAAGATTACGGGAATTGCCTTTTCTTTATTAAGTCGTCTTAAAACTTCAAGACCGTTTAATTCCGGGAGCATAATGTCAAGCAGCATTAAATCATATTCATTTTCCAACGCCTTATCAAGACCTGTTCTTCCGTCAAAGGCTTTATCTACCTCATAACCGTCATGAACCAGTTCAAGTTCTATGAATCTTGCCAGCTTTTCTTCGTCTTCTACTACCAATATACGTGCCATTAATACTCCCCTAGTCTAAACTACTGTTTGTTAAATTCATTCTTAATCGATTCAGCTGCATCAGATACCTTACTTGAAGCATTGTTTATTGCATCCATGTCTGCAGGTCCCTGAAAAGAATAGTGGCAACCGAAGAATAACGAAATAAGAATGATAGCCCAGATTGTATGCCATGTGAATAATAATATCAAAACAAATACCCAGATAGGTATATCTATAATGATGTTACCGTTTCTTTCTACCACGAAATAATTTTCACAAGACTTCTGCCATAAATCCTTTGCCTTCTGCTTAAAGTCCCTTCCGTCATACTTCTCGGATTTCTTTTCCCTCTTAGGCTGCTCCTCAAGAACTACAGGGTACTGGTTTTGATCTTCATATCTTGTTGAATAACTTTCATTCTTGGGAGCTTCCGTCTTACCCTGCTTTTCAAGAATAATCATCGCATCCAGAAGATCTCCGTTTGCTTCTTCAAGGGCTGCCTTTGCATCCTCGTATGAAACATTTGCCTTTGCTCTTAACTTTTCAACTTTTTCAAACATATCCATTTTTATATCCACCTTTCAAATTTGTGTACGTCTTATTGACAATACCCAATTTAACAGAGGATTCTTAATTCATCTTTTAACCAAAATTAAAATAAGATTAAAAAATAAAAAAAGTTTTTAATTTAAGCTTCTTCCAAATATTTAATACCGGAAACCTCACTAAGGTCATGCAAAACATCGGAATGCAGTTTCTTTTCCTTTAAATCTATCTCTACTATTACGGCTGCATCCTTTTTCTTTTCAAAAGATATAATACTGTAACCCATTTCCTTAATATAATCTCTTAGGTGCTGTATGTCACCCTCCTTGCCCAATTCGGCATACACTGTCATTACTCTGTTATGTCCCGCAATATGCCAGCTAAGTTTTCGTAATATACTCATAGTCAGCATAATAAGCAAAAACGAACCGATTGATGCGGTAATCATACCGGCACCGAGAGCAATTCCCAAAGATGCTGTTGCCAAAAGGCCTGCTGCCGTAGTAAGGCCTCTTACCTGATTCTTTCTGGTAATAATAATTGTACCTACCCCCAGAAAACCTATTCCGCTTATTACTCCTGCAGGAATTCTTGAAGTATCCGCACTTCCCGTTATCTCCCAAAGATATATGTTTGCGATGGTACATAAAGCAGAACTTAAACATACAAGTGTAAAGGTTCTAAAGCCTGCCGAATGGCGTTTTGATTCTCTTTCCATTCCGATTATTCCGCCAAGCAGTGTGGCAAGAACAAGTCTTATTGCAATCGATACTCCGTTAAATTCTTCAATATACTTAAAAAACTCTGCCATAGTGACCTTCTTTCTACCAGCCAAGAACCGATTCAAAGTAATTGCAAATCACATCGGAAGCTGCTTCATGAGATTTAATTCCCGGATGCATATGTGCTCCGAATTCACCCTGTCTTGTTGTAGGTAAATTCAAGAATCCCACATTACTGTCTTCAAACTGATTGGAATATTCCGTAATAGCTTCCGTAAGTATCATGGTCATACCATAGCCCAGCATTCCGTAGCACCATACAATATGAGCCTTTGGATTGCGCTTACGAAGTACTTTAAGGAAATCCATCGTAGCCTGCTTTATCTTAAGTAAATCTTCTCTGTTATATGTTCCGTCCGGATTCAATCTTTGTTTATACGCTTTGTCCGTACCGGGTATGGTAAAGGGGGGCTGATTAAAAGCCGAATCATCATTGGTGCCCAGGTTAACCACTATAGCATCCGGCTGATAACTAAAGTCATACTCATCCTGTGTTCCGAGAGCTTCGTTATTGGGACCTGTCGCAAGACCGCATACTTTTTCATATACGGAAGGAATATTGTGACGAATATCATTATCCCAACCACAGTACACGCCCCAGCCGCCCTGTGAAAGGAGCTGATAATCCGCATTTAGCCTTTTGGCAGTCATGGTTGCGTAATTAACGGATGCACTCATATACATTGCTATCCAGTCAGCATCCATAGAGGCGCCGTAGGTTCCCTCTCCCGAGGTAATACTGTCACCGATAAACATAAGCTTTTTATCGAATTTAGGAACTTCTCTAAACTCACCGTCAAGTTTAAAGCCCTTAACCAATACTTTACAGTAATCGTCTTCGCTCATAGCCTGAAGTTCTCTGTAGAATCTCACCCTTTTGGGAGAGGATGGATCCATATTTCTAAAAAGACATAAGCTGTGCTCTCCCGGAAGCATCATCTGACGGGACATTAATGCGCCGTTAATTTCATATGCAATCCAGGGCTCGTGATAATCACAGTCAGTTTCAAGTTCTATCCACAAATCGGAACCCGTAACCACTACCTCAATACCGCTTCCGTTAAACAACAGCGGTAACGGGCTCGTTACTTTGCCTGTACGTCCCAAAATATGCTTATGCGGAATTTCCTTTACTTCCACATAACGTAAATTCTTATTCTCTGTCATAACATCCTCCAATATCATTAATCTTCACAAGCTGCATTTTTAAACTGCGAATTGTAAAGTTCGTGATAAAATCCCTTTTTAGCAAGCAGTGTTTCATGATTACCCTGCTCTATTATATGACCGTCCTTCATAACCAGAATAACATCTGCATTCTGAATAGTCGAAAGTCTGTGTGCAACTATAAAACTGGTTCTGCCTTTCATCATTGTTTCAAATGCTTTTTGAATCTTAATCTCCGTTCTTGTGTCTATGGATGAAGTTGCCTCATCAAGAATCAGCATAGGAGGCAGGTTTAACATTACTCTTGTAATACAAAGCAACTGCTTTTGTCCCTGAGACAGTCCCCCTCCGTCTTCTCCTATCATTGTATCATAGCCGCATGATAAACGCCTAATAAAGCTGTGGGCATGCGATGCCTTGGCAGCCTCAATAATTTCCTCATCGGTGGCATCGGGACGTGCCATCTTAAGATTATCCTTAATTGTTCCCTTCTTAAGCCATGTGTCCTGCAGAACCATTCCGTATGAATCTCTTAAACTGTGACGTGTAACGGAACGTATATCTTTGTCCTCAACACATATACTTCCCTCGTCAACATCATAGAACCTCATAAGGAGATTGATTATTGTGGTTTTACCGCAACCTGTGGGACCGACAATTGCTATCCTTTGACCTTCCTTAACATGAAGATTCAGGTCGGTAATCAGTTCTTTGTCCTTACTGTAAGAAAAAGCAACATTATCTATATCAACCCTGCCTGCCACATCTAAAAGAATATCATTATTCTCATCCGAAGTTTCAGGTTCCTCTTCCATAATTTCAAATACTCTTGCGGCACATGCAATTGCATTCTGAAGTTCCGAAATCACCGAAGAAATTTCATTAAAAGGCTTCGTATACTGATTGGCATAGGATAGGAATACCGTAAGCGTACCTACACTTATCCCTGTCGTAAGAATTGTATTGCCTCCGCTTAATACGAAAAATGCGCCTGTCAAAGCCACCAATGCATAGCAAACCGCGTTAACGAACCTGGTGCAGGGATTGGTAAGGGATGAAAAGAAGGTTGCTCTAAGTGAAGACTTCTGAAGTCTTTCATTTATTTCATCAAACTGTGCCAGTACAATCTTTTCTCTTCCAAAGGCTTTTACAACCTTTTCGTTTCCTATCATCTCATCTATAAGTGCCGTCTGCTGACCACGCTCCAGGCTCTGAAGTCTGAACATTTCATATGTCCTTGAAGAAATAAATCGAGCCACGAACAAAGACAACGGTGTAACACATACCACCACCAGGGTTATTGCCACATTCATTCTAAGCATAAAGAATAATGTGCCCACAATTGTCATTATACCCGTAAAGGCCTGTGTAAAGCCCATAAGAAGACCGTCCGAAAATTGATCTGCATCAGCTATTACACGGCTTACAATATCCCCCTGCGCATGAGAATCAATATACTTAAGTGGCAGTTTTTCTATTTTTTGCAAAGCCCTGTTTCGAATATCCCTTACCGTAAGATATGAAATTCTGTTATTTATCAGATTCATTATCCACTGTGATACCCCTGCAATAAGTGCAAATATCAGCGCTCTCAGAAGATATATAAATATGTCCGTACTTCCTATATAATCGATAGAATGTCCTATTTCTATGGGTACAAGAAGTGTGAATAATACCGAAATAAAGGCTAATATCAGCGAAACAATAATTAATGCCCAATATTTTTTAAGAGCATGAAGTACCTTACTTATTGTTCGACGTCTGCCTGATTTACCCAGTGCTTCTTTGTCGGTATTTAAGTTTCCCTTTGGTACGAAGCCGCCTGTTTCAAGAGCCATTACTCACCCTCCTTTCTAAAAGAAGAATTGTAAATCTCCTGATATACTTCGGATGACTTAAGAAGTTCTTCATGCGTTCCGTATCCTGCCATCTGGCCGTCATCGAGAACCAGTATTTTATCGGCATCCTGCACCGAAGCCGTTCTTTGTGAAATAATTACTACCGTAGGATTATAGTCCAAAGAAGCTATATTGCTACGCAGCTTAAGATCTGTTACATAATCAAGTGCTGATGATGAATCATCAAGAATCAATATATCCGGCTTTCTTACCAAAGCCCTTGCTATCGTAAGTCGCTGTCTTTGACCGCCTGACAAATTCTTTCCTCCGGCTTCAATCTTGGCAGACAGTCCGCCCTTGGCCTTTACAACATCTTCCGCAACCGCAGTTTTTACCGCTTCCATAATATCTTCTTCCGAAGCTTCTTCATTTCCCCAAAGAAGATTATCCTTAATGGTTCCTTCAAACAAAACAGCCTTCTGCATTACATATCCGATTCTGCCCCTAAGTTCTTCAAGATTACTTGACTTAACATTAACTCCGTCAACCAGGACCTCACCCAGGGTAGCATCATAGAATCTGGGAATCATATTGGCAATCGTTGATTTACCTGAGCCTGTTCCGCCTATTATTCCCAAAGTCTGCCCTTTATTAATGGCAAAAGATATATTACTAACCGCTTCATCGGCACCCGAATGATACTGTAACGAAACATTTCTAAACTCTATAAAGCTGTCGCTTAATACAGAATTATCAGTCTCAGTGCCTTCATCCATACCTGTAGTTAAAGCAAAAACCTCATTGACTCTGTTAGCCGAAGCAAGAGATTTATTAACGGTAACAATTAAACTTGCAAATTTAATAAGTTCAACAAGAATCTGAGACATATAGTTGTATAGCGCAACCACCTGACCGGTTGTCAAAATACCTTTATTTACCTGGGATGATCCCATCATAATAAGTACCACTATGGCAAGATTAATAAGCACATAAGTAAGAGGATTAAGCAGTCCCGAAATTCTTCCTGCCTTTAACTGTTTTGCTGTCAGTTTATCATTGGTTTTTTCAAAATCCGCATATTGTTTTTCTTCCTGAGTAAATGCTCTTATTACTCTGGCACCCGACAGATTCTCACGAGTCAGGTTTAAAACCTCATCAAGTTTCTTCTGAACTTCCTTAAGAAGCGGAATATTACTCCTCATAATAAGGAATACCACCAAAGAAAGGGCCAGTATTACCGCAACAAATATAAGCGCACTCTTAACATCAATAGTAAATGCCATTACCATTGCGCCCATTACGATAAATGGCGAACGCAAAAACAGACGTAAAAACATATTTACGCCATTTTGCAAAGTATTAACATCTGCCGTCATTCGGGTAATCATCGTAGAAGTTCCGATGTTATCGATTTGGGTAAAATTAAGATTAAGAAGGTGATTAAAAAGGTCGTGCCTTAATTCCTTTGAAAATCCCGTTGCTGCCTTAGCCGCAAAAAACTGAGCAGTGCAGGATACCAAAAGTCCCACAAATCCCAACGCAACCAAAATAAGAAAACATTTAAAAATATAGCCTCTTCCGCCAAGCAGGCTGTCTTTAATCCCAACATCAATCATTGAAGCCACAACGAGCGGAACTATCAACTCAAAAGTAGCTTCAAGCATCTTAAGAAGCGGGCTTAATATGCTTTCTTTCTTATATTGGCTTAGATATTTAAGTAGTTTTCGCATAAAAAATTAATTTAAGAAATTTTCTATTATTACAGCTTCTGCCTCTTCATCATTAAGGCCGAAAGTATTTAACTTAATTAACTGATCGTTATTTATTCTTCCGATTGCCGCTTCATGGATAATAGCCGCATCAACATGTTTGGCATCTATTTCGGGAATGGAGCATACCCTGGCATTATCCATAATAATCGAATCACACTGAATGTGTGCATGGCACATATTCTCTCCTATAGCCTTTGGATGGAATATCTGCTGAGATTTTTCCTTGGCCACGGAGCGGGAAATAATCTGTGCCGACGAGCCTTCACCCTTAAGAACCACATCCATATTTGACTCGGCAATCTGGTCCTCGTGTGTTAACAGTCTTTCGTTAACGTATATCTTTGCACCCTTACCAAGTTCTACATAAGTAGTTCTATGGGTAGAATCAACACCCTTTATCTGAGCTGTATCAAGGGTAAAAACAGCATCTTCTTCAAGGTATATCTTTGTAACTGGATTAAGAATTCTCTTACCTGTTCCGCCGCCTTCACCATAATGCTTTTCTTCATAGCGCACGTTGGCGCCTTTACCTATGTGAAAAGCATGTATTCCGTCATGTCTTGAATCATTACAACCGGAATTGTGAATGCCGCATCCGGCTACAATATTTACACTCGCACCCGCTTCAACAAAAAAGTCGTTATACACTTCATCCGTAAATCCCGAAGCTGTAACCACAACCGGAATATGTACATATTCACCGTCTGTTTTTTCGCTTATATAAACATCAATTCCCTGTTTATCTTCTTTTTTGACTATTTTTATATTCTCGGTGTCACCATGGCAAAGAGCTGTTCCGTTCTGTCTTAGATTATAAGCTCCTTCCATCTTAAAACCTTTATCATCAATTGAATTTAAGACGCCCTGCGTCACTTCATCTATTACTGCTGCCATAAATTACTAATCTCCGTTATTCATGCAGGCGTGTGATTCACCCTTTATTAATACAGGATAAACCTCTTCTTTTGTTCCTATTCCCGCAAGTTTTCCTTCTTTGATGACCATAATTCTGTCTGCCATCTCTATGATTCTTTCCTGATGGGAAATTATAATAATGCTCTGATCCTTATTGGCATGAAGTTTCTCAAACTGCTTAACAAGCATTGAAAAGCTCCATAAATCAATACCTGCCTCGGGCTCATCAAAAATACAGAGCTTATGCTTGCTGGCAAGCACCGAAGCTATTTCTATTCTCTTCATTTCGCCGCCCGAAAGTGTATTATCTATATCTCTGTCAAGATATTCTCTGGCACATAAACCTACGGAAGAAAGCAAGTCACAGCAATTAATTTCCGTTAATGAACCGCCTGCTGCCAAAGTAAGCAATCTTTTAACTGTCATTCCCTTAAATCTCGGTGGCTGTTGAAATGCAAATCCAATACCTGCCTTCGCACGTTGGTCAATTGACATGTGAGTAATATCAACATCATCAAGCAAAATTGAACCGCTATCAAGTTTTTCTATTCCCATTAGGAGTTTGGCCATGGTAGACTTACCACCGCCGTTAGGACCTGTTATTACAAGAAGTTCGCCGTCTTTAACTTCAAAACTTATATCTTCTATTATACTTTTTTTTACGCCGTTATCCATTGGGCGAAAAATAAGATTATTTACTTTTAGCATCTATACTATATCCTCTATCTTAATATCTTTATATCCGGGATTTGACGCAAGATTGATTTCTTCTCCGCTAAGCAAACGTATGAGGGGTCTTCTGTTATTCTGTCTGTTATCAACTATTACGCCCTGCTGTCCGTTGGCAAGTTCAATCGTAAAGCCCTTGGGATATATAGGGAATGTAAGTCCGAAGGTTCTTACTACGTCCTTATCATATATTTTTCCGGCATCTTCCAGCAAACAGTCAATTGCATCTCTCGGTGAAAAAGCTTCTCTGTGCTTACGGGTTGCCGTAAGAGCATCATATGTATCCGCCACTCTAAGGATTCTTGGGAAAATTCCTAATTTATCTGCCGAAGCCCCATAGTATCCGCTTCCGTCCAGATTCTCATGGTGGAATAAAATAGCATTTCTGGCAACTGCCGAAATAGTAGGATATCCTTTCAATGCTTCAAAAGAGTACATGGGATGCTTCTTCATCTCATCCATCTGCTTATCGGAATAAATACTCCTGGTACTCATAACCTTCTTTTTAACATCAAATTTCCCTATATCGTGAAGAAGACCGGCCGTACATAACTGATTTAGCTGATCTTCCTTTAAATCCATATTAATTCCTATCGCAGTTGCAAAAACAGCCACAGATATACAGTGGCGATACTCATAATCCTTATCGGACTTAATGTCCAAAAGGTCCATATTAATTGTAGACTCATGTGTCATCTCATAAACTATCTTATTTGCTATGGCAACACACTTATCATATTCTCCTGCTTTAAGGGCATTATATGCCTTAAGACGCAGTTCCTCCGGAATAACATCCTCAACAACTATATCTTCAAAGCCTCTTTCTTCTATGTAGAGGCCTTGAAGACTCATATCACTAATTTTCTTAAGGAACACTTCCGTTAAAGTCATTCCTTCTCTTATCATCAGACGACCATTATCATCTAATATTGGTCTGGCAAGTACCATTCCCGGCGTAATATTCGGTAATTTCAAATACCTCATGCGCAATACCCACCTTTTCGAATAATCCCACGATTAGTGATGGAATAAACGAATACCTGTGAATGCCATCACCATATCATATTTATCTGCACATTCGATAACTAAATCATCTCTTACAGACCCACCCGGCTGGGCGATATATTTAACTCCTGACTTATAAGCTCTTTCAATGTTATCCGAGAACGGGAAGAATGCATCCGAACCGCATGTAACTCCCGTATTCTTGGCAAGATAAGCTTTTTTCTTCTCTGAAGTAAATACTTCCGGCTTAACTTTGAAGCGCTTCTGCCATTCACCTTCTCTTAATACATCTTCATACTCATCGCCCATATAAACATCGATGGTATTATCTCTGTCTGCTCTTCCGAGATTATCAAGGAACTGAAGTCCCATTACTTCAGGTGACTGACGAAGGAACCAGTTATCAGCTTTCTGGCCTGCAAGTCTTGTGCAATGAATTCTTGACTGCTGACCTGCTCCGATACCTATAGCCTGTCCGTCCTTTACGTAGCAAACCGAATTGGACTGAGTATACTTAAGTGTAATCATTGCTATCTTCATATCGATAAGAGCATTCGCAGGAATGTCCTTGTTCTTTGTAACTATATTTGCGAACAAATCCTTATCGATATTAAGCTCATTACGTCCCTGCTCAAAAGTAATTCCGTAAACCTGCTTGCGCTCGATAGGAGCCGGAACATAATTTTCATCTATTTTGATAACATTATAGTTACCTTTTTTCTTTTCCTTCAAAATAGCCAATGCTTCATCTGTATATCCCGGAGCTATAACACCGTCGGAAACTTCTCTTTTTATAAGCTTGGCCGTATCTACATCACAGACATCCGATAATGCGATAAAATCACCGAAAGATGACATTCTGTCTGCTCCTCTTGCTCTTGCATAAGCACTGGCAAGAGGACTAAGTTCTCCTAAATCATCAACCCAGTAAATCTTGGCAAGTGTATCATCAAGGGGAAGTCCGACTGCTGCTCCTGCAGGTGATACATGCTTAAAGGAAGTAGCTGCAGGAAGGCCTGTAGCCTGCTTTAACTCCTTTACAAGCTGCCATCCGTTAAAAGCATCAAGGAAATTAATATATCCCGGCTTACCGTTTAATACCTCAACCGGTAAATCACTTCCATCCTCCATATAGATTCTTGATGGTTTCTGATTAGGATTACATCCATATTTTAATTCTATTTCGTTCATTATATTTAATCTCCCTATTTGTTCTTATTTACTATTCTTGTTTCATATTTTCCGGTAGCAATATTAATGTATCGAACAAATAAAGAAACCTTATTTTCTTCATTTAAGTTTTCCCAAATCATGTTGGTAAATGTATCTATATCACCTTCCATTTTAACAGGTTTGGGCTCACCCTCAAAGCTGGGAAGAGGATTTCCGTCATGCATATATGTATGAATGAAATGACCCATTCCGGCAATAGGTTTTCTGAATCCGAATGTATTACGAATACATGCCTCGGGATTTCCATATGCACTCTTTAAAATTGAAATTACATATCTAAACTGATTTCTGTCCGGGTCTACTCTTAAAACCGTAGATATTCTCGGTGTGTAATTAGGAGCATCCGGCTCAAATTCTCTTGAACGAAGTGCCTGTTCAAAAGATATACCGTTTAATAAACCTTCGAATATTGTATCTGTCTGATCACCGTTAGTTACGATGGTCTTATTGTTATATACTCTTACGGGAGAATAAATAATGAGGCTTGGGTCTTCAAGTTTGGCCGGATCAAACGCCTGTGTACGAATTCCGTCTTCATGTTCTACGAAAACTCTGTTTCTGCTGTTTGAACTCCTTCCCATAATAAAGTATGCCACAACTGCCTTCTTACCATCATCAGAGGCTCCAACCACAATTCCTCTTCCGGGATATGCATTCTGACTTAATTCATTTGCCAATGATAGCATTTCCATTATTTTTCCTGTCTCCTTCCAAAATAAAAGCTTATCTTAAAAAACAACCTAAGGCCCCTTAAATAAGGAGCCTTAGATATATTAATTTTAGTACATTAACTCTTCAAATGCTTCAGCTTCGTCCATAATGACATCCATTAAGTCATCTTCGGAAAGGTCATTAATAACAACCTCATCTCCATCAAGATCTTCAAACTCAGCTTCTGTAGTTATCTTAATCAATCCGTTTATCTTAATGTCTTCAAACTCTAAGTCATCAAAGGAAAGTACCCATTCCTTCTTATCACTCCGGATATTGATTCCGCTTATCTCTTCACCTAAAACATTGATTGTAAGGTCACCTGACTCAGCATCATATTCATAAGAGAACACTTCTTCCTTAGCAAACTTAACAGTAAGTGTTTCAACGCCATCTTCAATTTCGCTTGAAATCTTTAACTTGGTTCCTGCAGCTCCGATTGTCATATTCTGAGCTCTGTAATCACCGCCAAGGAACGCTATTTCTAATTCCTCGCCCTCAACTTCACATGTGATAGCTGCCAAAGCCTTGTTATACACATAGAAGTTGATTTCAACATCATCCATATCTTCTAATTCACCATAGATTTCGTCAAAAGCTTCGTCCATGATATCTTCGTAGCTCTCACCTGTAAGTTCTTCAAATGATGAGGTAAAGTTTTCGTCCATAGCCGAATTGATTAATTCCTTATATGCTTCCATGAAGTCTGCCATATCATCAGAAGTAATAATCATCTTGTAACCTTTACAGCTACGATCTTTACCGTCTACTTCAAAATCTTCGGCATCAATCTTTTCATATTCCAAATTATCAATTACTTCTTCGAAGCTCTCAACATATTCCTCATACTGCTCAGGATTCTTAATAGCGTTGTTTAACTGAGCATAGTAGCCTGCAAGCATATCGTTAATCATAGAAGTAGGAATATCTTCCTCCTCAAGATAATCGGCAATAGCTCCGTCACATTCTTCGGTATAGTCATAAGCATATACATTCTTAAGTAATGATGATGCTACTAAAAGCTTAGAATCATTAAGTTCGATAACGGCATCAATATAAGGAAGTTCTTCAACCTCTGACAGATCGATTCCGCCATAAATCTGAAGTTTGCTCTCATCAGCTGCTACATTAACATCAAATGTAACTTCTTCCTCTGCCCATGTATCTTCAATAGAACCTTCCATTGTTATGGTGCACTCTGAAGCTTTATCAAATCCTTCCGGGCTGAATGCAGTAAATAAAAGGTTATCGCCGTTAGAAAAGCTGGCAAAGGTGTTTTCACAAGCTTCATTGACAATATCCTTAGGTTTCTTTGCAAATACGAATACTATAAGAAGAACTACAATCGCAATAACCAAAGCAGCAGCTATTCCGATAATTACAAGACCCATCTTCTTTTTATTGTCTGCAGTTGCTTCTGCAGAAGCCTCTGTATATACAGGAGCTGTTTCTTCAACGTATGAATTAACAGGTTCCTGTACAGGTGCAGTTTCCTCAGCAGCTTGTGCAGTTGTTTCTTCGTTTACTGTTTCAGGAGCAGCTTCTGCAACGGGTTCTGCAGCGCTTACTTCTTCATAAATTGGCTCTCCGGTCTGAGCGTCGTAACCAATTATCTTTTTTTCTTCCATAATTGTCTCCTCTCTTTTACGCGGGCATACTGCCCATAGATATCATTAATATACTTAATAATCAGCTTAAAATCAATAGTAAACACTTTCAATATCAAATATAGCATCAGAGTTTTTGTAATACTCATTTGATTTTTTTATTGATTCAATAATCTCCTCTTTTGTTTCGTCATCTGCAGAACCAAATATTTTATTGTATTCAGCCATAATAATTTCATTGCTGTAATTTTCCATAAATGCGGAAAATACTGTTTCTTTTGCAGCAAGTCCCTTGGTTGTATAGGGTGAATATACATATTCTATAAGATGCTTAAGTTTGCCTCTTTCAAGCATATTATCGAAATTACCGTCAAATATGAATCCGCATTCCAAAGTCCCGTTAAGTATATCCTTTTTAAGTTCTTCCGAAGATTCATATGCTTTGACCTTATAAAGAGAATCTCTCTCTTCCAAAGAATTAACCATCTCCTCGGCGCGCTCGCTTCCTGCGGTAACGACACCTATAAAAGTATTATCAATACTCGGGAAGGTAATTCCGCTATACACAAATGCCAGAAAAGCAAGTGTAATGATAACCGCCCAGGTCTGTCTTTTCTTAAGAAGTGCTTTAAGATGATAAAAAATGTATCTTAGTTTCATCATAACACACCTCCTATTCCGAACAGGGCTTTAGTCATTAACATTACCCAGTATTTCATGGGAAGTACATTTCCGACACCCGATACCCAGTCGGCCATGTAGGCCTGCGGAATTATAAGACCGCATACACTGCATCCTATTATATTAAGAATTATCAATACGAAAATTCCGGCCTTGCCTTCACCCGTAATATCAAATACCAATTCAAAATATATGCTTAAGGTTATTGCAAGAATCGCCATATATCCCCAAATACTGCCGCTATATGTAAATAATTCAAGTTCCAGACAATTATTGATGCACAAAGATATACCGTAAAGCATCATCCCTGTTACATATACGAAGGGGAACATTGACAATGTTTTAAGAATTCCGCAGGCAAATCTGTTTAATCCGTTTACCTTTAGTTTATCCTCAACAGCCTTGGAATTTTTGGAATACAAAAAAGAATAGCAGATTCCGCTAAACATAAGAATAATAACTATTCCGGAAGACAAATAGTATCCTATAACCGAAAGATCCCCAAGAGCCGAAACAACCGTCGAATCAAACATCTTGTCACGGGATAATATTTCATTAACATACTGAAGCGCTATTATATTTCCTATCTGAGAATACTCAACATCTGCGCCGTATACACCTGCCGCATCCAAAGTTGCATAAACGCCGGCCTCCGCCGTCTGAAGATATGAAACTCCGGAAATCATTACTTCTTTAAATATATTGGAAATCAATCCTGCATCTTTAGGAAAATATATTCTTGCGGGAGGATTAAGACCCACCTGAACATCGTGGTAGAATCCGTCCGGAATAACAACAACTGCGGATAATTCCCCGTCTTCAAACTTCTTAAGTGCTTCTGTTTCTTCCATATAATTAAACTTACAGATACTCTTAACGGAATCCATTGATTCTATATAGGAAGTAACATACTCGGTAAGTGCCTCTTCCTTCGGAATAACAACTCCTATCTGCGCCAAAGCAAAGGATTCATTTGCAGTAAGAATTTTAATCATCGAAAGAAGGATAAGCACAACTAAAAGAAGCGTGCCTCCAACTATGGCCAAAGACTTAAGTAAAGCCTTGGCACATCTTTTCCATTGTAATAAAAGATATGAAATAACCAGTCTCATTATTGTCCCAACAATCCCTGAACAGTATCTTTAATCTCATCTATCAGTTCGTCAAATTCTTCTTCGGTAGCATTACCCAAATCAAATTCTTCCCCTGACATATCACTAAGCTTCGCATCCGGAGTAATTGCAATTGATGCTCCAAGATAAGTATCGCCTATATCAATATAATCAAGTTCAAAAGAAAACTTTCGCTCATCCCTGATAAGTTTGGCATTAACGGAATCAAATCCGGGAATATCTACCGTCAGTTCACCTTCCCCAAAATCATATTCATAGCTTATGATTTCTCCCAAAGGTCCGCTTATAGAAGCCGTTTCAACATTACCCTTGATTTCGCTTTCGAAACGTCCCTCTTCTTTGCCGTTAATAAGCAGCGCAATATTCTGTAGTCTGTAATCTCCGCCCTCGAAACAAAGTTCAAAATCCTTGTCCGTATCTTCGGGCATAAATTTAACTGCTGCCAATTCATCCTTATAAAGATATAATTCCACATCCATTCCCTTTACTTCACTGAAAATACTTGAAAATCCGGGAAGCATATTATTGATAATGCGCTTATTCAGATGAGTTTTGTAACCTTGGCACATTACTTCTTTACCGTCTATCGTATATTCTTTATCATCAATATCTTCAAACTCTATATCTTTATACTCTTCGACCAAATTAGTAATCTCATCTGCAAAGGATAAAAGATTTTCGTCATCAAAGAATTTTTCGTAAACTTCCGCCAAGCCTTCATTAATAACGTCCGAGCTTACAATTTCATCAATGTAGCCTTTATTCTGTCCTTTATAATCAAAAATGAATAATCTGTCCGGAATCATGGGACATGTAGCTCTTAATTCATTTTCATCAAGCTGAATTGTAAATTCAATTGTGGGAATATATGAAATATCCACATCTCCCGATAGTTCCGCAACGTCTTTATTAACTGTCAGTGCTGCCGTAACCGAAGTATCTCCCACTTCCGGAACAGATGTGTCCACATCAAAGCGCACCGTATATTTTTGATTAGCTACAAGTTCGCTTATATCCAAAGCTTCAATTACTTTATTCTGATGTTCCAAATCTCCAAAAGTTTTAATAAGCGCACTTGGGATCTTACCCTTGGTGTTTATCAAAACAAAATACAGAACTACTCCCGCAAGCAAAACTGCCGCTACAATTACTATACCGATTATTAATTTTTTATTGCTCTTTTTGGGTGCATCACCCTGTGATACATCTGCCGGGTTTTCCTTCACTTCGCCGGTATTTACGTCAAAACTTTGTAATTCTTCCATTATTCTCCTCATTTACACTATTGATTATCAAGCATTTCTCTTACGGTTTTCATCATATTCTCATCATGAGGTATTTCCGTAAGTCTTCCGTTCTTAAGGAACAGACATCTGTCACAGGCAACAATTTCTGCCTCTTCATGTGATGATATAAATACTATTCCGTTAAGATTATTAAACTCCGAAAGCCACTTTTGAATATTTTCTTTATAGTAAAGATCAAGGGCCGTTGTAGGTTCATCAAGCAAAAGAATCGGAGGCCATGTTGCAATGGCACATGCGATACTTAATCGCTTATTCATTCCTCCGGACATTTTACGAACCTCAAGGTCCATAATATCGCGAAGTTCAAATCTGTCCAAAATATATTCATAGTTCTTGCACTTATCAACACCCCAGAGTTTAATATTGTCTTTGACCGTAAGCTCCGGAAGAAGCGGAGAATTCTGCGGAACATATCCGCAAAACTTCTTAAAAAGAGAATGCTTTTTTAAGGGATCCTGTCCAAAATACGTAAGATTTCCGCTATTTGGTTTCATGGAGCCCGACATAATCTGCATAAGCGTCGTTTTACCGCATCCGTTTCGACCGACTATGGCCACACGCTCACCCGGATTAATTGTAAAAGATATATCTTCAAGAATTGTTCTTTTTCCGTATTTTTTGGATATGTTTTTAACTTCCAGCATCGTTTTTCTCCAATTGGGAATATTAGTACATTTCTACATCATCGATGGTACCCCAGCCTTTGGCATCACCTTTTACCATAAAGCCGATTACTACCTCGTCGCCATCGTTTACCACTATATCATTAATTACAGGATTCTGCCACTTAACCCAGCCATCAAGTTTAACAGGAGCTTGGGAAACCTCTTCACCGTTTATCGATACATAAAGATATATGTCTTCCGATGAGCCCATATCCGAACCCTGTAAAAATGCCTGCAAGGTATATTTTCCGGCAGGAATCTTTTCTATCTTTTGGCTAAGTTCAAACTCAATGGGACTTGGCGACCAGTAATGGAATGCATACTCACCTGTATAAGCATCTGCTGCCTTCTGCTGAATATCCGTGGGATTGGTATCGCCCTCATAATGAACTTTCCACATAGATACGTCGGGATCTTCAAAGGAACCGTTCTTCACATAGTTTAATGATGCAACTTTTACTTCGGCACTTATATCCCATCCGTTTTCGGCAGTTCCGTTTACAGTATACTTACCGGTCTGATTAACGTCTATTAGTTTTACATCATCTTCGTTCCAGGTTACTTTAATACCGTCATGACAATCCGAATCATTATAAATAGCATCCACCGTTTCCGGCATGGCAAGTTCCACTCCGATAGGCGCATCTATTTTTACTTCAGGTATGGCTATAACATTAACCGGCGCCGTAGAACCGTATTTTACATATTTATATACGTTTAGGGACGGAAGCGGATGACCTTCAAAATCAAACAGCGCCTGATTATCCCAGGAACAGCCTCCGTAATACTTACCGGCATCATTAGGATCGTAAGAACCTGCATAGCTTGAGGCCCAGCCGGAACCGAATTCTTCCCAAATCGGTGTGTTGGCGGTTGCATTCGTTCCTACAGGAATCCATGCGCCTTCCCAATAATAAAAACCTAATGCTCCTGCCATCGTAGCATAATCAATTACATCACGTATTTCCTTAGCCTGACCTTCAACCGATACCGGATATTCTTTGCACACATCGTCGATTCCCGAAATACTGTTTCCGGAATCATCCCCATCCTCGGTAGTATAAGGATATGAATTTTCCATAATACATGTGTCCACACCATACTGAGTCTTAATATCCTTAAGAACACTGCACATATTATCCATATCGGAATGCCAGTAAGGATAGTAGGATACACCGAATACATCATAAGGAACTTCAGCATCCTTAAGAAGTTGCGCCTTTTTCATGATTCCTTTAGGGTCATCTATGCTCGTAAAGTGAACTGTTGCCTTTATATTAAGACCTCTTTGGGCATTTACTTCCTGTACACCTTCACAACCTGCTTTAAGCATCTTCATAAGATTTTCGTCAGACTTGACGCCCGCAACTCCGTTATTGGTTTCATTTCCAACCTGTACCATATTAATAACGGCACCTGAATCAAGAATTGCATTTATGCTGTCAACCGTATACTGCTTAAGAGCCGCACCTTTTTCGTCTGTCGTTAGTCTGTTCCATTCCCTTGGACAAATCTGTTTATTAGGATCCGCCCAAAAATCGGAGTAATGGAAATCCACACAGGTACTCATGCCGTATGCCGCTGCCCTGGCTCCGATAATTGAAGCAGTTTCAACAGTACAGTTACCGCCACCGTAGCCATGACCTTCTTCATCAAAAGGATGATTCCAGACTCTCACTCTTACACTGTTAACACCGGCATCTGCAAGCACTTTAAATAAATCTGCTTCATTACCCTCAAAGTCATAATATTTAACTCCCGACGCCTCTTCTGCGAGTAATGATGAAATATCCATTCCAAGATAAAAATCATCACTTAAACCCTCTACCTTATTTACAAAGATATCAGCTTCTTCACTTCCCGTAGGCAGTACCGGAAAATAAGTCTGTTCTATAATAACCGGATCCTTTACCGACTCCGATTCGGTTACAGCCTCAGATGCATCTGTGGCCATCGTCCCGGATAAACTGCCGGCTTCATTATCAGTTCTGCCGCATCCCGAAAGCACAAGCATTACCGCTACGGTAGAAACCAGTATTTTATTTAATATTCTGTAAGTCTTCATTGCAAATCCCTCCATGCCATAATTCTAGCACGCCCGATTCTTCTTCTCCTATCATGTATCATACTTTAATTGCTCAAATATGCGCAACTGTTGTTCATGCCGGGAAAGATATCGGCAACAAATGAGTATTATCGCTTTTTGCCACATAATATAATGTCTGTATGACACTAAAATACGTGTTATTCATTTTGATTCTTATGGAGGTTTTCTTATGAACAACAAACCGGAGGTTACTAAATTATCCAAATATAATGCTTCTGTATGGAGTAATACATTTGATACTTTTAAAGTTACCGTTTATTTCCCCGAAAACGAATACAATGATATTGTAATTAACTATGGTTTTTTGGCACCGTATCTTCTTGTTTTTGCACCATCTGATTTTACATACGAAGAAGCCGCTTCCTTTGCCGTGGAAAAAGGCTTTGATGCTCTCGCCAAAAAATATGCAACTTCGGTAGTTTTCATATACCCCACAAGTCCTAATGGATGGGTAGATGCATCCCCTGATATTTTTTCCGAAATCCTCACCAATTCCAAGATTCATCAGTACTATGAAGAAGGCCTTGTTATTGCAAACAACAGATTTACCAAAGAGCTTGACGGTTACTTTATAAGAGGCGCTATTTTCCGTACACAGTTATTCGGCTACGGAGAATCTGCAGACTATATTGCATTAAACTGTATTAATCACTTCGAGGGCGACGGCCTTTGGGGCAGAGCAGACAGCGCTCCTGTTACATGTATACTAAACGGTCTTTCAAAAACACCTAAGATTGATGCCGATGATATACCGATTCTTTCCATCGGAAATTCGGATGATATTAATTCGGTTATTAAAGCAAAAGCCAAATACTCCCTTATCAAGGATAACGCCGATGTTGCTTCTGATTTTGAAACCTTCGGTAAACAGTTTAGACGTATGCTGGGAATACTTGAAGTTGATCCCGACCTTGAAGCAGCGGGACTTATTAAAGAACCCGGAGTTATTACCGTTACCACTTCTCCTGATAACAGCGGTGACGACAAAGGAACTTCCAAGCACGAAATCGGATATTTCGCCTTTTATAACAAAGATATACTTACCCAAAAAGTGCCTACTCTGCTATGCTTCCACGGCGGCGGTGACAGTGCTTTATATATCCCGTATATTTCCGGTTGGGCTAAAATAGCTCACGAGCACAATTTCCTGCTTATCAGCATAGAAAACCACATTAACTCTACTGCTACCGAAATGGTGGAGTTGGTTAATATCTTAAAAGAGAAATATCCCATCGATTCGGAACGTCTCTATGCTTCCGGATTTTCAATGGGCGGTTGCAAGACCTGGGATATCATTCAGGAATATCCTAATATGCTTGCCGCTGCTGCACCTATGGACGCAACCTTTGAAATAGGCCTTAATGTTTTCGGTGAACTTATGCAGGGCGAACTTAACAGAGATATCAGTGTTCCCGTATTCTATGCAGGCGGTGAAATCACACCTCTTCCCGAGCTTCCTTTCCAGGGAGACAAGTGTGTCGACAGAATGAAATATCTCTTTGAAATTAATAACATCACCAAAGAATATGTGGGCGGCTGCACCGAAAAGGCTACCGAGCCCTTCATATTCGGCACTAACACCATTAAATCCGTTGATACATCCGACTGGGAAAATAAGATTTGGGGCCTTAACGGAGATGACAGATACGTAACCACAGACCCCGAAAGAAACGGAAAGCTCACCATAGAGCTCTTTAAATCAGACAACGGAAAATGCTACAGCGCCCTTGCTTCCATCGATAATCAGGGCCATGAATGCCGTTATCATACCTGCGAAAATGCATGGAGATTTATGAGTAACTTCAGAAGGACTCCTGACGGAGCAATCGAAGGCGGAGAGTTTGAAGTAATTAAAAATTGCTTTACAAAATAGAAGAAGGAGTCGAAAGACTCCTTCTTTTATGCAGGCAGCGGGTGTATATATTCTTGCCTACTTTACTCGGGCTTGTCCAAACAAGTGAATCACAATTAATTAAGAGAAGTTATATAGGTTCATATATTTTCTCTTCCGGACCGTCGCAGTTCGACATCCTGTCGAAATTGCGACTCAAAAACACGTCCTGTGTTTTTGTCCTGATTTATTTGGTAGTGATTCACTAAATTTGTACTTCGCCCTGCGTGAAGCCACGGCAAAAATATATACACCCGCTGCCTGCCACAAAAAACGCTGTCTTTACAATAAAGCAGCAAAAAACTGCGCCATACATATTTTCAGCGTAAGGCTTGCGCAAGACGCGGCTTAAATTAGTGAATCGCTCTCAAATGTTTAGGACAAAACACAGGATGTGTTTTGAGGCGTAACTTCGACATGGATGTCGAAATACGCCGTTCCGTATAAAAGCAATTGCGATTCACTTACTTTAAGCAAGTCTGAGCAAAGTAGCTGGAAATATGTATGGCGCAGTTTTTTATTCTTTATTTCTAATAAAAACTAAAATTCATCTTACCCGTAGGCTTAGAATATTTCAATATTACGGAAGACGTCTTTGGCAAAGTGATTTTGAGCTTACCGCCTACAACCATATGCTCTTTAGGTTCAACACTGAACCCTTCTTCCGTAGTTATAATAAGTTGCTTAAGAAGAGCTTCCTTAGGAATTCCAAGCTGCCAAATAGTAACTTCCTCTGTTACTTCATGGTCGTTGTTATTAACTATTACAACTGACACATCATCCTTTGTAAACCTCCCGTATCCGATAAAGTTGTAATTGTTTATTACATACTTAAGGGAACCGCTTATGAATTCCTTATTCTTCTTATGAATCTTAATGACAGTTTTGTGGAAATCTATCATTTCCTTATCTTCATGGCCCCATGGATAGGTGCGTCGGTTATCCGGATCTGTCCATCCGCATACACCTGCTTCGTCTCCATAGTAAATAGTAGGAGCTCCCGGCCAGGTAAACTGCATAACAACCGCTTCTCTCATAACTGCCTTATTAATTCCTTCATTGGCAGCTTCAGGACCAAGATTATTGGTACGTCCTACTCTTCTGTTGGTTCTTGTTAAGAATCTTGAATGATCGTGGTTAGAAAGTTCATTCATGGCAATCTGTAATGAGGGATTGGTAAAATCGGCCATATGATAATTCATTGCACCTATAAATGCATCAGGATTGCCAAGTAAATCTCCCCTAAAATCATCCGAATGTTTCTGCATTCCCGTTAAGAACCAGGTTACAGGCTCCATAAAGGCATCATAGTTCATAACCGTATCCCATTCCTTACCGTTAAGCCATGCTCTGGGAGAACCATAATGCTCGGCAAGTACGATTGCATTGGGATTTGCATTTCTTACGGATTTCCTGAATTCCTGCCAGAAATAATGGTTATATTCCGGCGAATGACCAAGGTCTGCTGCCACATCAAGTCTCCATCCGTCCGCATTATATGGAGGCGATACCCACTTTGCAGCTATTCTCATTACATAGTCAAACAAATCCTTGGAATTTTCGTAATTAAGCTTAGGTAATGTATCATGTCCCCACCATCCGTCATAAGTCGGATTGTAAGGGAACCTGTTATTATCATAAAACTGGAAATAATCATGATAGGGACTGTTATAGTCGATATATGCTCCCTTATCATATCCCGGAGCGTTCTCGTATATTCTTTCTCGGTCAAGCCACTTATTAAAGGAACCGCAATGATTAAATACTCCGTCAAGGATTACTTTCATTCCGCGCTTATGGGCCTCTTCCACCACTTGTGCAAAAAGCTTATTGGAAGCTTCCAGATTCTTTTTATTGGTAACTCTGTCTATATATCTTGTGGCTTCACGATTCTCGTGCTGATCATCACGAAGCAATACACCTTCATCATGAACAATTTTGCCAAAATGCGGGTCTATATAATCATAATCCTGAATATCATACTTATGATTGGACGGAGATACAAAAAGCGGATTAAAATAGATTACATCAATTCCAAGATTCTGAAGATAATCCATCTTATCAAGAACACCCTGCAAATCACCGCCGTAAAATTCACGTACGCCCATAACTGCAGGATACTTATCCCAGTTCTCCACTCGAACGGATTTGTCACCTATATACTCATATTCATTGGATAATACATCATTGGTAGGGTCGCCGTTGCAGAATCTGTCAACATATATCTGGTACATAACCGCACCCTTGGCCCAGTCCGGAGTAGAATATCCGGGAATGATTCTAAAGAAAGCATCCTCCGAAGGACGCTTACTGATGCCTCTTGTATCATATACACAGGTCATTCTACCTGCATGAATTTCAAAATAATATCTATACTCAGAGTCTTCTATCTCTACAGTACATTCATAATAAGCGAAGGTTTCATCCTGCTCTGCAAGCATCATAGCATACTTGTTATCATTATGAACAAGATAGGCTTTATCAATATTATTAACCGCAACACGCAGTTTAATTGTTAATTCAGAATAAGGATTAGGCTCGGCAGGACACAAGTAATTATCAGTGGTATCGGAAAACACTGCCTTTTTGTTCAAAGCAGGTCTCATCTCACTGATGTAAATTCTATTCATATCTGTACGAGTCATGCCATAAAAATCCATGAAAAGTACTCCCTAGCTGTTTTATTACCTAATTCCCGCAATTAAAGATTAATCTCTTGCAAATAAATCTCGTGTATACACTTTGTCCTTCACATCGTCAAGGCATACATCATATCTGTTTGCAATGATACAATCCGTCATCTTCTTAAACTCATCAAGATTATTGACTATTCGACTTCCGAAGAAGGTAGTTCCGTCTTCCAATGTTGGTTCGTATATAACAACCTTGGCGCCTTTAGCCTTGATTCTTTTGACGATACCCTGGATGGAACTTTGACGGAAATTATCGGAATTCGACTTCATAGTCAGTCTGTAAACTCCGATAGTTACTTCTTTTTCGTGATACTTATCGTATGTTGTATTATCCTCATCATATGAATAGTATCCTACCTTTTTAAGTACCTGATCGGCGATAAAATCCTTACGTGTTCTGTTAGCTTCAACAATAGCCTCTATAAGGTTCTCCGGAACATCCTTGTAATTGGCAAGCAACTGTTTCGTATCCTTGGGCAGACAATATCCGCCGTAACCAAATGACGGGTTATTATAATATGTTCCGATACGGGGATCGAGACCTACACCTTCGATAATAAGTCTTGAATCAAGACCCTTGGTCTCTGCATATGTATCAAGTTCGTTAAAATATCCTACTCTTAATGCAAGATATGTATTGGCAAACAACTTAACAGCCTCTGCTTCCGTTGTTCCCATAAGAAGCGTGGGCACATCGTCTTTTATGGCACCTTCCTTAAGAAGTTCCGTAAATTTGGCTGCTGCCTTTTTAGAACCTTCATCCTTACCATGTCCTACTATAATTCTTGAAGGATAAAGATTATCATATAATGCTCTTGATTCTCTTAGAAATTCCGGACTGAATATAATATGATCCGAATTGTATTTTTCTCTGACATGCTCTGTATATCCTACAGGTATTGTAGATTTAATTACAATATATGCTTCTTTATTAACCGAAAGGACTTTTTCGATAACTGCTTCCACAGCCTTGGTATCAAAATAGTTCTTGTCGGAATCATAATTGGTCGGTGTTGCAACCACAACAAATTCTGCGTCTTTATATGCTTTATCCGCATCAAGTGTAGCTATAAGATTAAGTTCCTTATTTGCAAGATAATCTTCCAGTTCTGCATCAACTATAGGAGAAATCTTATTATTTATCTTATTTACCTTGTCTTCTATAATATCGACAGCCATAACTTCATTATGCTGAGCAAGTAAAACTGCTATCGACATTCCCACATATCCTGTACCGGCAACGGCTATTTTCACTTTAGTTCCTCCTTGGATACTAAATAAAGTATCACTAATATATTTTACTGCAATATATTGATTGAATCAATCTTAAGTCAATTACTCATATAGTATAGCATACCTATACAAAGTAAAACAGACAGTTGAGATCAACTGCCTGTTTTAGAGAAGGTATTTCTTTCTTATGGGGTATAGCAAAAACTATAAAAAAATGTATTGGGGGGTTACAAGTAGTATAATAGCATCCACCCATATATCAAACAATGCGAAGATTTCACAAATTTACCAAAACCTTTGGTGCTTTTTTGTGCATTTTAACCAAACAATGCTTCGAACTCCTCTTTTCCAATCTTCTCCTTTTCAAGAAGCAAGTTGGCACAAGCATGCAATACATCCATATTTTCTTTAATTTTAGCCTCTGCTTTTTGATAACAATCGTCGATTATACGCTTTACTTCAGCATCAATCTGTCCCGAAACAAGTTCCGAATGGGACTTGGCATGAGCCAGGTCACGGCCAATAAATACTTCATCATCATCGTTATCGTAATTTATCATACCTATTGTCGTACTCATACCGTACTTGGTAACCATATCACGGGCACGCTTGGTAGCCTGCTTAATATCGCTTGAAGCCCCTGTTGTAATATCATTAAAGATTAATGCTTCTGCAATTCTTCCGCCTAAAGAAACCATAATATCCTGTTCCATCTTAGACTTGGTTACATACATTTCATCCTTTTCGGGAAGCGGCATTGTATAACCGCCTGCTCCAAGTCCTGTGGGAATAATAGAAACAATATGTACGGGATCCACATCAGGAAGTACATGGAACAAAATAGCATGTCCGGCTTCATGATATGCTGTAATCTTCTTTTCCTTATCTGAAATGATTCTGGATTTCTTTTCAACACCCATACCAATTTTGATAAAGGACTTTTCAATATCATTATGTACTATGTACGCACGATTATCCTTGGCTGCACAAATAGCTGATTCATTAAGAAGATTCTCAAGATCGGCTCCTGTAAATCCTGCAGTCGTCTGAGCAATTCTTTTAAGATTAACATCATCACCAAGGGGTTTATTCTTGGCATGCACATTAAGAATTTCTTCTCTTCCGGCAACATCCGGGCGAGCAACCGTAATCTTACGATCGAATCTTCCCGGACGAAGAATCGCAGGATCCAATATGTCAACTCTGTTGGTAGCAGCCAGAACAATTATTCCGCTGTTTTCCGCGAATCCATCCATTTCAACCAGCAACTGGTTCAATGTCTGCTCTCTTTCGTCATGTCCGCCACCCATTCCGGTTCCACGACGTCTTGCAACCGCATCAATCTCATCTATAAATACGATACAGGGCGCATGTGATTTGGCATCTTCAAATAAATCTCGGACTCTGGATGCACCGACACCTACGAACATTTCAACAAAATCAGAACCTGATATGCTAAAGAAAGGAACCCCTGCTTCGCCTGCAATAGCTTTGGCAAGGAGGGTTTTACCTGTACCGGGAGCACCCTCTAACAAAATACCCTTGGGAATTCTGGCTCCGAGCGCCGTATATTTTTGCGGATCTTTAAGAAAATCCACTATTTCCTCAAGCTCTGCTCTTTCTTCTTTGAGGCCCGCAACATCTTTAAACGATGTTTTTACATCCGAAATCATCTTGGCGCGTGATTTGCCAAAGTTCATCATTTTGGCATTGGCACCTCCGCCTCCACCGTTTGAAACCAATATAATGATGAATACCACAACAACACAGCAAATAATGATAGGAAGAAGTATTGTAAGGAAATAGCTATCCTGCTGTACCTTTTCCACAAACGGATCAATTCCGTTTTGTCTAAGGTAATCTTCTATTACATTTACATCGGAAACGTAAAGTACACGTGTATTTCCATCCTTTAACGTAACCGTTACATTTCCCGTGGGGGTCTGCTTATTGGGTTCGATACTGACTGCAGCTACGTTGCTGTTTGCAATGTCTTTTTCCAGAGCACCTCGGGTATACGTAGGCTGATTTGCCGAAAAGAAATTCGGAATCAGCATTATCGCAATCACAAGCACCAGCAGTATAAAATATAAACTTATACCTTTTCTTTGACCGTTCAAATCTAATCCTCCGTAAATTCAACTACCCCGATATACGGGAAGTTACGATATTTTTGGTCATAATCAAGACCAAAACCTACTACAAATTCATCGGGAATTCTAAATCCCACATAATCAACATCAACCGGTGTAACACGACGTTCCGGCTTATCAAGCAATGTACATAATTTAATAGACTTAGGACCTCTTCCCTTAAGCATTTCTACAAGATAACTTAAAGTTCTTCCTGTATCTATAATATCTTCCACTACTATTACATTCTTGCCTTCAATACTGTTATCAAGATCTTTAATTATCTTAACCGCACCTGTAGATGTGGTTCCCTGGTAACTTGAAACAGACATAAAATCCATAGTAACCGGTACCGATATTCTCTTGGCAAGATCAACCGTGATATATACACCGCCCTTAAGAATAGAAATAAGGTGAACGCCTTCACTCTCATCAGCGTAGTCACGGCTTATCTGTTCACCAAGCTCTTTAATTCTTTTTTGAACTTCTTCTTCTGATAATAATACTTTAATGTGTTCTGACATGACATCCTCCGAAAGATATACTAATCATTTTCTTCTATTGTTATTTCAAGGACTTTCTTTGTGTCCTTAGTTACTTTGTAATACTCGCTGATTCTATAACCGATTACCCATACTATATGATTACCGTCAGCAAGAAGCCATACCTTTTCTCTTAAATTCTTAGGTATCTTACTGTTTACCATATAATCCTGAAGCAATTGCCTGTCCATATGGGAATTTATGGTCACATAATCACCCTTTTCACGTTTTCTAACCGAAAGCGCATTTGCTATTTTATCATAATCAAACCATTTCGTATAGTTGCCGCAAGGAATAGATTTTAAATCAAAATCCTCCAATATTCTCTTTTTAATAATAGGTGCTTCATCTTCAATTTCTTCCAGATTCTGCTTTATGGTAAGACTCTTATATTCCTTAAGCGCCACCACATTATAGGGAAGATGAACTTCCTTGGAACCTTCTTTATTTAATATTCCCACCACTGCTTCCACATGTGATTCGGTAATATCCTTTTTGGAACTTGCTATTGTACATATTCCGTCATATATCACTCTCTTAATCATATACGGATGCTTCGTAAGCAGAACATCTATATCATAAGTAAAACTCGTCGGAGTTACTTCCGTAAGCGCATCATTTGCACAAAGATATGCGCTTTCTTCAAGGAAAGCCTCTGCCATGGAAAATCTCTCCGATGCCTTAATCATATTGTCTACAGCATTTGGGAGTATATCTTTGTCCGCATATTCAACAATATGATGACGTATCTTGTTTCGTGTATAATCATCTGTTTCATTGGTCTCGTCAAGCACATACTCAATTCCGTTTGTGCCAAGATACTCTTCTATATCCTTACGGGGAATCTCTATAAGCGGGCGGATAATATTATTGTTTACAGGATAAATTCCCACAAGGCCCTTAATATCCGTGCCTCGAAACAGATTAAACAACATAGTTTCGGCTACATCATTGGCATTATGTGCAACAGCTATTTTGCCCTGCCGCCTACCCAGCACTTTATTAAAAGCATCATATCTTACAATTCGACCCGCCTCTTCCGTCGATAATCCCATATCTTTTGCCATTTTAGTAACACCGGCTGTTGCTATGTGCAAAGATATACCTAATTTATCACACAGATCGCGTACAAATTCTTCATCCCTGGATGCCGTTTTACGAATCATGTGATTCACGTGAACGACCTCAAGAACAACATTCTTATAATTCTTAATTATTTCATTCAACAAAAAAAGAAGGCAGACTGAGTCAGGCCCTCCGGAAACACCGACAACGATTACATCATTGTCTTTTATCATATTATACTTATCAATGGTATCAATAACCCTAGTTTTCATCCTTAAATAAGATCTCACCTTCGTACACTAAACCAAGCTTATCTCTTGCAATCTCTTCGACATAAGCTTTTGTCTTGGTATAAGTCTCATACTCGGCGATTTCTTCGGCTCTTGTCTGCTCGGCAGCAATCTCCTCCTCAAGCTGTTGCTGTCTCTGGGCATAATAGTCTCTCTTATTTCGAAGTTCCACGCTCTTAAATGCAATGACTGCAAGAAGCATAACAACAACGAATCCGATTAGAAACTTAGCAGTTCTGTTTTCACTTATTCTGCCAACTCTAGGTAACATAACATTATTTTATCCGATATTATGCAAACCGTCAAGTTCCAAAACCTTGATTTTTCGCGGTTTTTCAACATCTTGTGTTAGTTGACATAATCGACACAAGATATGGTGGTACGCGTTAAATATATTCAAATAATTCTTTTGCTTCATCTTTTTTAACGGTTTCCTGGACATCGGTAACCTTAACTTTAACATTTTTGTTACCGAAACCTATCTCAATTACGTCACCGACTTTGACATTTACGGAAGCTTTTGCAACATTTCCGTTCACCAAAACTCTTCCCGCATCACAGGCTTCATTGGCAACGGTTCTTCTTTTAATCAGTCTTGAAACCTTTAGGTATTTATCTAATCTCATCTTATATATCTCCTTAAGCGTTACGCTTTAGAATAGAAAAGGGCTTGCTTCACAAGAAGCAAGCCCTTAAACATCACACTAATAATTAGTTAAGGATGTCCTTTAAAGCCTTACCAGCCTTGAACTTAGGAGCCTTAGAAGCCTTAATCTTCATTTCAGCACCTGTCTGAGGGTTACGGCCTGTTCTAGCAGCTCTCTTAGAAACTTCGAATGTTCCGAATCCAACTAACTGAACCTTGTCACCCTTCTTTAATGTCTTAGCAACTGTGTCTGTGAAAGCCTTAAGAGCCTTCTCTGTATCCTTCTTAGATAAACCAGCCTGCTTAGCCATAGCTTCAACTAATTCTGTCTTGTTCATTGTGAACTCCTCCTATATTTAACAAAATTTTTGCTAGCGAATTATTTAAAAACGCCTATAAATACTTATATCTTTTTTAAGCCCAAAAGTCAAGTAAAAAATGCCATTTTTCCGCGAAAAATCAACGTTTTTGAGCATTTTGAGTTATGTTACCCAAACTCTTGCTTTTTAACGCCTTAAGACCAGGGCCAAGGTGTCGGAGTTGGCGTATTTTCTAAGGAATTTCCACTTACAGTATTACCGCTTACTGTAGTCGGATAAGTATTACCGCTTACAGTCGATTTCGGATTAATACTGTTGCCACTTACACTGCTTGAATAATCAGGTGTCATATCCGGGAAAGAATAAGTCTGATCCATGCCGTCATCATATACAACTATGGTATAGCTTATTGTTGTATATCCTGATTTTCTGAATGTAAGAGTATGCGTTCCTGTGGTCTTCTGATATGAAACAGGTGAGATTCCCTTGTAAATATTATCTTCATATACTTCAGCACCTGTAGGACTTTCGATAATGATATTCGCATAGAGGTTTCTGTTTACTGAGTTATTGGAAACAGATGCCATTTCCATAGCGGTAACCTTCTCAAGATTTACTTCAACCACCTCATCAAGACCCGTCACCTCAAAGAACTGTGTCACTGTAGAATATCCTGAGGCCTGTGAAGTAATCTCATGCATACCAAGCGGCAGCTTAACGGCATATCTTGTATCAACATAGCTTCCGTCGATATATGTGGTTGCTGTTGCAGGAGTAATATTAAACCTGATTAATCCCTTCTCCGGAACAGGCGAAACTATATCGGACAAGTCAAGCTCCGTTACATCATTTCTTGAAATTGTAACATCGCGATATTCTTCGATATCACCATTGGTAAGTCTAACCTGATAGCTTCCTTCCGGTACCGTAAATAACATATCCGGCATAATTTGCGATATTAAAGTCTGTCCTATCTCTATCCATCCGCCTACCAATGCATCTTCATTAACCAAATCAAGATATCCGTGACCGTCATCTACACGTATACTAAGTACATCATATCCGTCACCCTGTATGGTGATTCCGTCATGGGTAATAATCTGATCCAGCGAAATTTCATCTCCGTCGGAAAATATATGCACGTTCTCGTCGATACTGTATGTATTGTCTCCGACTGTAATTTCACTTCCGTTTTCCGAAACAGAATATTTGGAAACATCGCTCATATTAAAGACTTCATCCGAAAGAGAAATTGAACCTACTTTGGCTGCATCCGAATTGTAAGCTATCGTAGCTATATCACCGCTCTGAAGCTGTGCCAGGCTCATGGACTGGCCATACTTATCGTTTACCGTGGTTGCCCCGTCATAATAAAATGTTCTTACTTCGGAAGTTCCCAACACATAAAAATCTATCGTAGCATCTTCACTGTTATATGACTTAAACATAACCTGTGCCGAAGACACATATATATTCTCCGGTTCTTCAAAGGTATTTTCGTAATTACTTTCAAAATCAGCATCTTTTGCAATTCCGATTGAACCGCATCCTGTAAAAAGTATGCTAAACGCTGCCAAATATGCAATTGATTTTTTGCTAAAAGCCTTATGCATTCTTTAAGTCCTCCATAGCTAATTCTAGCAAAATATCCCTGCTATTTAAAGTGGGCTCCTCAATTACCCGGTCAAGAAGTTTAGAAAGTTCATTTCCAAGAGCCGGTGTGGAAGGATACCCTATAGAGATAAGATCTTTTCCGTTTACTTTAAGGTCCTTAAGACTTACGCAGCAGTCAGTGGACAGCACTTCTTTATAAAGCATATCAATGTTTGATAACTTTTGAAGTTTTTCATCTCTTTTATAAGTGCTTTGTGCTAAAACATCAGCCCTTTTTATTTCCAAAACAAGCGGGAAAAGATCCTTACCTATTTCATTTAAAGCTCTTCTTATACCTTTATGTGTCAGAACAATAGCATAATCATGGAATCCGACCAGTTTACTTACTATATCTATTGTATGATTATCAAACTTAAGCCTTTTAAGGATATCTTTACATATAGCTTTTGATTCTATGGGATGACCGTGAAAATGATCTGTTCCGTTCTCATCCACGCATTTTGTTTTAGGTTTTCCGATGTCATGGAACAGCATTGCCAGACGAAGATACTTATCATTTCGTATAATTTCCATGGACTTAACCGTATGCATTCCGACACTGTAGCAATGATGAGGATGATTCTGAGAACAGTTCATGATATCATCAAATTCCGGCATAAAAACAGCCGTCAATCCGCACTCATAAGCATCTACTATCTTTTCGGGATGATTGGAAATGACAAGCTTTACAAGTTCAACCTGTATTCTTTCTTCGGAAATATTCTTTAGATTTGGAGATAATTCCTTCATCGCAGCCAGAGTATCTTTTTCGATTTCGTAACCGAGTTGTGCACTGAACCGTACTGCACGCATAATTCTAAGAGCATCCTCTTTAAGTCGCTCCATGGGATTTCCGACACATCGAATGATACCGCTTTCCAAATCCTTACGACCGTCAAAAGGATCAACCAAACCTGCTTCGTCATTATATGCCATTGCATTAATTGTAAAGTCCCGTCTTAACAGATCCTCTTTGAGGGTTTTGGTAAAAGTTACATCCTTGGGGTGACGTGAGTCTTCATACTTACCGTCAATTCTGTATGTTGTAACTTCATATCCGGTATCTCCGATCATTACCGTAACTGTTCCGTGTTCTATTCCGGTGTCTATGGTTCTCCTGAATAATGACTTTACTTCATCCGGAGTAGCCGATGTGGTAATATCATAATCTTCCGGTTCTTTTCCCAAAATTCTGTCACGAATACAGCCGCCTACAGCAAATGCTTCGTAGCCGGCCTTGGTTATCGTATCAATAATATTCACTACATCCGTCGGTAACTGTATTCTTACAGTATCACTCATGAAATCAAGTCTCCCAATTTTGTTTTTAGGGCATCTATATCCATTTCATTCATAATCTTTTCAATATCTTCAAAAACACCCTTTGTCTGAGGACCCATATCCAGTCTTGATATATTCTCAAGAATATCAAATATTTCTCCGAAATTGAATTCATCCACCAATGAAAGGAACTTGTTTGCTATCTGAACCACTTCGTCTTTAGTCCATTCTTCTCTTGATGTGGGTAAAGATATAGCACTTTCGCTACCATCCGATACAAGTTTTTCTATCTTTTTCAGGAAGGCATCATAATCCCTAAGAAATGCCTCCATATTCTTGTCAATATAATCAAATCGTCTTTCCTTACCGGCATATTCCTGGTCCTTGGCACGATTTGAAAGCTCCATTGCACCCAATGAAGACAGCGCACTCTTCAGAGAATGAATCTCTGTTGTATATCTTTCATAATCACCCGTATCCTTGGATTCTCGTAATTTCTTAACCTTTGAAGGCGCCTGTTCAAGTACTTTTTTGCAACTTGCCTTGTAATCATTCAGGGTTCCTCCGCAGGCATTAATCCTCTTTTCAAGAGTATCCGTCGGAATCTTAAGTTCATTTGCTACAGTCTCTATTTCATTTTCAGGCTTACAGGTAGCGCTGTTATCAAGACCGGGAAGTCCTTCTTCAATAGTAATTATGTCTTTTGCATGCTTATCTACAGCTACAAACTTCTCTTCCGGAATGAAAGCCCTGAATACAGTTTCGAGACGATGAACCTCAAGGGGCTTTGATATATATTCATCGAAGCCGTCTTTAATCAGTCTGTCTCTTACACCCTGCATAGCATCAGCCGTAAGAACAATTATCTTAGACTCTTTTTCGTAAAAATCACTGATTTTACGAATTTCCTTCATGGCCATGATACCATCCACCTCAGGCATCATCTGATCCATGAAAATAATGTGATAATCTTTTTTAGCACACAATTCTATAGCTTCCTTGCCGCCCGAAGCCTTATCAACTTTTAATCCGTAAGACTTCATTAATCCGTTGGCAACAGAAAGATTAACAGGATTATCATCTACAACCAAAGCATTAATATCTTTAATCACAAATCCCGTAGCTTCTTTCTTCTTACGGGCATTTACAATATTCATATCAACCGGAGAATCATCGATGATTTTCTGATCAACAATTACTCTAAATGTAGATCCGGTACCGTATTCGCTGGACACTTCAATTCTTCCGCCCATAAGGTCCATGTACCCTTTGGCTATAGACAATCCAAGGCCGGTTCCTTCGACAGCATAATTATTCTGAATATCAAAGCGGGAGAAGGATTCAAAGATATGCTCTAAGTCCTCCTTCTTAATGCCGATACCCGTATCCTGTACCTCAAAACACAAGGTTACAACACCGTCTTTTTTATCAAGTACTTTAATGTAAAAATCAATCTGTCCTTCTTTGGTATACTTAACCGCATTGTTAAGTAAATTAAGAAGAGTACCGCGGATTCTTATCTTATCGCCGTACAGGTTGCTTGGAATATTATCATCAAGATGAATATTAAACTTAAGTCCCTTACGAGACGCAGATAATGAGAAGGTTGCTTCAATATCCCTTATGACATACGAAATATAGTAATTGGAACAAACAAGCTCCATTTTACCTGTTTCAAGTTTTGATAAATCCAGAACGTCATTGATGATTGCAAGAAGACTGTATGAAGAATCTTTTATCATCTCTATCTGAGAACTTAGATTTTCCGGAATTGCCTCTTTAAGAATTATCTCGGCAAATCCGATAATCGCATGTATCGGAGTTCTGATTTCATGAGACATATTGGCAAGAAAGGCTCCCTTAAAGCTGGTGGCTCTTGCCAGTCTGTCTTTAACTTCGGCAAGTTCCCTGGCCTGTTCCTTTATTCCTATAGTATTAACAAGCGTAGCTATTACACCTTCAATACCTGTTTCTTCCGGAATTCTTTCATAAACAGCCTTATATTCTCTGCCTTCATATGAAAATGTCTTAGGATTTCTCGAAACAATATCTATAGGACCAAATAACCCCTCTTTCATAAAAGCCTGTCCCAGATCATTCGAATAGATAATATCTCCCGAATCCTTAGCGACTATCAAGCCTTCGCAGACACTGTTAAGCAGTGCATCCTTGATATTTTCGCTAACCTTTTTACTATTAATTTTACCTGCTGTAAAAGGACCGATCATAATTAAACTCCCCTATAATTATTGAATCCCTGTTTTTAAGTATTAAGCGCTGTCTCTATTGACTTTATTAAATCAAGTTTCCCCACAGGTTTTAGTAAAACCTTGTTGGGATTATCTTTTCCGCATTCAGATGCAACATGTTTATTATTAATCCCCGTAAGAATAATTACGGGAATATCCTTATATGCCGGAAGACTTCGAATATATCCGAGCATTGACTCTCCTTCGTAGGAAGGCATTTGATAATCAAGCAGAATAACATCCGGTTGATGTGTATTCATATACCCGACAGCCATTTCGGAAGAATTAACCATAACAATATTATATGTTTCCTTAAGCGAATTATTGATTCGCTTTAAACACATAACATCGGTATCCATAGCAAGCACCGTCTTTTTATCCGCCAGATTTGTCTGTGTTTTCAAAACCTTATCAACTGTCGCAAGAAGTTTATCTTTGACAATCGGCTTTATCAAACATTCATCGACACCTGCATTAATCGAATCCAAAACTGCTTCTTTCGAATTTTTGCCGGTAATGAAAATAACAGGAATATTTCTTCCTTCTTCAAGTTCCTTAATCAGCTTAAGAGTCTTAAAGCCATCCGTACCCGGCATTAAAATATCAAGTAAAATCAAATCTGTCTTATACTGCCTGACATATTCAAGGGCAAAACGACCATTGTTAACCGTACCCACCAGATACTCCGGTTCCAAAAATGCTCTTATTAATTCAAGCTGTACCGAATCATCATCTACTACCAATATTCTTTTTTTAGTATTACCAACAAATTCCCGCACAAATTACCTTCTTAATATCCGCAGAACTAATAAGCTCTTCCCCAATATACCATCTTGGTCGCCTTCTTACCGCAATATACACATGTATCCGAAAGGCACTCTTGCTCAAAAGGCATACAACGGCTTGTTACGGCCATATCTTCCTTTATCTTCTCTTCACAAGCGGTTTCTCCGCACCACATTGCTTTAACAAATCCCGACTTCTCTTCAAAAGTCTTAATAAATTCTTCCTTAGTTCTTGCTTCATATGTATGCTCTGCAAGATGTTTTCTTGCTCTTTCAAGCATATCCTTTTGGATTACCTGTAATAATTCCTTAACCTTTGCAGTAATTTCGTCAAAGGCAACTTCGTATTTTTCTCTGGTATCTCTGCGACAAATAATACACTTACCGTTCTCAATATCCTTAGGACCTACTTCCACTCTAAGAGGAATACCTCTCATCTCCTGCTCACTGTACTTAAATCCGGGAGATTTATCCGTATCATCAACTTTAACTCTGCAGCCTGCATCAAGTAATGCTCTCCTAATCTCATCTGCCTTTTCAAGAACGCCTTCCTTCTTTTGCTGAATGGGAATAACCATAACCTGGGTAGGTGCTATTTCCGGAGGAAGAACAAGTCCCGAATCATCACCGTGAACCATTATAATAGCGCCGATAATTCTGGTAGACATACCCCATGAAGTCTGATGTACGTACTGAAGCTTATTTTCTTTGTCCGTATACTGAATTCCGAAAGCCTCCGCAAATCCCGTACCGAAATTATGGGATGTACCGGACTGTAGTGCTTTACCGTCATGCATAAGAGCCTCAATAGTATAAGTTGCCTCCGCTCCTGCGAATTTTTCTTTATCCGTCTTACGGCCTTTGACAACGGGTATTGCAAGAACTTCCTCACAAAAAGAGGCATATACATTAAGCATCTGTTCCGTACGTTCAACAGCCTCTTCTTCGGTAGCATGGGCAGTATGTCCTTCCTGCCACAGGAATTCCCTTGAACGAAGGAAGGGTCTTGTTTCCTTTTCCCAACGAACTACGCTGCACCACTGGTTATAAACCTTAGGCAAATCTCTGTATGAATGAATATCGCCTTTGTAAAAATCACAAAATAAAGTTTCGGAAGTGGGACGTACACACATCCTTTCCTGTAACGGATTAAGTCCACCGTGTGTTACCCACGCAACTTCCGGAGCAAATCCTTCTACATGATCCTTTTCTTTCTGAAGGAGACTCTCGGGTATAAACATAGGCATATATACGTTTTCGACACCGGTTTTCTTAAATCGATCGTCGAGCTTTCGCTGAACGTTTTCCCATATAGCATATCCGGCCGGCTTAATAACCATACAGCCCTTTACATTGGAATAATCAATAAGTTCCGCCTTCTTAACTACATCTGTGTACCATTGAGCGAAATCTTCATTCATGGAAGTAATCGCTTCAACCAATTTTTTGTCTGCCATTTTAGTCTCCTTAAGCTATAATAAATCCACTTTTTTAGATAAATCTTAACTATTAATTTTACTGTAAAAATGCGGTAATGTCAAAGAATCAGGGCTTTTTGGCCCCGGTCAGAGTGATACTGTTTCCTATTCCGATAAGGGCGAACAGCAAAGGTGTGTTAAGTTCCTGTCCGAAGGAAATGAGATTGTGCACCAGGTAACAGAATATGGACAAAGATATGCACAATGTTTCCGGCTTCTTACACTTTTTAACAAATGTAATAAATGCACATACAAATATTCCAAGGTATGATAATACCCCTATAATTCCCTCATTAATCAACATGGTAAGTATTTCGCAATGAGTATTTGCAAGTAAATCATTGGGCCAGTAAGAATACAGTTCCTCGGCAACCGGAGATACGGAATAGGCAAAAGCACTGAAACAGTCAGGTCCCACTCCAAAAATAATCTGTTTGGGACTCATAAGATCTAAACACTCAAATGCAATCTTATATGCTTTGCCCCGTCCCGAACCAAATCCTTCGTCAAATCTAAATACGCTGTATCCGAGTTCATTTTGCAAAAGTCCTTTGGTATTTAATACACCGATAACAACATATGTAATTACCAACGCAGCCATTAATCCCAAGATTATTATTTTAATAACCTTGTCTTTATTCGGAGCCTTAGCCTTTTTGTAATGGTATATTCCCACAATACTTATAAGGGCAATAAACAAAGTTCCTCTTCCCGTCTGAATAACCGAAAGAATTCCCTGGGTTTCGTAATTATATGATCTGGCAAATACAGTTCTTAATATTCTTACAATCTGGCCCGATAATCCCCAGATTACTACCATGCTAAGAAGACTTTCAAAGGAAATAACCTTCATCATCCAAAGCACCGTCATTCCCACAAACAGAGCAATAAAGAACAGAAGAACACTTTCGGCACCCTGCACGAAACCTGCAACAAATGCCGTTACAACATAAATCAGCAGCAGCCAGATTTTACATTTTTCATCTGTCTTCATCCTGCGTGTATCTATATCTTTACATCTCGTAAATTCCTTAAGTAAGAAGAATACACCTATAGGCGCAAGCACACAGTAATACCCCATAAACCAGTTAATGTTTCCAAGAGTTGATATAAACGAAGAATGTCTGTTTTGAAGAGGAAGAAGATACAGGCTGAATCTGTCCAGAATACCCAGTAAAAATACAATGAATGAACCTCCGAGAATCGGGTACCACACATATTCTTTATGTGTATAAAGAACACTTATAAGATAGGACAATACACACATAACCATAATGGTAACAAGACCCATATACCAGCCGTTTGCCCCTATAAGCGCCGTATCCTTATAATCGGACAAAGCGTATGAAATAACGGTAATAACGGCAAATATGAATATACTTGCGTTTACTGTTCCGAATTTGCGATCTGTTATAGCTTGAATCATTTCAAAAAGACCTGAAAGAAGGAGTAAAACAATTGCTCCCAATGCAGTGTATAAAAAGAACTTATATTTTGACGCATCCGTATATAGATATGCTTCCCTTTTAATATATAAAGGGTATAGGGTAAATAAAACAAATATATATGCCAGCGTAAGTACGCTGCTTATTTCTTTAAAGAAATGCTTCAAAGATTTCATCATCGGGATCCCTTTCGAAGGTTAGCTCCTCCCTTGTTATCGGATGTTTAAATCTGATTTTATGAGCACACAGGGCAACATTCTTACATGCCGAGTCCTTACTAAAATCCTTCGACTCCATACTACCATACTTACCGTCTCCAAGTATAGGCATATTAGCATGTGACAGTTGTGCTCTTATCTGATGATGCCTTCCCGTCATCAGGTGAATTTCAAGTAAAGTTGCTTCCAGGTTTTCTTCCAAAGCCATAAGGGTCTTAATGGTTCTATACTTAAGCACCGCTTTTTTAGCTTCGGGAAAAGTCTCCTCAACTATAAGCGACTGGTTATTGTGACCGTCCTTATAAATATAATCCACCAATACATCCGTATCTTTAGTTGGTTTACCGAGCACTATAGCATAATAGTATTTTTGAAATTCTCCGTTATTAATCTGATGCGATAAATCAGCTGCTGCCGTTTTGGTTTTAGCAAACACTATCAAACCGCATACCGGCTGATCCAGTCTGTGCACCAGTCCGACATAAGGCTCGCTCACCGGTTTTCCTGCCGCCTTATTCTTTTTATTTAAATAATTCTTAATCTCCGAAACCATATCCTGCTGACCGACACGGGCAGTCTGTGTTGCTATTCCCGCAGGCTTGTAGGCTACGATTATCTGTTCATCTTCAAAAATAATATTTTTCATTAGAACTTAATTTTTAAAATGCTCCCAATCAAATTTTGAAGCGATAGCCAACCCCCCATATTGTTTCAATATATTGTGGATTTGCGCTGTCGAATTCTATCTTCTCACGAATTTTCTTAATGTGAACGGTTACTGTTGCAATATCTCCTATTGAATCCATATCCCAGATTTCTCTAAAGAGCTCTTCCTTGGAATATACGTGATTGGGATGCTCTGCCAGGAATGTAAGAAGATCGAATTCCTTTCCCGTAAAGGTAGTTTCTTCATTATCTACCCACACTCTTCGTGCACTTTTATCAATCTTAATGCCCCTGATTTCTATTACATCATTAGCGGGAGCTGCCTGTGAAGTAAGTCTTTCGTATCTTGAAAGATGCGCCTTTACTCTGGCGACAAGTTCACTTGGGCTAAAAGGTTTAGTCATATAGTCATCTGCGCCAAGTCCCAAACCTCTTATTTTATCAATATCTTCTTTCTTGGCTGAAACCATAATAATCGGAATGTTTTTCTTTTCACGTATCTCTTTACATACTTCAAAACCGTCCTTACCCGGAAGCATCAAATCAAGAACCACCAGATCAACATCTGTATTAAGTGCCATCTCCAGTCCGTCGGTTCCGTTATTCTTAATTTCCACTTCGAAATCACTCAATTCCAGATAATCTTTTTCTAATTCCGCAATTGCTTCTTCATCTTCTATTATCAAAATTTTACTCATATACTTCCTCCTTTGTATCCGTTGATACCTCATATTTTCGGAAAATCATGTGCATACAGGTTCCTTCGCCTTCTTTGGAAGTTGCCCAAATATATCCGCCATGGTCCTCAACAATTTTTTTAACGATTGAAAGGCCGATTCCGCTTCCGCCCTGTGAAGAGTTTCTTGAAGCATCCGTACGATAGAATCGGTCAAAAATATTCGGCAAATCCTTGGAACTAATTCCCCGTCCGTTATCTTCAATATCGATTCTTATGGAATCGGTTTCATCCAAAATTCGTATATCTATCTGTGGAACCTTGGTTCTGTCTATATATTTGACAGAATTGCTGATTATATTATTTATTACCCGCTTTAGCTGTTCCGGATCGGCAATAATTTGTGTATCAGCAGTAGTCAGATTGGAGTAATCAAGTTTAATATTCTTTGATTCAAGATCAAGGCCCACTTCTTCGATACAATCACCGAAATAATTGGCAACATTTATTCTTATAAAGTTATAGGGTACTCTGTTATTATCAATTCTCGAATAGACGGTAAGCTCATTAATAAGCTTATCCATATCCATTGCCTTGTTGTAGATGGTCTTTATATATTTGTCCATCTTCTGGGGAGTATCCGCAACACCATCCATTATTCCTTCAACATATCCCTTAATAGAAGTAATGGGAGTTTTTAAATCATGAGTAATATTACTTACAAGCTCTCGATTTTGTTCCTCCGACAACATCTTCTCATCGGCGGTTTCCTTAAGCTTAAGCCTCATATCCTCATAGTTATGGTATAAAGTTCCCAGCTCCCCGTCAAATTCTCCGTTGGGTTCACTGCTTATTCTGTAATCAAGATTGCCTTCTGCTATATTCTGCATAGCCGTATTCAGTTCCTGAATCGGATTATACATACTCTTTTTAATCCAAACGAATAAAAAAGATGCTGTCAAAATCAAAATGAGTGCAATAGAGATAGACATATACACAAACAGAGTACTTGCCATTTGTGAATTAGCTAAAACCGAAATCGGAGCATCCAGTATGTTTGTCGCCTCACCCTGATTCTTAAGAATCATGCTTCCCATCACGCAAAACGTAGCAATAATAAGAATCAGCGGGACAATTACCATTGTAATAAATGTCAGTTGTAACTTGGTTTTCAGTTTCATGAGTTAAGACTTTCCCCCATTTTAACGGGTATTTCAAAGCCATGCTCTGTAGCAGCGAATAATCCTCTTGAAAAATTAACTTTATCCTTTTGAATTAAAAGAATAATCGTAGAGCCACCGTATAAAAATCTGCCCTTTTCCTGGCCGCGTCTTACATATGCGGCTCTGTGATAATTTTGGATTTTACCAACCAGCATCGCGCCCACTTCCATTTGGAGAATCGTACCGAACTCTTTGGATTTAATCAGAGTATATTCCCTGGAATTTTCGGTAAATACAGGTTTATTACGCAATGCGATAGGTCTTACCGTGTGAAGAACGCCCTTAATATGCTTGTTGTAAGATTTTCTTCCCGTAACCGGATATGCATACCTGTGATAATGATTAACACATAATCTAAATACAAGAGCCGTACCACCTTCGTACTTTTGAGCAAGTTTGGGATTCTTAAGAAGGGAAGATATACTGTAACTGCTTTGTTTTACAGGGATAATCATATCTTTATCAATTCGATATGCAGATAATAATCCGTCACAGGGCGCCACAAAATGCGTAGGATCCATATCAAAAACTCTGGCATGAGGCTTAAGAGTTCTTGTAAAGAAATCATTAAAGCATTTATAGCCTGTTTCCCGGTATTCACTCATGTCTATTTTATTTAGCTTAATAAACAAAGGAATAATCGGAAGTGACAAGGGAGAATCAAAAAAAGCTCCAACTGTCTTTGACAAGTGCACGGAGCTTAGGCCCTTAAGAATTACTCTTCCGGGAACTGTCTGATATAAAAATTTCAAAAATAATGAATCTTCAGGAATAGCTTCTATTTCGAGTTTCATCCTAATCTCCCTGTTTTAGAAAAGTTTCGCAATCAATGCAACAAACTCAATAAGTCCTATTCCCACCATAATAAGGATTCCCTTAAGATTGGGCTTTGGGATTTTAACCTTGGAAACAAACAAAGAACCAAGAACGAACATTACCACAAAATAAACCAATGTAACGTCCTTAGGTGAAATATACTGTATTAACAGTACAGTAGGAAAAACTAAAGCTGCACTTGTTACAGGTACACCGGTATAATACTTTCTTGAACCGGTCTCAACGCTCTGACGTTCTTCTTCTTCAACATTGAAATATGCAAGTCTTATTAATGCCGCCAAAATAAATAACAGCATAACTACATAAAGGCAAATCAAAACATGAGTATCTGCTTTACTTCCGTCAATCTGATAAGGTGTCTGGGGCAAAGTCGGCGATACCCTGATCATTGCATTTGCAATACATGCCGGAAGCACACCAAAAGCAATTAAATCCGACAATGAATCAATTTGAATTCCGAATTTCATCTGTGAAGACGTACGATTCTTCTTGGTTCTTGCAACCTTTCCGTCAAAGGCATCGCACAATCCGCAGAACATCAGAAAAAATACACCTATATAAGGGTGTCCGGCACCGTGTAAAGAAATAATTATTCCCAAGCCTGCCGAAATTGCTGACATATATGTTAGCCAAACTGAATAGTCATAATAGCCTATCATGATTTACGATCTACCTTCCTTGATACAATATATCCTATTAAAACAATAATTCCACTTATTATCGTGCAGCTGTAAAAAGATATACCTCTGCACAAAAGTTCAAGATTCGCCGTACTTTCAATCTCCGATATATGCGAGAATCCTTCAATTAACAAATAATCTGCGGCACCCATTGCTCCCGGAATAGGAATACAATTCGCACCTACAAGCGTAAGTCCCTGAACTGCCCAAACATCAAAAGCTTTTTTAGCCGATCCTCCGATTGATAAAAATACCAACATGGAGACGCTTATTTGAGCTATACGCTGAAGCATATTAAAGCAAAAGGCTTTAAATAATATTCTTTTCTTACCGGAAATAGCTTTTGAACATTCCCTGTAATCATCAATCAAATTCTGCAACTTAGCCCTTTTTCTGTCTTCATGATGAAACAGATGCAGTTTTGTCAGTATCTTAAACACTCCGTTTGCTATCTTACTAAACAAAGTATCATGGAATAACAGCAAGAAGAACGCAACCTCAAGACCTGCCAATACAATGTATCCTATGACTATAAGCAGCTTTGCGAAGTCATCATATTGAATAAACAAATCAAATCTTGCGATGATACATATAAGTCCCGTTATCATCAAAGATATTACGTACATTATAAGATTGACTATAAGGACAATCATCGATATAGATCCGGGAACCCCGTCACGCATCATAAAATATGCACTTGCCGGCTGACCTCCGGATGCCGATGGTGTTATTGCTGAAAAATATATATCGGATGTTGAATAAAGAATACCATGCCTTTTATATTCCGAAGGACTAAACTCCTTGATAAGTATGCATAAAGCCACTCCTTCAAAATAAATAAATCCCAACATACAAACAAAGCTAACTATAAGTAACGGCTTGTTTGCATTTTTAATATCATCGCATAATTCCTTAAAAGAAAAACTGCTGCATTGTGACGTGATAGTCCATATACTTAATCCGGCAATCAGAATAAACACTACTACCCAGATTAGTTTTTTCTTTGTCATTAACTCCCTCAAAAAATTTACATTTGCAACTATCATACCATATTTACGCCATTTTTGGTATACTTGAGGGTATAAAGAAACCAATAAATCAAGGATGTAATCCATGGCAGAAAGAGTTATTTTTCATGTTGATGTAAATAGTGCTTTTTTATCCTGGGAAGCCGTTGAACACCTTAAAAACGGCGGCACCGAGGATTACAGAACCATGCTTGCAGCCGTAGGCGGTGATGTGGAAACCCGTCACGGAATTATTGTGGCAAAATCTATTCCTACCAAACCATATGGCATTACAACCGGCGAGCCTGTAGTTAATGCTCTCAAAAAATGTCCGAATCTTTTGCTTATTCCGCCGCATCATGACATCTATCAAAAATACTCTCATGCTCTCATGGACATATTTGCCAAATATACCGACAAGATAGAACAATTCAGTATCGATGAGGCATTTCTTGATATGACGGGAACCTCACTTTTATTCGGAACTCCCGTTGAAGCCGCCGACAAATTAAGAAACGAAGTATACGATACCCTTGGATTTACCGTTAATGTTGGGGTCTCTTCCAATAAATTACTTGCCAAAATGGCTTCCGATTTTACGAAGCCCAATAAAACCCATACACTTTGGCCGGAAGAAATACCTTCCAAAATGTGGCCTCTTCCGGTAGGAGATTTATTGTTCGTAGGTTCAAATACCGTTACCAAACTAAACACGCTTGGAATTAAAACCATAGGTGACCTGGCTCACTACAATAAAGATGCTCTTTGTAAAGTAATGAAAAAGCACGGTGAAGGTATGTGGCTATGGGCCAACGGAATAGATGATTCGCCCGTTGTATCCGAAAGCCGCGATCCCAAGGGTTATTCTCACGAAACAACCACTCCTTACAATATAACGGATAGCACCGAAGCGCTTAATATTCTTCGTAATCTGACGGAAAAAGTATGTAAACGGGTTCGTGAAGACTCCGTAAAAATTGAATCTGTAAACGTCACCATCAAATTTACCAATCTTCAAAAGAGTTCTCACCAGTGCGCATTGCCCAATGCTACCAACATAACTTCTGAAATCTACGAGTACGTTAAAAAGCTGTTTATTGAAATGTGGGACAATGAACCCATAAGATTATTGGGCGTCGGAGTAACAAAAATAGCCGATATCGATTCCGGAAGACAAATGTCTTTGTTTGACAATACCGACTACGAAAAGCTCGAGAAACTCGACAAAGCTATGGATTCTATCAATTCCAAATACGGTTCCGGCACAATAAAACGTGCCTCTACCTTGGAGCCGTAGCATCCGTCATTCAAATTTATACTTTGTCATAATTTCAAATAATTTCTTTTGTAAATCATCGATTACTATGGGCTTACAGATATAATCATTCATTCCGTTAGCCATAAGATATTCCGAAGAACCCTTTACGGCATCTGCCGTACACGCCACGATTATTGCCGTCTGAGCCCACGGAACATTCAGATTTCTTATATTTTGTGTTGCCTCAATACCATTCATTTCCGGCATCATATAATCCATAAAGATTACATCATATTTTTTCTTCGCAACCATATCGATGGATTTTTGTCCGCTTTCGGCCGTATCCGGTTCAATTCCGTATATTTTCAGCAAAGAAATAAGTACCTTAATATTGATTGTATTATCATCAACTATAAGTATTGATTTATCTTTATATTTTTCACGAACCAGATATTCTGTTTCTTTAACAAGTTGCTTCGCTTCTTCGGATTCTTCCTTCTGTTCAAAGAACAAATTGAACGGAGCACCCCTTCGTACAATAATTCTGTGACGTTCCATGTCACTAAGACTCGTTTGATCTGCTTCTATATTTTGCGGTATGCAAAACGAGAATTTACTTCCTTTTCCGTATTCACTGATAACATCGTAGTGTCCGTTCATTAACTCTATGAGTTGACCCGAAATGGCAAGACCCAAGCCACTACCCGTTATGCTTCGATTGGTAGTCAAATCTACTCGAGAGAATGCTTTAAAGAGTTTATCCATATCCTCATCTTTTATGCCTTTTCCCGTATCCTCAACATATCCTATAAGATTAATTCCTTCCGGAGTTTTCTCATAATCCAAAACAAATTCTATCTTTCCGTTCTCGGTATATTTGGTAGCATTAGAAAGGAAATTAAGAATTATCTGACGAATTCTGATATCATCACCCACTAGGTATCTTGGAATCTTAGGATTAATGTCTACCACAAAATCGATAGATTTGTCACCCATCCTGATATTTGTCATATTAATTACGCCGTTTAGAATTTCCAGCAAATCATAATGAACAGCATCTATTTCCAATTTACCTGATTCAACCTTTGAAATATCAAGTATATCCGAAATTAAATCAAGCAGCATCTGACCCGAAGTTCTGACCTGAAGAGCATAATCACGTATTTTATCTTTACTGTCTTCTCTTAGTGCCAATTCCGAAAGACCTATTACAGCATTAAGCGGAGTTCTCATTTCATGAGACATATTGGCAAGGAATCTTGATTTTGCATGGTTAGCCTCATCAGCCTGCTCTTTCAATTCCGAAAGCTGCGCCATCTGATTTTCCAGTTTCGTAATATCGGTAAGTACAATAACATGACCGTACATTATTCCGTCACCGATAAGCTCTTTATCCATAACCGAGTAATAATTATCATCTAAATGGACCTTATTATCCGAATCCACCGGTAAAACAGAAAAGATATCCGTTCCCTTTTTCATGCCGAAAAAAGCAGGTTGTATCTTTTTGGCCGCAGTATTGCATTCCAAAAATCCGTATTTATCATCAACCGTAATAAGTCCACTGGGAGAACCGTTAAAAAACTCCGACCTTGCCAGATTTATCGGCTTAATGGATTTATCAAGAGTAAGAACTATAGCTATAATACCGAGGAAAAACAAAACCACTGCGGAAACAGGCTCATAACCGCCCATATCTACCACTAACGAAGCTATCAGACTGATAAACGGAATAAACGAAAAAAGAAATCCCATTTTGTATTTTCTGATATCATTTTTTCCTGATCTTTTTGCTGCTATAAGAAGCAGAACAAGGCTGACTACCACCATTCCGGCAATAATCGACATATGCATGTAGAAAAACACATTTGGGTGTTCTATTATATGCGGAAATAAACCGTCATTTGTAAATTCCAGCTCTTTATAATAGTAGTGCTGATGCTCACTGGTAGACACCATTATTAAAAAGCCCGTCTCCATAAGGAACAAAAAACGCCAAAGACCATGCGGTTCTTTGACGATTTTCGTTAATTTTACTATATAAACCAAAAACAACAGACATACATAGGATAATCCCAAATACTCCATAATTATGGCAGTAAATGCCTGTCCCCAGGATTTGGCGTTCATCTCAAGGCCATAACCAAAGCCGTATATTTCGGCACAAATTGCAGAAGCTAAAAGAAATTTATACTCCGTTTTAGCTATAGCCATAAACAATCTGTAAATTGCATATAATCCAAATATTACCGAAAATACCTGGACGCCCACCAAAAAATTAAACACCTGTTATCCCCCAATACACTTATAGTATTATCCAACATTATAAGAATGTAAATACTTTTCCTGTTCAGGTGTCAGTACATCTATCTTTTTACCTAAGAAATTGAGTTTACGAATAGCCACATCGTTATCAACTTCCTTCGGCACATCAATAAGCTTTTCCGTAAGCTCACTGCCATGTTCTACAAGGTATTTGGCAGAAAGTGCCTGAATGGCAAAGCTCATATCCATAATCTCTGCCGGATGACCGTCTCCACAAGCAAGATTTACAAGTCTTCCTTCACCGAGAACGAAAATCCACTGACCTGTGGGAAGCTTATATCCCATAATGTTCTTACGCTGTTCACGTGTCTCGACAGCATTGGCCTTAAGCCATGCCATATCTATTTCACAATCAAAATGTCCGGCATTACATAAGATAGCGCCTTCCTTCATTACTGCAAAGTCTTCTTTATCGATAACTCCGTCACAACCAGTTACTGTTACAAAGAAATCACCAACCTTTGCGGCATCGTTCATAGGCATTACATCGAATCCGTCCATAACGGCTTCTATAGCCTTAACAGGATCGATTTCGGTAACAATAACTCTGGCGCCTAAGCCCTTAGCTCTCATTGCCGTACCTTTACCGCACCATCCATAGCCGGCTACTACAACAATTTTGCCTGCAACAATTAAATTGGTTGTACGATTAATACCATCCCAAACCGACTGACCTGTACCATATCTGTTATCAAAGAAATGCTTACAATCGGCATTATTAACTCTAACCATAGGGAACATAAGCTTACCGGCCTTGTTCATAGCCTCAAGACGAATGATACCTGTTGTTGTTTCTTCACATCCTCCGATAATGTTCGGAATAAGCTCGGGCATCTCATTATGTACCATATTAACGAGATCTCCGCCGTCATCGATAATAATGTTAGGACCACACTCAAGAGTGTGTCTTATATGCATATCATATTCTTCAGGTGTCGAATCATACCAGGCATGCACCTCAAGACCTGCTTTTACTAGGGCTGCTGCCACATCATCCTGTGTAGATAACGGATTAGAGCCTGTAACATACATTTCGGCTCCGCCTGCTTTAAGTACTAAACAAAGATATCCTGTTTTTGCTTCAAGATGCACCGATAATGCTATCTTTTTACCTGCAAAAGGTTTTGTTTTAGTAAACTCTTCTTCCAGTGTTCTTAAAAGATCACAATTTCTTTTGACCCATTCAAGCTTTCTTTCTCCTGATTCAGCCAGATTAAGGTCTCTGATTTCACTTGCCATATTAAATCTCCTCCAAATTTTCTCCAGCCGAATTTTTAAGGTTGGTCGTCTGTCCTATCAACCTAACAACATACAAAAATATAGTATCTAATAATGAATTTAAAGTCAAATAATGGTTCTATTAGGTCATAGAATAAAATAATAGTTGGCAAAAACAAAATAAGAAATAAAGAAAAAACTCTTCCCAAACGTACAGATAAATCTTAGTATTTAAGTTTGCTAAGACAAAATTATAAGGAGCTATCTGTATGTCAACATAATCAACTGTGTGAAATATAGGCATCAATATAATTGACTGTGTGAAATATAAGCATCAATATCCAGATATGTAGATAGGATGTGAGAAAGTAATCTGTATTTTACGAGTATGTAACAACGAAAATACAGATGTATGTAGTAAATATGAAAAATAATGCCAACGTTGAGTTTACAAACACTTATTAGGTTACATAGATTACGGACGGTTTTGATGGTAATATATATGCATGATAACAATCGGAGAATTCACCAAAAGAGAATATGGACAAAAACTATACAAACTAAGCTTAAGCGCGGGCTTTGGCTGCCCTAACAGGGTAAACGATCAAAAAGGCTGTATCTTCTGCTCCGAAAGCGGAAGCGGTGATTTTGCGGTTGATGTATCTTTTTTGAAAAATACGGATACTCCGGATCCCCATCGCTTGGATGAATGCTTTATGGAAGCCAAGTCAAAAATAGCTTCCAAATATTCCGGCGATAAATTCATAGCCTATTTTCAGGCTTTTACCAATACTTATGCACCTATAGAGGAACTTCGCAGGGTATTTATCCCCATAATTAATCGCGATGATGTAGCGGTACTATCTATAGCCACCAGACCTGACTGCCTAAGTGAAGAAACATATATGCTTCTTAAAGAGCTTACTCAAATCAAGCCTGTATGGGTGGAACTCGGCCTCCAAACTACCAAAGAAGCTACTGCCTGCCTGATAAGACGGGGATACGAAAATAACGTATATAACAAGGCAATACAACGACTAAACGAATTAGGCATTCACACCATTACCCATGTGATACTGTTCCTTCCCGGCGAAACAAAAGAAGATATGCTAAATACAGTCAAACACGTAATTGATGTGGGAAGCAGCGGCATTAAACTTCAGATGCTCCAGGTCCTTGAAGGAACAGACCTTGCCATAGAATATAAAAAGCATCCCTTTACCATACCTACCCTCACCGAGTACACCGATATGGTAAAAGAATGCCTTAATTTAATAAAAGACAATATGGTCATTCACCGATTAACCGGCGATCCGCCTCGAAAGCTTCTTATAGAACCTACCTGGGCCACCGATAAAAAACGAATCCTAAATTATCTTCAAAAAAGAGAAGAAAAGTAAATTTCAGAAATAAGTCTTCATTCGCTCGGGCAGTCCTCGCGGCAAGCCGCTGCGGAACTCGCTCGGTGAAGACATATTTCACAGTCGCAACAACATCGCGCAACTTACTCGGTGAAGACATATTTCTCAGTTTCTACTCACTCTTTTTAGAAGATACCTTAGGCAACATCCCGGATTTTGCAAGCACCGGGCGAAGCGCCATATATAAAACCACAGCGACTACGGAATTTATAACCGCATTAATTATTGTCGCATATGTCGTTACAGCCATCATAGCTTCTATGGCCTTGCTTGCCTTTTCGGCATTCGGAGTAAGAAGCGTATACCATACCCACTTGAGGGCAGGTTCAAAAATACAATTAAACGCCAAGGCCGCAACAGCGGAAATAACTGACCATTTCAGGTAATATTTTGCTTCATGTTTTTCGGAAACCGATGCTATCTTATGTGCAAATAATCCCACTATCAAGCCTATAACCAATTTTGTAATGAATGTTCTTGGTGAAGATGCGGCATATCCGCTTAAAATATCCGCAAGGCTAAGTCCGATTGCCCCTGCCAATCCACCGTAAACTCCGCCCAAAAGCAATGCTCCGAGCACCACAAATGCATTTCCTACATGTACTTTCGTTCCCGAAGCCGAAATTGCCGGGAAAAACATATATCCTACAAAACAAAGTGCAGCCATCAAACCGCCAAACGCTATTCTTCTTACCTTATCATTTTTCATATAATTCTCCATTCTGCTCACCGTCAAATTTCAGGGTCCTTTGAGTAGGTCATTTACATCGTTAAAAAGTATCCTATAACCGCCCAAGCCGCGAGAGAAAAGAAGTTTCCATGTTCATCCCTGCCGGTCGTATAAACTTTCTTTGCTTCTTCTTTTCCAAGAAGAACAAAACCATCAAACAATTCTCCGCCTACGGCACCGTTCTGGTTTAGTTCATCAAGATTAGTGACGGTAATCTCCGCACACAAAAACGCATTACTTTCATCGGTCATCCCCGGAGACGAAAAAGCACATGGATTAACTACATAGACTTTATCCGTGGGCTTCACTGTAAGTCCGGATTCTTCCTTTATCTCCCGTATGGCAGCCGATATTAGCGGATTTTCTTCGTTCCTATCTTCTTCATCCACTAAGCCTGCCACAGGGCTTAACTGAAACTGTCCTACGGGATAACGATATTCATAAGACATCAAAAGTTTTGTTTCGCCCGTATTTTGCAGATGCAGTACTACCGCAACAGTAACGGCATCCGGAAGCATTTCTTTAAATTCCCCGTCACTTTTTAATCCCACAAGGTCTTCCTTTTTTCTTCTTGAAGCCTCAAAGTAGTGACGTCCTTCCGCATACCTTAAATCATATAACTTCAAAAATTTCGCATCATACAAAAGATCGGTATTTTCTATGTTTATCATCGGTTTTTTCTTCATAATCAAGCCCCTTGGTCTTATTTGTTCATAATATCTTATTTGCAATTCATTGAAAAAAAATATATCATTTATCTGGTATAACAAAAAATGTCAATTTTGGAGAATTTTATAAGACCAGATTTCACCGAACCGGTCAGTATGATAAAAGCAGAGAGTAAAACCGAATATAATGAAACAAAAAAGATATCTTCAAATCTACGAACAACTGCGTAAGAAAATAATCGACAACACATATAAATACGGCGACAAACTTCCTTCAAAGCGTGTTACCGCTAACGATTATAATGTTTCTTTAGTAACCGTCGAACATGCCTATGAGCTTCTTTTGGAGGAAGATTACATTCGTGCCGTAGAAAGAAGCGGTTACTTCGTATCCTACAAAGAATCCAGTTATTACGCCAATCCCTCCATGTCCAAAACAGAATATCTTCCGCCAAAACCGCAAAATGAGAATCACTTATCATCAAAGGAAACCTTCTCCTACGATATCTATGCCAAAACCATACGTAAAGTCCTAAGTGATTATTCCGAAGAAATTATGCAAAAATCACCTTTCGGCGGCGTTGTCCTACTACGGGAAGGCATTTGCAACTATCTTAAAAGAAGCCGTGATATGCAGGTAGACACCGGTCAGATATTCATAGGCTCCGGAGCAGAATATCTTTATGGCCTGCTATGCCAATTTTTAGACAAAAATATACCTTATGCCATAGAATCGCCTTCTTATCAGCAGATTCAAAGGGTATACGAAACTAACGGAATAAACCTCAGGCTCCTGCCTTTAGGAAAAGACGGAATATTAAGTAATGCTTTATGGAGCACGGATGCAAAAGTATTGCATATTACTCCGTATCGAAGCTACCCTACCGGAGTCAGTGCCTCAGCTTCCAAAAAAAGAGAATATCTTAAATGGGCCAAAGAAAATAATGCCCTTATACTTGAAGATGACTTCGAGTCTGAATTTACTCCCTCAAGAAAAAGCGCCGAAACCCTGTACTCTCTGGATACAGACGAAAATGTAATATACGTTAACACTTTCTCAAAGACCTTTTCGCCATCTATAAGAATAGCCTACATGGTCATCCCACATAGGCTATTAGATGAATTCATTAACAAAGTTGGATTCTATGCCTGCACCGTACCGACTCTGGAACAGTATGCACTGGCATATATTATAAATAACGGTGATTTCGAGCGTCACATCAATCGCATGCGCCGCCACCTTCGCTAATGTGACAGTAGGGACGGTTCTTTTTGTCACATTAGCGAATATATAAATAGTGGGGATGTTGTTATTCATTTATTTTTATTAGGGAGTTCTCGTGTAGTTCTTAGTGTTGCCTATTTTTAGGCATCCGTGAACAGGATGTTCGCGGAAGAACCAACTGAGCCATGGATGGCGAATGGTTCGGTGCCGTTCTGTTAACCAACTTAGTCAACCCGCAACACTTAGAAATACTAGAGAACGTACTCAAAAATAAAGGAATAACAACATCCCCACGATATTTATGAACTAAAATGTGACAAAAAGAACCGTCCCTACTGTCACACTTTTTACAATTCCATTCTCTTTATAATCTCATTTACTTTGGAATAAACGAGTTTCTCATCCATTGTAAGAATCTTACGTCCTTCCATAGTAACCTTTCCGTCGATGATAACTGTATCAACTTCTGAACCGTTAGCCGAATAGCTAAGTCCGGCAATAAGATTATTATTAGGCATCAAAGACGGATTATTCAAATCAAGAATGGCTATATCGGCTTTCTTTCCGACTTCCAAAGTTCCTGTCACAGAATCAAGCCCGAGAGCCTTTGCTCCGTTGATTGTAGCCATCTTAAATACATCTTTGGCACCCACACATTCGGGAGTCTTATGTGTTCCTTTGTGAATCAAAGCCATAAGTGACATCTCGTGGAACATATTAAGGGAATTGTTTGAAGCGGCACCGTCTGTACCAAGACATACATTTATACCCTTTGCCATCATCTCGGGAACAGGTGCAAAGCCGTTACCAAGCTTCATATTGCTGGCGGGATTTGAAACCACCGATACTCCCTTTTTAGCCAGGATATCCATATCTTTGTCATCCACCTGCACACAATGCGCAGCAATACAGGGAACATCAAACAAACCGTTTCTGTCTGCCATTTCAATAGGAGTACATCCGTGATCCTTGGCGCATCCTTCAATTTCACTTACACTTTCGGACAAATGAACATGTATACCGATTCCGGCTTTTTTGGCTTCATCGGAAACTCTTCTAAAATAATCTTCCGTACAGGTATAGGGAGCATGAGGACCGAACTTAAATGTTATTCTGTCACAATCCTTACAAAATTCCATTTCTTCATAAGTCTGGTCGATTCTTCCGCCGTCATCTTCGGCGCTTCCCACAAGACCTCTGCACATAACCGCTCTCATACCGGACTCTTTGATAGCTTTGGTAGTCTGCTTAATATTCATCATCATATCGTTAAAGCAGGTTGTACCGGATTTCATCATTTCGATAATAGCAAGGCACGCACCCCAGTACGTATCTTCATCACTCATCTTCTGCTCGATAGGATCTATTCTTCCGAATAACCAGTCCATAAAGCTTAAATCATCTGCTATATTACGCATAAATGCCATATATGAATGAGTATGACAGTTAATAAGTCCCGGAATTGCAAGTTTATCCTCGCCTTCAATTACCTTATCCGCTTTGAATCCGGAAGGCTCCGTACCGATACCCACAATTTTGTCTCCCTCGATAAAGATAGACGTTGTCTTAACAACATCTTCAGTACCCTCAGGTACGATAGCTTTGATGTTCTTTAATAAAATACCCATTAATCTTCTCCTGTTATTTATTTACTATGTTACGATCTTCCCCTCTTAGGAAAGCTTCTATATTTTTGATGTTTTCTTCAACGCATCTGTTTCTGGCTTCCGTAGACGCCCATGCCAAATGTGGCGTAATTATAAGTTTGTCGGAATCCATAATTTTACTTAAAGGATTTTCGTCCTTCATAGGCTCGGTCCCCGTAACATCAAGACCTGCTGCCATAATCACATTTTCATTAAGCGCTCTTGCCAAATCGGCATCCACAACTACCGGACCTCTTGCCACATTAATCAAAATCGAAGTTTTCTTCATTTTTGATAAGGCATCATAATTAATAAGTCCCCTTGTCAGATCACTAAGCGGGCAATGAATTGACAAAAAATCACTTCTTCCTAGCAATTCATCAAAAGAAACCCTTTCATATTCCGTAACTTTTGACTTACCGGTAACGGAATAAAAAATAACTTCACATCCAAAAGCCCTGGCAATCGAGGCAACCTTGCGGCCTATATTACCCATTCCTATAATGCCCCAGGTTTTACCGCTTAGTTCTACGAAGGGTTTATCAAAATTACTGAACCTGGTCTGAGAAGCATATTCACCGCCTTTGACATAATCGTCATAATGACGGAGCTTTTCAAGAACATAGAACATCAGCGCAAAAGTATGCTGTGCTACCGCATCTGTTGAATAATCAACAATATTCGCCACCTTAATTCCTCGGGACTTGCAATATGATAAATCTACGTTGTCATATCCTGTTGCAAATTCCCCAATGAACTTAACATTAGGTGCATCTTTTAGGGTTTCTTCGTTAAGTGCAGACTTATTGGCAATAATAATATCCGCATCTTTAACTCTTTCTTTAATTTCTTCATAGGTCGATGTATTTGGATATGTTACAAGTTCTCCGAACTTCTTAAATCCTTCAACCGAAACATCAAGACCTACACTGTTTCTTTCCAAAACAACAATTTTCATTTTAATCCGTCTTATCTTTTACCGAACATTTTAGCAAGCGGCTCTATTACGCTTTGTAAATCTGCTATGGCCGAGTTTAATCCCTCTATATCCATTGACTCAACCTTTTGCATTGCAGCCTCAACGCTGCTTTGAGATTCTATAACCAAAGTATCAACTTTTTCGAATAAACCATCAATATCGGCTGCTGCCAGTTCCTTTGTTACTTTGTTTAAATCAGACATAATTGTTTTTGAATCCGAAACAATGGTATTTGCTTCGGTGACAATTCCCTGAACATCATCAAGAAGTGTTACCACCTTAGGCATAATGGCCAAAAATGCCAATCCGATTAAAACAACAATCACAAGACAGGCTACAGACACTATCATGGCAAATCTGCTCTGTCTCTTGGCATATTTCATTTCTTTTTGCTCATTTGACTGAATATCTTTTAATATTGCAATCAATTCGCTTTCGTTTCCTTTAATTTCTGTTATAACATTTTCGTTATTATCTCCCATTGTAGATATCCCCCTTTTAGTCTTGTTTATTTATTTCTCTTTATTTCTCTTTATTTCTTCTAAATCTTCTTCATTTTGAAGCGCAAATACTTTGGCCGTTATTTCCGCTTTTTTAATCTTTCCGCCCTTTTTGATATGAGAACCTATTATTTCTTCAACATCTGAAATAGCTATAAATGCAGAATCATCAATAGAATCAATAATGTTTCTTAAATCGTTTATTTCGAATTTGCTAAGAACACAGTATAATACTACCTTTTTGCCGCTTATTAATCCTTCGCCTTCAAGTATTGTTACCGTACGACCAAGCTTTTCATAAATCTGCTGGGCAATTTCCTCACACTCATTGGTTATAATCATGGCCGCCTTAGCTTTATCAAAGCCGGTTTCAACCATATCGATAACTTTGGATGCGATAAAATACGTAAGCAAACTGAACATTGCTCTGTTCCAGCCAAATAGAATTCCCGCCGTACCGTATATTACAACATTAAATATAAGTACCGTCTGTCCTACCGGCCATTTGAATTTTTTGTTAAGTATAATGGCTACGGTTTCTGTACCGTCAAGACAGCCGCCATGCTTAATTACAAGTCCGCATCCGATGCCTAAGAATACACCGCCGTAACATACTGCCAGTAAATCAACCTGTGTTATTTCTATCCATGCAGCGAATATTTCTACAAAGATAGAAAATGTTGCCATTCCCACCGCAGATCTGAATATAAATTTTTTGCCAAGCTTACGTGATCCTATAATCAAAAACGGAATGTTTATTCCAAAAGTCAAAAGACCTAATGTAATACCTGTCAATGCATTAATCATAATACTGACACCGACTACACCACCGTCAAGAATTGTATTTGGTACAAGGAATTCTTCGACAGCAAAGGCCGCAACCATAGAACCAAATATTATAAGTACATAATCATAAAATTTTTTCCAACCCGGTTTATTCATATTGTATCCCCTTGAATAATAAAACCATTAAACACATCTGTAACTTATTCTTATTACATACGACATTTTTGATTATATCAAAAAATCGCTTAGGCCTTAAGACCTAAGCGACTTTTATTTTAATATTTTTACAAATTTTAGATATTCAGTAGATCACTGAATTCCTTTAATGCGCCATCGGTTTCGTGTGCAAGTACTTTCTTGGCAAGAACCTTACCAAGCTGAACACCTTCCTGGTCGAAGCTGTTAACATTCCACAAAAAGCCCTGGAACATAATCTTGTTTTCGAAGTGTGACAACAACGCTCCAAGTGCTCCCGGAGTAAGCTTATCACCGATAATAATACTTGAAGGACGATTTCCGTCAAATTTCTTATTAAGGTTCTCATCATCCTTACCACAGGCAAATGCAACTATCTGAGCTGCAACATTGGCACATAACTTCTGCTGAGATGTGCTTCCCTGAATATCAACATCTGTTCCAATCTGGCTATTCTTAAATCCTACGAACTGAATAGGAATGATATCTTTGCCCTGGTGTAATAACTGATAGAAAGAATGCTGTCCGTTAGTTCCCGGCTCTCCGAAGATAACAGGACCTGTCTTATAGTTAATCGGCTCTCCGAATCTGTTAACGGATTTACCGTTTGATTCCATGTCGGCCTGCTGTAAATGTGCAGGGAAACGATTAAGTGCCTGAGAATACGGAAGCACAGCCGTGCAAGCATAATCAAGAACATTTCTTTCATATACACCGATAAGTGCATCAAGCATAGCAGGATTCTTAAGTACATCTACGGAAGCTGCAAGCTTATCTTCTTTAGCAGCTCCATCAAGGAAATCTGCGAATACAGAAGGTCCGAATGCAAGTGAAAGGATAGCACCGCCAACCCCTGAGCATGATGAAAATCTTCCGCCGATATAATCATCCATAAAGAATGCTTCAAGATAATCGGCACTCTTTGCAAGAGGTGAAGATGATGATGTAACGGCAACCATGTGCTTAGAAGCATCAAGGCCTGCCTTCTTAAGAGCATCCTTTACAAAAGATTCGTTCGTCAAGGTCTCAAGTGTTGTACCTGACTTAGATACCAAAATGAATAATGAATGAGCAACGTCAACAGAAGCAAGTACTGCTGCTGCATCATCGGGATCTACATTACTTATGAACTTGGCTTCCATTTTGAAATTACCCGTAACCTTAGCCCAGTTCTCAAGAGCAAGGTACATAGCTCTGGGACCCAAATCGCTTCCTCCGATTCCGATCTGAACTACGGTTGTAAATTTCTCACCGGCACCGTTAACTACTTCGCCGTTATGAACTTTATTGGCAAAATCAGCTATTTTCTTCTGTTCGCCAAGATAAAAATCTCTCTTATTAACGCCGTCAACCACAACGTCTGCACCAAGCTGACCACGAGTTAACTGATGAAGAACAAGTCTCTTCTCACCTGTATTAATAACTTCACCTTCATACAGTGCCTTAAACTTATCGGCAAGCTGGGCTTCGTCAGCTAAATCAACAAGCTGCTTTAAGATATCATCGTCAACCTTCTTGGCAGCATAGTTATAGGTTAAGCCTTCTGCCATGGGAACGGAATATTCCTTTACTCTCTTGGCTCCGTTATCACCCGACATAACGCTTACCAGGTCAACTTCCTTTGAATTCTTGAGCGCTTTATATGAATCAAGCGTATCAAGATTTTTCCATGAAACCATGTGTCATCCTCCTTAAAAAGATATAAATAGTGTTTTTGCATAAGTTAAAAATCCATTTGCTATTATAGTTAAAGATTTAACTTTCTTCAAGTCCCGTACATTCGGGCAATTGTTAAGCTTCCGTCTTAAATTTACCAAGCAGTGTCGGTTTAATCATACATGGCTTATTTGCCGCAAAAGAGATTTCCTCTTTGATATCACCAAAAATAACCGTCTTTTTAACATCTTTGGTAAACATTATCTTACAATCAACTATTTTGGAATTCTTCCAGGACAGGTCTATTTTTCCGCACCCCTTTAAGCTAAGTCCCTTAACGGAACCACTCTTCCATTTTCCGGGAAGTGCCGGAAGAAGTATTATTTTAGTCATTGTAGACTGTACAAGCATATTGGCAATGGCCGCCGTAGCTCCGAAATTACCGTCTATCTGGAAAGGCGGATGTTTATCAAACATATTGGGGTATGTTGACGTGGCAAACAATGCCTTGAGATTTTCATAGGCTTTTTCTTTGTCCCACAGCTTGGCATACATATTAATTATCCAGGCTCTTGACCATCCTGTATGACCTCCGCCGTTGCTTAATCGTCTCTCAAGCGTAGCCTCGGCAGCTTTGGCCAGTTCCGGTGTTTCATCTACCGAAATCTGATTTGACGGGAACAAACCATACAGATGTGATATATGTCTGTGACCTATTTCAACTTCATCATACTCCAAAGGCCACTCCATTATGGTTCCGTTTGAACCAATCCTTGTAGGAATCAATTTATCCCTGGTCTCTTTAACTTTTGATACGACTTCTTCATCAACACCCAATATGGCAGCAGCATTAATATACTGAGTAAACAAGTCTCTTAATATCTGATTATCCATTGTTACACCGTATATATTTGCACCTGTAACGCCCGAGGGAAGTCTGAAGGTATTTTCCGGCGAAACCGACGGACAGGTAACAAGATATCCGTCCTTTTCCACCAGATAATCAAGGAAAAACTCAACACTTCCTTTAATAATCGGGTAATATTCCTCAAGAAAATCCTTATCAAGAGTATATTCATAGTGATTCCAGATATGAGTACAAAGCCAGGCACCGCCCATAACCCAGTAAGTTGCGGGATTCCAAATATCCTGTGGTGCCGTATCACCCCACATATCCGTATTATGATGAGCCACCCAGCCGTTGCAGCCGTACATTAATCCGGCTGTTTCCTTTCCGTTTTCGGCAAGTTTCTTAATAAGCTCAAACAAGGGCATATGACATTCCGAAAGATTGCAGCTTTCGGCCGGCCAATAATTCATCTGTGTGTTAATGTTGATCGTATATTTGCTGTCCCAGGCAGGCAGCATATCTTTGTTCCACAGTCCCTGGAGGGTTGCCGGCAGCGTACCTTCCCGGGAACATGAAATAAGAAGATACCTTCCGTAGTCAAAATACAGCTTGGCAAGTCCCACATCCGGACCCTGTCGCAAAGATGCCTTTTTAATTCGTTCATCGGTAGGCAGAATATCGTAATCCACCTCTTCATTTATTCGTAAATCTACTTTTTCATATAATTTCTTATAATCGGTAACATGTTCTTCATACAAATCCGAGATTTTGCGGCTCATTGCACCGATAATTCGCGTATAAACAGCATCCTCCAAATTCTTTGCCCCATCATCTTCCATACGATAGGAAGTATCGGCACTAAAATACAAAACTGCTTCGTCCGCATTTGATACCACAATGTGCTCACCTATTACTTTAACGGAACCGTTCTTTGTCTTAGCTACAAGACTCATCCTAAAATCAAGGCCGCCTTTTCCCATATTTCCGTACAAAGATATACCCTTATCTTCTATCTTACTTACTCCGTCAAAGAAACGTTCACGTCGCAATATGGCATCAAAATTAAGCTTTTTTCTGCCGCTTGCCTTAAGATGAATAACCATAATATCAGCCGGCTTGGAAATAAATATTCTGCGGGAATATGCCGTATCTTCATCCCCGAAAAGCTGCTCATAAGTAGCAGTATCCAAGTCAAGAGTTCTTGTGTAAGATGTTATTTCTCCCATTCCGTAAAAAGACATATAAATATTTCCTAAAGACTGGTACGGATGCACACTTTCGGGGCAGCCCGATAATGAATACTTCATAAGTCTTTCGGCTTCCGGTATTTTACCGGCAAAAATCAGTTCCCTTATCTTGGGAAGATTATCTTTGGCATCGGGATTTATTCTGTTCATTGGTGCCCCATACCACATACTTTCTTCATTTACCTGTATTTGTTCATTCGAAACACCTCCGAAAACCATCGCACCCAAACGACCGTTTCCCAAAGGAAGTGCTTCCTCCCAAATATTTGCCTTATCTTTGTACCAAAGTTTACTCATACAAATCACCTGTGAATTTTATATTCACATTATCCTCTTTTCTTATACAGTATCTGTATTTATTGCAGTTTTTCTGCTATACTCATATTTTATATAAAGGAAATAGACTTTACAAGAAATAAGAACAGTCTTTGCAGGTGATAATGATGGCAGAAAAGCGTATTATTTTAACAGGTGGCGGAACAGCAGGACATGTAACTCCCAATCTTGCACTTCTTCCCTATTTAAAAGACGCCGGATTTACAATATCATATATTGGTTCATACGACGGTATCGAAAGCCGACTTATTCCGGAAGCGGGAATTAATTATGTGGGTATTTCAACAGGAAAGCTCAGAAGATACTTTGATATCAAGAATTTTTCCGATCCCTTCAAAGTAATCAAAGGTATTAAAGAAGCCAAAGCATATATTAAAGAATTTAAACCCAATGTAATATTTTCCAAGGGCGGATTCGTAGGTCTTCCGGTTGTTATTGCTGCCTTTTTGTGCCGTGTTCCGGTAGTGTCCCATGAATCGGATATGACTCCCGGGCTTGCCAATAAGCTAAGCTTGCCTTTTTGTAAAAAGATATGCTGTAACTTCCCCGAAACGGTTAAGAATCTCCCCGGACGTAAAGCGGTTCTTACCGGTTCGCCCATAAGAGACGAGCTTCTTATGGGAAGCAAAGAAGCCGGACTTAAATTCTGTGGATTTAACAGAAACAAACCTGTTATTTTAGTTATTGGCGGATCTTTGGGTGCCCAGTCGGTAAACGACGCTGTTCGTAAGGCACTTCCCGAATTATTACATGATTTCCAGATAGCTCATATATGTGGCAAGGGCAAAAGAGATGTATCCCTTGTTACAATGGAATCGGCAGGCTACAAGCAGTTTGAATATATCACCGATGAACTTAAAGATATTTTTGCTATGGCAGATCTTGTTATTTCACGTGCAGGTGCCAATTCAATCTGTGAACTTCTTGCTCTCCATAAGCCCAATATTCTTGTTCCCCTGTCAAAGGGTTCAAGAGGCGACCAGATTCTTAATGCCCATTCTTTTGAATCACAGGGTTATTCAATAGTCGTTAATGATGACGAGAATCTTGCAACCAACTTAATCGAAAAGGTCACGGAATTATATTTTACCCGTCTGACATATATAAATACCATGCAAAAATCTAACCAAAGTAATGCAATTAAGACAATCATGTCCTTAATTACATCGGTAATGAAATAATGCTTTTTAATTCCTATATTTTTATCTTTGTATTTTTGCCTATCACTTTATTAGGCTACTATATTCTCAATCGTTTTGAAAAATATACCCTTTCAAAACTGTTTCTTTCCGGCATGTCCCTATGGTTCTATGCTTATTTTGATATATATTATCTATGGGTAATTGTAGGCTCCATTCTTCTTAACTACGCCCTAAGTTACCTGATTTCCAAGCTGATTAACAAATACAGCTCCAAATCTGTCAAAGTCTTCGGTATTATATCGGGAATAATCCTTAATCTGGGATTACTCTTCTATTTTAAGTACTTTGATTTCTTTATCGAAAACATAAATGCTTTAACAAACTCAAACTTCAGACTTCATAATATACTGCTGCCCTTGGGAATCAGCTTTTTCACCTTCCAACAGCTTAGTTTCATAATAGACAGAGCTAAGGGAACCGCCGAACATTATTCTTTTGTTAATTATCTTACCTTTGTTACTTTCTTCCCTCAGTTAATTGCAGGTCCTATCGTCCTTTACAAAGAAATGATGCCTCAATTCGAGGACAAAAATAACAAATCTCTTAATATAGATAACCTGTCAAAAGGAATAACCTTATTTTCACTGGGACTTGGCAAAAAAGTACTTCTTGCAGATGTCCTTGCCCTTGTTGTTAACCATGGTTTTTCTCAGGCTCCCTATCTTGATACCACATCAACAATACTTATGATGCTTTCATACACTTTTCAGATATATTTTGACTTTAGCGGATACTCGGATATGGCTATCGGTTTGGGATTGCTGTTTAATGTAAATCTTCCCCTTAACTTTAATTCACCCTATAAAGCCTGCAGCGTCAAGGAATTATGGCAACGCTGGCATATGACGTTATCCCGTTTCTTTATTCAGTATGTATATATTCCCCTTGGAGGTTCCAGAAAGGGCAGAGTTCGTACTCTGATTAATATTTTCCTGGTATTTTTCCTAAGCGGAATATGGCACGGTGCCAACTGGACATATATTGCCTGGGGTACTATGCAGGGCTTACTTGTTGTATGGGATAACCTTGGATTAATAGGAGTCAAAGGCTCCAACGACAAAATTAAAGCAAAGCTGGAAATGCCAAGACCTTTAGGATGGTTTCTTACATTTTCCTTCTTTAATCTGTCACTTCTTTTCTTCGGTGCGGATTCAATAAGTACAGCCATCCAATTATTTAAAGATTTACTTATGTTCAAAAATACCGGTTATGTCTATAAATTAGCCGGTGCACTTAATGTTCCGGAATTTTATCTGGTAACCAAATTCGTAAGTCTTAAGGCACCTCAGTATACGGACATACTTAACGTAGTAATTTTGATTATAACGCTTGTAATAAGCGCAATAATATTAAAGGGTAAGAATGCACTTGAAATGGCAACAAAGGGTAAGTTATCCACCAAACTTCTTGTCATATCAACAGTTGTCCTTGTTTGGAGTATAATATCCTTCTCACAGGTCAGCACATTCATTTATTTTAATTTCTGATGAAAAAAGAACTTACAACTATCAAATACATAAAAGGATTCTTACTTACAGCAGCTGTTCTGCTTGTTTTATGTGCCGGGACAGTTATACTTTTTGACCCCTTTTTCCATTATCATAAGCCCCTGCCTTTCTTAAAGGCCGTCCTATGGGAAAAAGAGTATCAGGTCCCGGGAACTTTGGACCATTTTGATTACGATGCAGTTATAGCAGGTTCCTCTGTTGCCGAAAATTATAACAATCACTGGTTTGATGAGAATTTTAACTGTACAAGCGTAAAAGCAATTCGTTCTTATGGCGCAACTGCCGATTTATGCTATTTCGTAAACAGAGCTTTTGAGCATCAGGACTTAACGTATGTATTTTTTAATATTGATCCCTCCTCTTTAATTCAGGATCCCAATACAACCTTTGAACAAACCGGGTCTCCTATGTATTTGTATGACCAAAATCCTATTAATGATGTAAAATATTTATGGAATAAGGATGTATTATTTGAAAGAATTCCCTATATGATAGCCTCTTCTTTTATGAAGGACTATGATGAAGGCGCTTCATACAACTGGGCACAATGGAAAGCCTTTAACGAAGATACTATTCTTTATCACTATATTCGTTCAAATAAATATCTTGATATGAAACCGGATGAAGAATACATGGATATTTGTAAAGAGAATTTATCGCTTATCGAGGATATTCTTAATAAACATCCCGAAACGACATTTTATATCTTTATACCTCCATACTCCATTTTATGGTGGGATAACCTGTATCATGACGGCGATACAAGTGCTTACTTATATACTGAACAATATGCCATGACGGAGTTAATTAAATATCCAAATGTCAGATTATTTAACTTCCAAAATGCCGAAGATATCATTTATAATTTAGATAACTATACGGACACACTTCACTTTAGTCCCGAAATTAATAAATATATGTGCGATTGTCTTATGAACGGAACTTATGAGCTAAAAACCGAGGACGAAATTGCGAATTCTATTCTTGATATTCGTAAATACGCTCTGGATGCTTCCTCATATACCGACAAAAATTACGGCGATCGTATCAAGGTACAATATTAGGAATAATTATGGAACCGAAAGAAACTTTAATCTTAAATGAATATGCAGCTTTGCGCCCATCGCTTCTCGTCCTGGAAGATTTGGTATATACAAAGATTAATTCCTTCATTACCCAGAATGATTTGTTTGTGATGGACATTTCGCACAGAACAAAAACCATTTCTTCTCTTAAGGGAAAGCTTGAAAAGAAATTCGGTAAATATTCGTCTTTGTATGATATTACCGATTTGTGCGGATTCAGAATAATCTGCTACTTCGCAGATACAATAGATGAAATAATTAATCAGCTAAAGAAAACCTTTGAAATTGATTATGCCAACAGCATTGATAAGGGTTCTGTTTTGCAGGCTACCGAATTCGGATATATTTCTGTTCATTATATCTGTTCTCTGAAAGAAGAAGATATTAAAAACTATCCGGAGTTTAAAGATATACGCTTCGAAGTACAAATACGTTCCGTACTCCAACATGCCTGGGCCGAAATTGAACATGATTTAGGCTATAAATCGGATTTTGGCGTACCACGACCCATAAGAAGAGAGTTTTCGCGAGTTGCTTCTTTATTGGAAGTTGCCGACAATCAGTTTATTGAACTTCGTAAGAATACAATACGGTACGAAGAAGATATCAAAAATATGATTAAGAATAATACGGCTGACGATATACCGATAGACAGAGTTTCTCTTAGAGAATATATTTATCATAATCAGTTGTTTATTTCGTATCTAAGTGAAATTTCTTCTGTGCATAACATTGAAATTATCACCATCGATCCCGAAAATTATCTGACTATATTACAGTCAATGAATATAATGACCATAGGCGATTTCGTAGAATTCTTTAAAAGAAACAAGGAAAGCGCCCAAAAGTTTATTGTTGATACCATTAATAAATTTGAACTGGATATCGGTACTACCAATATGCTTTTACGATATTTGTGTAAAGCGGAAATGATAAGACTTAATTATTCTCCGGAACAAATAAAGAAAATACTTAATTAAATTAAAAAAGGCTTGCTCAATGAGCAAGCCTTAATCTTTAAAATCCTTATCTGTAAGAGTCCGTACGTACATGATACTTTAACATATAATTTTCATCATTCATGGTAAGTATAATAATCCCCTGAATAAATCCAACCAACGACGGAATTCCTGTCCAACAAAAACATAACGCCAAAATACCAAGTCCTATCTTTCCCAAATAGAAGAATTGGATTCCTATTCCCCCCAATAACAGGGCTAATATACCGACTACCAGTTTATTCTTAACAGGCCATGCCGGATTAATCGCCGGATTGGCATACTGCTGATACTGTGACTGAGGCTGCTGAACTACAGGTTGTTGTACATATACTACCTGTGGCTGAGGCTGCTGATTTACCTGCTGTTGTACGTATCTTTCACCACAGTACTTACATTCCGATGTACCCGGAACTATAGGAGCTCCACATTGGGGGCATACATTTTCGCTCATATCATTCCTCCAAATAATTATTTATTCGCTTTTACCTGCAATAAGAAGCGGAATTGTAACAACCAAATATATAAATAATAATATCAGATGTAACAAAATAAACCAAGTACCTGACATTGCAGGCGCTGCAAAAATATTAAGAACATCCAAAAGTATCGTATAGAATACAGTTACTAAAATAATTGGTAACAAAAATCCTATTTTAATATTTCCTATTCCCGTAATGAGTCCAAGCATAGCCAATACAACTGCTATCAAAAGAATTACACCCAATAACTCGAAAATAAATGCAGCTACAAAATTCTCGGTATCGTTAATACCTACAATAGCAAACAAAACATATTCTATAATAACAATGTATAAAGCTACCGGTATAAGCGATAAAGCAATTTTAGTTCCTCTGTTCATTATTCACCCACCTTCTTTCCGCATTCAAGACAGAATTTAGCGCCCGGAACAAGCTTAGCTCCGCAACTGCACACCATATTGGCAAAACTATATCCGCACTGCATGCAAAATTTACCGTTCTGAGGTGTAGATGCATGACATGACGGACATTCCATCATAGCTTCCGGAGCCGGCTGTGTTGGTTGCTGCGACGTTCCCATCATAGGATTGCCCATTACATTATTCATAGCCATTCCCATTCCCATAGCGGCACCCATTCCGACACCACCTGCGGCAAAAGCACCTGCTACGCCGTTTTGGTTATTGGCAGCACCTTCGTATACATCAAAGGATCTCTTCGTTACATAACGATTATCACCCATAATTTCAAATGCGGCCTTATCTTCGAGGATCTTATTAATCTTCTCAAAATCATCATCCGGGAAATTAATTGACTGAATAATGAAATTAATTACATTAATACCATAAGGTGCAAACTCTTTAGTTATCGCTTCCTTCATATTATCGGATAACTCTTCAAGTTTGGTAGAAATCTCAAGGGCCGATATCTGATTGGAAATAATAGCTTCCGAAATCAATGATTTTACTTTTAATACCAGAATTCCTCTGTAAAATTCTTCAAGTTTATCAAACTGCACTATTTCGGAAGGATTCATGCCACCAATTAATTCTTTAAAGAAAGTAGTGGGATCAAGAAGTTTAATTCCCATCGTACCGAAAGCACGAATTCTAAGTTTAACAAAATACTTGGGATCTATAAGCTGAATAGGATCTGTAGTTCCCCAGTTTACATCAAGTTTGGTAATTGTATTAACAAAATAAATCTCTGCACTAAAAGGAGTCTCTCCACCAAAGGGCAAATTAACCAATTTGCCAAGAATCGGAAGATTCTTAGATTCTATAGTATATGTTCCCGGGTAAAACACATCGCAAACGGTTCCACCTTTAACAAAAATAGCAATCTGACCTTCTTGAACGATCAACTGTGAACCCAATACTATATCACTTTTAGGGCTTTTAAAAATAAGCCAGTTTCTGGACTTAAGTCCATCAAATCGAATTACATCCAAAATAGCCATATTCTTTCCTTTCTCTAAACAAATGCCTATTTAAACAATTACAACAAACGTCCTCTGAGGGAATCGAACCCCCAACTGATCCTTAGGAGGGACCCGTTATATCCATTTAACTAAGGGGACATGGGATAATTAATATGACCCTGAAGCCATATAGTCCCTTTATATCTGCGTCCAACCGCCGGTTGTCCGTAAACATCTTTTTTGTTTACACATAATTCCATCTCAATATCATTACAAAGAATCGTCATCTTGTATAATTCTTCATTTGATATTGTATTGGTAAGTTCGGTAAGTGCCGTGATTTCACCTAAAATAGCATATTGATCGCACTCTACACCATAAGGCATAAAGTAAGTATCTACCAAAGTGAATATATCCTCGTCATGGATTCTTTCGGCTATATTTGAATAAGTATCCATATCTTTGAGCGTCAAATCTTCCATTGCAGAATCGTCACCGGCCTTAGCTGCGCTTATTAATTTGGAACGAGACTTAAGTAACTGCTGATTGGTAACAACATCCTTAATCGTCTTCTTAAGGGGCATAAGAATCGTTCCGCTGTCGGATAATGCAGCAAGAGACAAGGTCGTACCTGTCATGGGAAGCATATCGGTTCTTACAGCTTTAATATAAGGTATCATATTTTGAAGATAAAATATGATGGAAACTCCCATTCTGTTATCTTCTATAACGCCTGCATAAGAATCATCCGCCGCATGACGATCAACCGAAATGTCCTCTTCCGAACTGATGCACAAAGCCTCAACATACGGATAGTAATAGCTGTATGTGAACTGATCGTCTTCATCAAATTTGCCTACTACCGTAATTCCGATTCCGGGAGCAAACTCCTTTGAAAAAGACGCAATTATCACATTATCATTTAACGAAGTATAGGATCTTTTAGGAGCATTAACTATTATATCCGTGATAAGCTTCTGTTGATCTTTGACGTTATTAAATTGACTAAAGCCTATGGCACGCATAAATTTGTGCATTATCAATTACTCCATAAATTATCATTACTTAACCGGAACCAATACTTCCTTACCACCCATATACGGACGAAGCGCTACAGGAATCTTAATACTTCCGTCTGCCTGGAGGTTATTCTCCAGGAAAGCTATAAGCATTCTCGGAGGTGCTACACATGTATTATTCAAAGTATGTGCAAAATACTTGTTTCCGTTTTCATCATTAACTCTGATCTTAAGTCTTCTTGCCTGTGCATCACCTAAGTTAGAGCAGCTTCCGACTTCAAAGTATTTCTTCTGACGAGGAGACCATGCTTCAACGTCAATAGACTTAACCTTAAGGTCTGCCAAATCACCGGAACAACATTCCAAAGTTCTTACGGGAATATCCATTGTTCTAAAGAAATCTACTGTATTCTGCCATAACTTATCAAACCACATAGGTGAATCTTCAGGCTTACATACAACAATCATTTCCTGCTTTTCGAACTGGTGAATTCTGTATACACCACGTTCTTCTATGCCGTGTGCTCCCTTTTCTTTACGGAAACAGGGAGAATAACTTGTTAATGTCTTAGGCAGTTGCTCTTCGGGAATAATCTGATCGATAAACTTACCAATCATTGAATGCTCTGAAGTTCCGATTAAGAATAAGTCCTCACCTTCAATCTTGTACATCATGGCATCCATTTCAGCAAAGCTCATTACACCGGTAACTACATTGGAACGAATCATGAAAGGAGGTATACAATATGTAAATCCTCTGTCTATCATAAAATCTCTTCCGTAACTTGTTACTGCAGAATGAAGTCTTGCTATATCACCCATAAGGTAATAGAATCCGTTACCTGCTACTCTTCCTGCAGCATCAATATCGATTCCGTCAAATCTTTCCATAATTTCGGTATGATAAGGAATTTCAAAATCAGGAACTACAGGCTCACCGTATTTTTGAACTTCAACATTTTCGGAATCATCCTTACCGATAGGAACGGAAGGATCGATAATATTGGGAATAACCATCATTATCTTGGTAACTTTTTCGGTTAATTCCTTTTCCTGTTCTTCAAGTTCTGCAAGTCTCTTGGAATTAGCGGCAACTTCCTCTTTCTTAGCCTGCGCTTCTTCCTTTTTGCCCTGAGCCATCAAAGCTCCGATTTCTTTTGAAATTACATTCTTTTTATTACGAAGATCGTCTGCTTCCTGCTTAGCAGCTCTGGATGCAGCATCTAACTCAATAACTTCGTCTACAAGCGGTAACTTTTCATCCTGGAACTTCTTTTTTATATTTTCTTTTACAATTTCAGGATTTTCTCTTAAGAATTTAATGTCAATCATGACTTATATTAGCTCCTTTTCTATAAAAATATTATTTACTTTAATTAAATCTATTTCTTTTCCTCTCGGAATAATATTACCCTTATTGTCTTTACGAAGAAGAATAACCGGTCTGTCCGGGAATTCCTTATTCTGTCTTACCACTTTTCCTTCGGAACCATCCGAAAGAAGAACCATACTTCCGGCAGGATAAACAGCCGTAAAATCAAGGAAGGCATCAACTACATCGGCATAATACTTAACACCTCTGAATGTTTTAAGATATTCAACGGCTTCATGCACCTTATATCTTTCGCAACCGATACCGCAAATCATTTCATCAAAAGTATCACAAACCGATACGATTCCCACTTCCTTTGAAATATCCTTTGCTCTTAAGGGATATCCGTTTCCATCAAGTCTTTCATGATGGGAAAGAATAATAGCCTTTGCTATTGGTGAAAGCCATCCTTCATCCTTAATTGCCGAAAAACCGTATACCGGATGCTTCATATATTCCGATAATTCTATTTTTGTCAAAGTATCAAGACGCTGATTCTCATATTCAATGGTTAAATATCTAAGTCCCAAATCATGTAACAGGCATCCGACACCTATATCATGGACATTTCTCTCATCCAGTTTAAGTTTAAGAGCCGTTAAGGTAGCCAGAGAACACAAACTTATTGAATGCTCATAGATATCGGCACTTCTTTCTTTGATATCAAATATTTTTTCGACTACTTTATCTTCTTCGAGAATATTACTTATAATACTGTCCGCGGTATTTGATAACTGCTCAAGCTCCTGGGAATTGTTGTAAGTATGCCTCTCGAGAACCTCTTTAACCTTTTCTTTAAAGGTCTCCTCAAGTTCCGTCTTTAGAAGAACCACTTCCTGCATGTGGACGTGGTCTTTATCCTTCACATATACTTCCGTAATATTAAGCTCTTCGAGTTTTTCGATATATTCTTTTCGAAGAGTTGTTTCTTCCGAAAGCAATATCTTATAGTCATCCGTGATTATGGGTTTTGCGAGTATCTCTCCACCTTTTAGTTCGCTAACTTTAATTAGCTTCATCTGAATCTCCCACAATTGCCTTATTTAATGCAGCTTTTTCTTCGTTACTTAAATCCATCTTGCATTCACCGAATTCAATTTTCTTGGTATAAGAATAACAGCTGTCGGTAGTATGCTGTGAATTTAGCAAAAATCCGTTATTATGCTCATCCAGTAAAACAAGGACAAAACTGAGTTTTCCTCCCATCTGGTCAAAAGCATCATACTTAATCAGACTAAACTTCTGATAAGCAGTAGATAACTGACGTTTAATAGCTCGTATATCTTTTTTATTCTGGGCAATATCTGCCTTCATGGCGGTATTATCTTCAAATAAAGCCATTATTTCTTCTTCAAGACTTTCGGCTTCTCTTCCTTTCATGAAAAACTTATACTTTTTGATAAGTCTTTTTTGTTTAGTCATGGTAGTTATAAGCAAAATAAACAGAACTATAATAAGTACTGCCATAGCTATAAGTACAATTCCTATATCCAGGTTTCCAAGACCCAATTTGTTCAATAAACTGTTATTCATCTGCTTTTCCCACTATTTAGCTTTATTTAATAAATCCATAATTTTCTCGAGTTCTTCATGCGAATAAAACTCTATTTCCAGTTTGCCGGAGCCGTCATTCTTTGAAGAAGGTGTAATAACTACCTTAGTATCAAGTTTTTGCTTAAGCTTCTCGGCAATATCAAGATATGTGGCTTCGAGTGTCTTATCTACTGCCTTTGTCTTCTTGTTAGGCTTTGTTTTGCCCATATTCTTGACAAGCTTTTCTACATCTCTAACGCTTAACTTCTCATCGAATATCTGCTGGGCAATTCTGTACTGCTCGTCAGGATTTTCAATAGAAATGAGAGCTCTTGCATGACCTGTTGTAATCATGTCGTCGATTATCATCTCCTGAACTTCCTTACTAAGCTTTAATAATCTGATGGAATTGGTAACTGCCGTACGGCTCTTACTAACCTTCTCGGCTACCTCGTCCTGCTTAAGGTTAAATTCTTCAAGAAGCTTCTTATAAGCCAATGCTTCTTCTATAGGGTTCAAATCTTCTCTTTGAATATTCTCAATCAAAGAGATTTCAACGATTTCCTGTTCCGTATAATTCTTAACAATAACCGGGACTTCTTTAAGGCCGGCTTTCATGGCAGCTCTCCATCTGCGCTCACCGGCAATTATTTCATAATACGTCTTTCGGTCCTGAACAATAATGGGAGAAATAATTCCGTGCATTTTAATTGATTCTGCCAGTTCTTCCAAAGCATCTTCATTAAAATTCTTACGAGGCTGTTCTTTATTGGGCTGAACCTTGCTTATATTAATTAAGGTTGTAGCTCCTTCTATCTTCTTTTCGTTATCTGTTTTTGCAACCTTGGTCTCAACATTCTTTACACTGCTTCCTGACGGAATAAGTGAATCAAGACCTTTTCCCAATCCGCGTTTTACTGCCATTACTACTCTCCCTTCACCAAAAGAAATATTAACCGATAATTTCGTCAGCCAGATTCATATATGCTTCCGCACCGGCTGATTTAGGATCATACATACTTATGGGCTGTCCGTAACTTGGAGCCTCTGCCAATCTGATGTTCCTGGGAATCATGGTATTAAATACCTTATATTCAATATTTTCTTTAACGTTTTCCACAACCTGCTCCGAAAGATTGGTTCTTGAATCGTACATTGTAAATACAATTCCTTCCATTGCCAAATCAGGAGACAGTCTTTCTTTTACAAGATTGATTGTGTGAATTAACTGACTTAATCCTTCAAGTGCATAGAATTCACACTGAATGGGTACAAGAACAGAATCCGCTGTGGTCATTGCATTGATGGTAAGCATGCTAAGTGACGGAGGACAGTCTATCATAATGTAATCATAGTCTGCTCTTACCCAGTCTATTTCATTCTTTAAAATATATTCTTTTTTGTCTATTCCGATTAATTCGATTTCTGCTGCAGCAAGATTAACATTTGACGGAATAATGGATACTCCGGGAACAACATCTTTGATTATTGCTTCACGAACGGAACATTCTCCCAAAAGAAGTTCGTAAACTGTATTTTCGACATCATTCTTATCAACACCGAATCCGCTTGTTGTATTTCCCTGCGGGTCTGTATCGACAACCAGTACCTTCTTACCTTTAGCTGCAAGTGATGCTGAAAGATTAATGGATGTTGTTGTTTTACCAACTCCACCTTTTTGATTTGCTATGGCGATTACTTTTCCCATACTTACTCCTTACTGTTTCAAATGTGCTAAGATATTATAGCACTAAAACCCCCTGTCTTCCATATGGATTTTGTCAGTATTTTAGGCTATTTTTGCCTTGATTTTGATATACAAAAATATAGTACAATATATGGTTTCACGGAATGTTTCACAGCACTAGATATAGAAATTTTTTGAGCAATTATTGTGTAGTTTTTTTTAGAAAATTTATGTTATTTTTTATTTATGAAATTAACCGTCTTATCAGACATTTACTATAACGCATTTCGTTTAAGGAGATAATATATATGAGCGACATTTCATTACAGCCTAAGGCACCTAAAGATCCTGTTAAGAAAGGCCAGTCCTTTTATATAATTAAAAACCACGATGTATTCGGTTCTCCGGCTCCGGACGGAAGAGGCATTCAATATCTTTATCAAAGTGACGGAAGATTACTTAACAGCGCACGCTTAATAGGCGGTATCGAAGATGAAGAAGAAATCGAACTGTTAAAAACAGTTGAAGGCTTCAAAAAACTGGTAAGTCAGGTTGGCGTTTCCCTTGAAATGGATGATTATAACACAGAAGTTACTTTTGCCTTCCAGATGTATGGAAAAACAGATACCTATGTGACAGGAACAACTATTTACAAGACTATTAAAGCGGATGGTTCCGAAACTTTAATAAATCTTGACGACGTTACCTGGTCGGATGACGATACCGTTCCCGGTCAGTTCAGATTTGAATTCCCCAAAGCTAATATGTACGGAAAAGCTTCCGTTAAGTTTTATTTAAATGACGGATATACTGCCCCTGTAATGGAGGATGAACCACCTGTTGACTTTGGTTCCCCTTATTACGTAGATATAATCGGCAAATCCGTAGTTTCTCTTGGTAATAATGCACGACTTAAAAAAGCTATAAACAAGGCCCGTTCCGGCAAAGATACCACCCTGGCCTTTATCGGTGGTTCAATTACTCAGGGCGCCGGTGCGGTTCCCATTAATCTTAACTGCTATTCTCATAAAATACTTGAAGGTTTTCGGGAACTTACAGGTACTGTAAATTCCGACAATGTTAAGTATGTTAAGGCAGGGGTCGGCGGAACACCTTCCGAACTCGGAATGCTAAGATATGAAAGAGATGTTCTTAATGACGGGAAGATAACTCCCGATGTGGTAGTAATAGAATTTGCCGTTAACGACTTAGGTGACGAAACAGAAGGCCGCTGCTACGATTCTCTCGTTCGAAAGATATACGACGGTCCCGGCAATCCTGCAGTAATTCTGCTTTTTGCCGTATTCCAGGATGATTTTAATCTTCAGGAGCGACTTATACCTGTCGGAAAAGCATATGATTTACCCATGGTAAGTACCAAGAACGCCGTTACCGAACAATTCTACAAAAAAGCTCCCGAAAGAGTTATTACCAAAAAACAATATTTCTATGACTGCTTCCATCCTACCAATGACGGTCATAAGATTATGGCAGACGGTGTTATAGAATTGTTTAAGCAGGTAGATGAAGCATCTGAAGACAAAGAAATCACTACTCTTAAAGATATTAAAGCTCCTATCGGTGATGAATTCGAAGATGTAAAGTTACTTGACAGAATCGACAATAAATTTAATGCCCAAATTAAAGAAGGCGGCTTTAGTGACAAAGATGATGATATTCAAAAGGTCGAAAGAGACCTTGATATTGCGGCCACCCCTGAATTCCCCAATAACTGGATGCACGTTATCGGAAATAATGATCCCTTTGTAATGGATATAGAATGTAAATCCATACTTATCATCTACAAAGACAGCGAAAGCCCCAGCGTCGGTTCAGCTAATATCTACGTAGACGGCAATCTTGTTAAAACCATTAATCCTCACGATGTTGGCTGGACTCATGCTAATGCATACATTATTCACGAAGGTAAAGATGTTGCTAAGCATCATGTGGAAGTAAAGATGGTTGATGGCGATGAAGATAAGTTGTTTACTATTCTTGGGTTTGGCGTTTTATAATTTCATTTTCGTAAAAATCACTAATGTTTTATTGCCATTTTTGAGGTATACTAACGGCAGTAATTAGTTTTTCGTGACATTTTAGTGGGTTCAGCATAAAAGGAGGATTTTAAAATGAAACAGACTATAAAAGTAATACTGCTTGGCTTATTTGTAATCTGCTTAACCGTAATTCCTGTTATGGCTAAAGCAGCTCCTGCAGTACCTACACCTTCAAGTTCAGATACGTTTAAATGGATGGGGGGCGGTCTTGTAACTGATTATGAATTGAAGCATGTTTATATTCCAAAGAATGATACTAACGGATGGGAAAAAAATCTTTTAATATACTACATTAGGTATAATGAAGGAAATGTACCCATTAGGTATACCTCTGACGACCCAAACCCATATTGGACTGCAGTCGGAATGGGAAGAGTTAATATTGCTGATATTGCAACAAAGGCGGCCTCTGAGATTAATAGTAATTATATAAGTAGTAACTACCCATACTTCTGGGTAGACGAAATTCCTGTGCCTGCAGATGATGTTACTTCTTCTTCACATTCTGCCCCCCATACTCATAACTGGATATATGGAATAATTTATGATGCAACAGAAGATACTGACGGTCTGGAAGGTGAATACTGCTTATGTGGTGCAACCAGAAATACTTCTATAATTCCTGCCGGCGATATAATTATCAGTAACAATTACGCCAAAATCGATGCTGCTAAATCAGGACAAAATATTGTCCTTGATATGAAAACCATGTGTAACCTTTCACAGACATTTATGAAGAAGCTTGCATCAAAAAATAATTGTTCCTTTACCATTAAGCTTAAATACCTTAATAAATCATATGAGTTTTATATTCCTGCCGGAACATCCTTTAATACCGATTTAGAGTACTATGGCCCCGAAAAGCTTATGGAAATGTTTGAATACAAGCAACTTTAGGGACGGTCCTTTTGCCACATGGATGTGCACTTTGGCTTAAAGCTCGATGCAATGCATCGGGCTTTTTTATATTGACACATCGCTTTCTCGTCTGATATATTTTTTCCACATGGAAATACTTCGATTACAGTTCTTCTGTAATTACGTTTATCTTTGACAGCTTCTGTCATTTTTCCATCAGTAACTTACTTATATTTTTTGCAGGATGGACTATCTATTTACTGTAAGCTATCACTATATGCACAGATATCATCAGTAAGTTCATACTCACTTTCCATCCTGTATACACACAAAGGAGGTAGTTTTTATGGTGAGTACAACAGAATATCGTAGTGATGTGTTTTCAATGATTATGCAGGAGCCTAAGTATGCCCTGCAGGTCTACAACGCTCTTAACGGGACTTCATATGATGATCCTACTTTAGTTA
>JAZUIS010000042.1:0-5662 GCA_045642345.1 Lachnospiraceae bacterium
ATAATATACTTTCTTTTAGATTATTAATCAAATGGTACCTCCTTTGAGTGAGAATTAAATAATGTAACAGAGTTATGAAGTAAAATTATGAAACAGAGCAATGTGACAGAGCAATGAAACAAAACATGAAAAAATAGAAGATTTATATGGAAATTATATACAAGAATATTTGTGTGGTCAAACGAAAAATTGTCTAAATACACACGATTTTACGACCATATTTATACAATCTGCTAATGCACAACAAAGAATATCACGTTATATCTGGAAGCAGCCGCGGCGATAGCCTGGGATTCCAGATGAAATGAGTCAACAAGGAAGCTATATCTGGAACCAGCCGCGGCGATAGCCTGAGATTCCAGATGAAATGAGTCAACAAGGAAGCTATATCTGGAACCGGCCGCGGCGATAGCCTGAGATTCCAGATAAAATGAGTCGACAAGGAAGCTATATCTGGAATCGGCCGCGGCGATAGCCTGGGATTCCAGATGAAATGAGTCAACAAGGAAGTTATATCTGGAACCGGCCGCGGCGATAGTCTGGAATTTCAGATGATATGAGGCAACAAGGAAGTTTTATCTGGAAATAGATGAAGGGACGGTCTGGAATTCCAGATGATATGAGACAACAAGGAAGTTTATCTGGAATTAGATGTAGAATTAGATAAGTCATTAAGAACGTGCGAAAAATCAGATGAAAAATCAAGTGGAAGATTGCGGTCTAAATTTGCTAAATCCCCCCAAAAGTAGTAAAATAATACGGATTATGGATTACTGTGTCTAACTGTGCAAATTCATGGGAAATCATGGATTAAGGCAATGGCACAATAAAGGAAATAATATGTCAAAAATACTTAAGAAATTGATGATAATACTGGACAAGAAACAGAAGCGCATAATGGTGGGTCTTGTCTTTATGATGCTCATCGGTGCAGTGCTTGAAACCCTTGGCGTTTCTATGATCTTACCGGTTATGAATGTGGTTCTTGAGGAGGATGCTGTTAACCAGCATATATATCTTCAGTGGATTTGTAATATTTTTAAAATCGGATACGACGATACGAAGACTCTCATGATAGTGGTTATGCTGGGTCTTATTGTGATGTTTGCGGTCAAGAATATCTTCCTGTTCCTGCAACTTAAGGTGCAGATGAAATTTGTATATACCAATCAGTTCGCAACTTCAAGACGAATGATGATTAACTTCATGAAGCGTCCTTATGAATATTACCTCGGAGCTGACACATCTGTCATTCAAAGACAAATCACATCGGATGTTAACAATATGTACGGAATGATTCTTTCAATCCTGCAGCTGACATCAGAAGCAATTGTCTTCGTGTGCTTAATAGGTGTTTCGTTCCTTGCTGATGTTAAGATGACGGTTACGGTAGCAATTCTTCTTATTGCGGTACTTTTAATTATCAAGTGTATTTTAAAGCCGATTATGACCAAGGCGGGTATAGAGAATCAGGACTATTATTCAGGTCTTTATAAGTGGATCAATCAGGCAGTTACCGGAATTAAGGAAATCAAGATTGCCAATAAAGAAAGCTACTTTATTAATGAGTATTCCGCATGCGGTGCAGGTTATGTAGGCGCCGTACAAAAATATAATTTATTCAACGCAGCACCTCGTCTTCTTATCGAGACAATCGCTATTGCGGGAATGATTATTTATCTGATGATTTGTTTGCTTAACGGCGAGCAGGTTATGGACATTATGCCGCAGCTTACGCTGCTTGCGTTGGTTGCCATGAGACTTATTCCATGTGCGAACAGGATTAATAACTACTTAACTTCAATCGCATACTTCGAACCTTTCTTGTGGAATGTATCGGATTCTCTTCAGGATGAGATTCGTGATGAATCAATTGATTATTCCGCAACGGCATACATCAAGGCTCCGGAAGTTGCCAAGATGTCAATTAAAGAAAGTCTTGAGCTGAAGGATATTTCATACAAATATCCAAATACCGATAAGTATATTTTTGACCATGCATCAATGGATATTCCAATCGGTAAGTCAGTGGGAATTGTGGGAACGTCAGGTGCCGGCAAGACTACGGTTGTTGACATTCTGCTTGGGCTTCTTAATCTCGAAGGCGGACAAATACTTGCCGACGGTAAGGAAACCAAGGACAATTATCAGTCATTCCTTAAGAATGTGGGATATATTCCACAGACGATATTTATGATTGATTCAACAATCAGAAGAAATGTTGCATTCGGTATTCCGGATGAGGACATAGATGATGAAAAGGTATGGCACGCTCTTAAAGAAGCACAGCTAGATGAATTTGTTAAGTCACTTCCCGAGGGACTTGACACCGGAATCGGTGAGCGCGGAATCAGAATTTCCGGAGGTCAAAGACAAAGAATCGGTATTGCAAGAGCTTTGTTTGAAGATCCTGAGGTTCTTGTGCTTGATGAGGCAACATCTGCTCTTGATAACGAGACAGAGGCTGCAATTATGGAATCAATTAATTTCCTTCACGGAAAGAAAACACTTATCATCATCGCACACAGATTACAGACTATCGAAAAGTGTGACATGGTATATCGTATAGAAAACGGAAAAATCTCAATTGAGAGATGAGCCGGCTGATGAATGTACCTAAAACAGGGAAACACATAAAACTAATGACAGAAGTGTCAGAAATAAGAACTTATGAACAGAATCATTAAGAAGGGTTATACGTTAAGTAAATATATCTTTTTTCCGTTGGTACTTTTGATATTTCCGTTAATAAAAGTGACCCGCGGAGTTGATTTGACAGATACATCTTACAGTTTGGGAAATTATGTTTTCTTTGACGGCTCAAAGGATGTATGGTTTTTGCTGACATATATTTCCAATGCGGTAGGTCATTTGTTTACGCAGCTTCCCTTTGGCGGAACATTGATTGGAATGAAAGTGTACGGAAGCCTTACGGTAAGTGTGATGGCACTTTTTGCATACAGGTTCTTTAGTACGAAGATGCCCTCATGGCTGGCTTTTTTGGCAGAAGTTCTGGCAATAGGAATGTGCTGGGCACCGACAGTAATTTTATATAATTACCTGACATACTTCTTCCTTTTGGGAGCATGTGTAATGCTTTTTAGAGGACTGGCAGGAACCAACAGATCAAGATGTCTGGTATATGCGGGACTGCTTCTTGGAATCAATACCTTCGTAAGATTCCCCGGCAACGGACTTGAAGTATTGCTCATTTTTGCCCTTTGGTATTACGGAATGATGCAAAAGAAAGACTTTTCGGAAGTATTTAAGCAGACGATGCTGTGCTTTTTAGGTTATGTGATTGCCTTTGGACTTATACTTCTTGCCCTTTCTCTTAGCTATGGTTCCGGTACTTTCGGAAAAATGATAAGCGGTGTATTCGGAATATCCGGTGCTAACAGCGAATATACTTTTGGACAGATGCTGATGTCCGTTCTGGATGCCTACTGGCACGGATTTAAGTGGGCGCTATATATGATTATATGTGTCCTTCCCGGAATTCCCTTTATGCTTCTATGGCCGGGCAAATATATGAAACTTCGTAAAATCGTATACTGTGTCTGCATAGGACTGCTTTTCTTCGTTTTGTATAAATGGGGAATGTACAATTTTAAGTATTATCAGAAGGAATCAGCTCTCCAGTGGGGAGCAATTTTCCTACTGATTTCGATAGTATGTAATATTTGGATGATGGCATCCAAATCCATAAATTATGACTGGAAGTTAATCGGAGCAATATCCCTTATTGTGATACTGATTACTCCCCTTGGTTCCAATAATTATATCTGGCCTGCACTTAATAATTTGTTCTTTATCGCGCCTGTAACCTTATGGATAGTATACAGGTTTGTGCGATGGGGCAGAAATTATCTTGATGTTACCAAAAAGGTTCCGCTTTTTGCGCCTAAGGCAATGCTTGGTGCAGTGCTTATTGCTTTCTTTATACAGGCAGTAGGCGTGGGAGCCGGATATATCTTTTTAGATGGTGAAGACGGCACGAAGCTTAATACGACGGTAAGCAATAATGAAATATTAAAGGGTTCTAAGACCACTATGGATAATGCATATGCTTTGTCTGAAATTTCGGAGTATTTCATGATTAATAATCTGACCAAAGATAGAAGTTTAATCCTGTACGGAGATATTCCGGGTCTTAGCTATTATCTTGATATGCCTTCGGCACTTAACACCAGTTGGTCAGATCTTGGATCTAATCCGGTGGCGACTATGGAAACAGCAATTAACAGCATTGATGCCGGTAACAAAGCTACAAGACCGATTGTTGTATTATCAAGAGCTATATATGAGACTCCGGATAATTCAATTAAGCTTGATTTGGTGAATCGGTATATAAATGATAATGATTACGAGACTACGTTTATGAATGACAGATTCGTGGTTTTTGAATAGGAGATATAAATGATTCGATTTAATGTTCCGCCCTTTACGGGTAAGGAAACAGAATATGTTAAACAGGCTATTGATAATATGCACATCTGCGGTGACGGCGAATTCACCAAGAAGTGTAATGAATGGCTTGAGAAGAAGACAGGTACCGCAAAAGCTTTATTGACGACTTCCTGCACACACGCGCTTGAGATGGCCGCACTTTTATGTGATGTCAAAGAAGGCGATGAGGTTATTATGCCGTCTTATACCTTCGTATCGACTGCCGATGCATTCGTACTTCGAGGAGCTGTTCCGGTGTTCGTGGATGTTAATCCTAAAACCATGAACATCGATGAGAACCTTATTGAAGATGCTATTACGGATAAAACCAAGGTTATTGCAGTGGTTCATTACGCAGGTGTATCACCTGATATGGATGTCATAATGGATATAGCCAAGCGCCATAATCTTATGGTGGTTGAGGATGATGCCCAGGGAATTATGAGTACATATAAAGGAAAACCCCTTGGTACCTTCGGCGATTACGGGTGCCTTTCGTTCCATGAGACCAAGAACTATTCCATGGGTGAAGGCGGCGCTCTTCTTATTAAGGATCCGGATAAAATAGTTGATGCCGAGATATTAAGGGAAAAGGGTACTAACAGAAGTCAGTTCTACAGAGGACAGGTAGATAAATACAGATGGATGAATTACGGTTCTTCCTATCTTCCTTCAGATATGAATGCAGCATATCTTTGGGCTCAGCTTGAGATAGCGGACGTGATTAATGATACCAGACTTGACAGATGGAATCAGTATTATGAAGGCCTTAGTGATTTAGCTTCGGCAGGTAAAATCGAGCTTCCGTATATCCCGGATTATGCTACACATAACGGTCACATGTTCTACATCAAATGTAAGGACCTGGAAGAAAGAACTGCATTTATTGATTTTATGAAAGCCAATGATATTTTGACGGTATTCCATTATATTCCGCTTCATACTGCACCTGCAGGCGAGAAGTTTGGCCGCTTCCATGGCGAAGATAAATATACGACCGTAGAATCCGAAAGGCTTGTCAGACTTCCCATGTTCTATTCGCTGACTAAGGAGCAGACAGACTACATTATTGAAAAGGTTCATGAGTTCTATAAATAGGAACCGAAACGACTGGATTAATGAAACAAAACAAGAAGGAAGCATTACTTAACTTAATAATTGCACTTGCTCCTGTCGTTATTATTGCAGTGGTACTTGGAGTTTTCTTTGACTA
>JAZUIS010000043.1:0-8936 GCA_045642345.1 Lachnospiraceae bacterium
GAGCAGAGTAGCAATAGTTAAGACAAATAAATACAGTTACCCTAAAGAGGGTTCATTTCGCCCTTCCGCAGATAATCATGTATATGATATGGTACTGGAAGGCTTTAAAATGATGGGTTTAGATGCTGCTAATTATGGTACATCTTGGTGGAATCCACTGGGTGATCTTATTATTCCGGGAAATACCGTAGTGCTGAAGCCTAACTGGGTTATGGATGTTAACCCTAACGGATTAGGCACGGAATGCCTTTATACACAGCCCAGCGTTGTGGCTCCTGTAATTGACTATGTAATTAAGGCTTTGGGTAATCAGGGAAGAATCATAGTCGGAGATGCTCCTATGCAGGAGTGTGACTTTGATAATTTAATGAAAACAAGCGGATATGATCGTTTGAAGGAATACTATGAGAATACGGTTCCGGAAGGTATTTCTATATCTTTTGTTGATTTTAGAGGCCTTAAATCTGTTGTTAAAGATGGAATCCATTATTCGGAAGTTTCTGAGGATAAAGGTATTGTTGTTGACTTAAAGGATGAGAGTGAATTCGCCGGTGAATCAGCAAAGTTTTTTGATAACATGCGTATAACAAACTATGATCCGGCTATTTTAAAGCAACATCATAATGCGATTAAGAATGAATATTATGTTAGCAAAGATATATTAAGCGCTGATGTTATTATCAACATTCCGAAGCCGAAAACCCATAGAAAAGCAGGTGTTACCATTTCTCTTAAGAATCTGGTTGGAATTAATGCCAGAAAAGAATATTTGCCTCATCATACTAACGGTGCCAAATCTCAAGGTGGAGATGAATATCTAAAGCCTTCTGTTCTGAAGAAAATGGCAGATTATTTCTTAGATAAGCAGAATTACTATTCACAGACGGCCAAGGAATATGGTAAAGCCAAATTAATGCATAAAGGGTTTGCCGTTTGCTCTAATTTGAATTATTGGTTTGGTAAGGATAAGTATATGGAAGGCAGCTGGTATGGCAATGATACTATAAGCCGTACCATAATTGATCTTAATAAGATTCTTATGTATGCGGACAAGAATGGAGTTATGCAGGCTACGAAGCAACGCAAGTATTTAATAGTGGCAGATATGATTATATCGGGCGAAAAAGAAGGCCCTGTAGAGCCGTCGCCTAAGAATGTTGGTATAATAGCAATGGGAGATAATCCGGTTACCTTTGACGAGACAATTGGGAATTTGATGGGAGCTGACATATCACGAATTCCAACTCTTATTCACGCTAGAAATTGTCGAGGATCGTATTTGCTATGTAATAAAGAGGACGAGGCGCTTATTTTATCAAATGATGAGCGCTATAATAATAAAAAAGCAACTGATATTATATGGGATTCAGAGTTGTTTTATATTCCGACTTCCGGTTGGATACCTGTATTTAATGTAGATAGGAACTAATATGAAATGAAAATAGCATTATATATATCAGGAATGAAATATGGTGGAACGGAGCGTAAGGTTGGCAATATTGCCAATTATCTGGCTGCAGACGGATATGATGTACTTATGGTAAATGTTCGTATAGAAGATGGCGAATATCCGTTAGATTCAAGGATTAGAAGAGTAATCTGCGAACCTGCTAAGGAGGAACTTACTTCCAATAGAATACATAATTTTTCCTTACGATTTAAGAAACTTCGCCAGATATGGATAGAAGAAAAACCTGACGTTATTTTATCCTATATAGGCAAGACTAATATGATGACAATATTAACCTCAAGAGGCTTGAAGATACCTGTTGCAGTGGGTCTTGCAGGAACTCCTACGGAAGAATATTATACTCCCTTTCTTAGAATTTGTGCCAAGCTGCTATTTGCCCATGCTGATGCTGTAGTACTTCAGACTAAGCAAAGTGAGAGTTTCTTCCCTCGTCGTGTTTTAAAGAAGTCTATAATAATGAAAAATCCCATGGCTCCGGAATTTGATGTAGATCGTTACGAGGGTGAACGGGATAAAACAATTGTTTCTGTCGGACGTATAGATGCCAATAAGAATCATGAACTTGTTATTAATGCTTTTTCTAAAGTGGCTGATGCGTATCCTGCTTATAAACTGATTATTTATGGTGAAGGGGACTTACGTGAATCGCTAATAGATAAAGTTAATAAAATGGGAATGGCAGAGAGAATTCTTCTTCCGGGCAGAACTCAGAATGTGGCGGACACAATTAAAAAAGCGGGTGTTTTTGTACTCACTTCCAATACAGAGGGTAGTCCTAATGCATTAATCGAAGCTATGATGCTTGGTCTTCCGGTTATTTCAACCGACTGTCCTTGCGGCGGACCGGCCGAATTAATAACAAACGGTTCTAATGGACTGCTGATTTCGGTCGGAGATGAAAAAATGATGCAAGATTGCTTGCAAAAACTATTGGGCAACTTGCATTTTGCAGACCAAATTGGGCGTGCTGCATCAGAGACGCGCGCTATTTATTCACCTAAAATCGTGATGAAACGATGGGAATACTTTCTTGAAAACCTTGCTAATACTGGGAAAGTCATAAAATAGCGATTGATTTATAATTAAAATATAATTGTCTGACAATTACCGCAATTTTCTCGAATTTATAATTGTATCTATAAGAGACACAATTTTGTGAATTTTCTGCAAGTTTTTAACAGTGAGACCGAAAATCAATTTTAAGATGTTGTGGTGTTATTTATAGGCATACTATATATTGTGTTGAAAGGTTAAATAACAAATGTGTGGCATATCGGGGTTTTGTAACTTCAAATACGACCATCAATTAAATATTGAAAGAATGATGAACCGTATGATTCATCGAGGCCCGGATAGTGGTGGATATGTTACTGTTGAAGAGGCCGGACTTACTATGGGGCACAGAAGATTATCGATTATTGATATATCGAATAACGGTGCCCAACCTATGACGTCACATAACGGACGATATGTAATTGTGTTTAATGGTGAGATATACAATTACTTAGAGTTGAAAGAATCGCTGCTTACTGACAGTTCTTTAGGTATAAGTGCATCAGATTTTGCAGGAACTTCCGATACAGAAGTATTATTGGAAATGATATCGGTTTACGGAATCGATGAAACCGTAAAGAAGTGTAAAGGCATGTTTGCATTTGCAGTGTATGACAAAAGAGAACACGTGCTATATTTATCCCGCGACCGTATAGGTGAAAAACCGCTTTATTACGGAAGGGTCGGAGATGCTTTTGTTTTTGCTTCGGATATTGGTTCTATTGCGGCGTTGGAAGGATTTGATAATAAAATAAATACAGGCGTTCTTGATTTGTATTTCATAAATGGATATATTCCGGCCCCCTATTCTATATATGAGGGAATATATAAGTTAAAGCCGGGAACAGTCTTATCAATAGCCGCCCCATTTGATACGGGAACGGATGTTATCGTAAAACCGTATTGGGATATGAAGGAAGTTGCATATAATGGGCAGCATAATCTGTTTAAGGGTTCATTTAACGATGCGGTAGATGAACTGGATAAACGTCTTAGGGATTCCATTAAGGGGCAGATGATTTCGGATGTACCGTTAGGTGCATTTTTATCGGCAGGAATTGATTCTTCCACTACAGTATCAATAATGCAACAAATTTCTTCCGCTAAGGTAAAGAGCTTTACTATCGGAATGAATGAAAAAGACTTTAATGAAGCGGAATGCGCAAAAGAAATAGCTAAGCATCTGGGAACAGAGCATACTGAATTATACATTACAGAAGACGATGCGAAGAATGTAATCCCTAAATTACCATATATCTTTGGTGAACCCTTTGCGGATAGTTCTCAAATCCCAACCTACCTTGTTTCTAAAATGACTCGTGAACATGTAACTGTTTCTCTGTCAGGTGATGGTGGCGATGAGTTATTCTGCGGATACAGAGAGTATGAGTCTGTTGCGAAAGGGTGGAACAAAATTAAGAACATTCCATATCTATTAAGAAAACCGGTTAGTTCGATAGTACTTCATACGCCATTATGCAGTAACCGTAGTACTCGCATTAGGGCATCGCTGCTTGGAGCATGCGGCCCTAAGGATATGTATAATCTTTCTCTTAACAGTGATTCATTTATTACGGATATTGCTAATGCCAAAGGTACTTTAGCCGGTTCGAATGACTTAATGGAGCCTAACTATACCGGTGAAGTTCATCATGATATCATGTTAATGGATATGCTTATGTATCATCCGGATGACATTCTTGTTAAGGTTGACAGGTGCGCTATGGCAGTATCTTTGGAAACCAGAGTACCTATGCTTGATAAGGATGTTGTAGAGTTTGCCTGGTCCCTTCCGATAGATTACCTTTATGACGAAGAGAATAAGATAGGGAAAAAAGTATTACGAGAAGTCTTATACAGATATGTTCCTAAGGAAATGATGGACAGACCTAAAACGGGATTTGGAATTCCTATTGAAAAATGGCTTAGAGAGGATGCCAAATTACGAGAATGGGCAGAAAATCTTATTGCTCCGTCAAAACTTATCGCACAGGGATATCTTAACCACGAAGTAGTCACTTCCTTATGGAAGAATTATGTAGATAATAATGTATGGTGCGTTCAAATCTGGTATATATTGATGTTCCAGGCATGGCTTGAGGAAGAAGGAAGATGTTAAAGTGAACATTATCAGAATGTCAGGCGGCCTTGAAAGACAGATGTTTCAATATGCTTTTTATTTGAAACTGTTAAGGTTAGGCCGCGAAGTAAAATTTGATGATATTAATGAGTACAGAGACGAGTTAACTCGTCCTATTATGTTGTCTGTATTTGATATTGATTACCCTCGTGCTACTTGGGAAGAAATAGTTGCTTATACGGATCAATCGAGAGAATTAAAGGATAGATTCCGACGTCTGTTTGGTAAGGTTCGCCGTAACGTTATCAAAGAGAACGGCTTTTATGATCCTGCTATTATGGAACAGGATAATGTGTATATTGATGGTAAATTCATGAGCCAGAAGTATTTTGAGGATATTTTGCCTGAAGTGAGACAGGTATATACTTTTCCGGCAATAGAGAATTTAAGTCTTCCGCCTAAAGCGAATGAAAATTTCCTTATTTACTATGATGAAATAATGAAATCTAATTCTGTGGGAATTCACATACGAAGAAGTGACTCTAGATATAATGAAGACCTTTATAAGGATATCTGTACCAAAGAGTATTATGGAGCCGCCATTAAGTATGTAGCTGAACGCTACCCGGATGCCAGATTCTTTGTGTTTAGTAATGAGCCGAAGTGGATTAAGGGGTGGCTTAAAGAAATAGTTATGACTCAGATTAGTGAAAGTATGACCCGAGATGAGATGATGGAGCTTCGTAAGAAATTCGTCCTTGTTGAAGCTAATGATGAATATACTTCATATCTTGATATGTTTTTGCTTAGTAAATGCAAGCATAATATTCTGTCGAACTCAAGTTTTAGTTGGTGGAGCGGATGGCTCAATGATAATCCGGACAAGATATTGATTGCCCCTTCACCGTGGCTTAACGGAGTTGATTGTACTGATATCTATACGGAGGGTATGGTTCTCATTAATTCTAAAGGCAGAGTTGAAAAGAAAGTAAAATAAAATTACAGAACAAAAACGTTATTTACTTTTGATAGGAACGATAATTTTATCATACAGTTTAACGATTAGATAAAACAAAGAAGGAGAGATCAAAAACAGTTTCATTCTGGCTTGGTCTCCTTTTTTTGCAAAATAACCGGAATATACTTTCTTGATGACAGATTTATTCTCTTCAATTTCTAAGGCAATTTTGTTAGCAGCAGCTTTCATCTTTCTGTTTCTAAAATCCGAATAGTATAGAAGAAGGCGGTGGTAGTAGTAATAGACAGCTTTAGTATACAAATCCACTAATCCCAGTTCTTTAAAGTATTCAACCTTTTCTCTTGTAAAAGGAAGTTCGTCGTTAAAGCGGCGAGATTCAAGTTTTGTGTTCATGATGCTGTCGGCACGGTCAAAGATATAATTATATAGTGGCTTATCAATCATTACGCATGCTGATGAGGCACACAGAGCCTTAGTAGTGTACATGATATCTTCTGAATTATGACCAACAGGAAAAATAAGCCCATCGACTATGTCCTTTCGATAGAGTTTACTCCAGACACTATGATAAATACGGTAGGATTTGTCATCGCAGATGAAGGTATTAAGTGCTTCATCGCGTGATAAAACATAAGTATTGCCTGAATAAAGTCGTTCCTCGTTTCCGCCAATTTCTTTATACTCAGTGACGGCCATTTCGGCACCGGTAGATTCACATGAGTTGACCATTTCTGCATACATGGTCGGTTCAATATAATCATCACCGTCAACATAACCTATGTAATCACCGGAAGCTATTTTAAGAGCTGAGTTTCTGGCACCTGAAAGACCGGCATTTTTTTGATGAATCACTTTTATTCGGGAATCCTTGGAAGCGAAATCATCAATTATGATTGGAGTGTCATCTGTTGAGCCGTCATCTACTACAAGTATTTCAAGATTTGTATATGTTTGTCCTAAAATACTCTTGAGGCAGCGAGATATGTATTTGTCAACGTTGTACGCAGGTACAATAACAGAAATCAGTTTCATACTAAAGTCATCCATGATGAAAATATATCTTTTTGATTATTGACATTGTTCCATTTAGAAGGAGCAACTACAATTTTGTCAGGGTTTTGGTTAAGATAAGCCCCCCACCAGCTAAAAGAGGAGTTGGCTATTATATTGTGTTTACAATTGCTCATAAGGCACATATCAAGATACCCTGTTTCCTCAGTGGTATTTTCGGGGACGAAATAATTGAATGATATGTAGTTCGCAGTTTTGGTACACCAATCCTTAACCCATGGGATATCGTTACTAAATACCAGATAAGTTGGATTTGGTATATTGTCATTTATATAGGAAATTGCCTTAATATAATATTCATCTGTGCAGATATTTCCATAAATTGATTCTGCTTCAAGATAATCTCCGCGACGAATGTGAAGGCTTACGGGATTATTTAAAGAAGAATAATCGACAAGTTGTCGACTTTTAGTAACAACAGCATCGGTAAAAACGAATGTTTTGCGGACAGCATCTTCTACGTCTTTAAAGTATTTTTCGGATTGAAAATAACCTGTAAGATAAGCATTCTGTTTATCAAGAACAGCCTGGTCAAAATTAGCAGTTGATTCTGCATATTCACGTGATTTACGCCCACGTAACTTACGCAGAATACGATGATAAAAATCCATATAAGAATCTGTAAATTCAGTGTGTTCTTCTAAGGAGGCCGCAGGATAATCTATATTGAAGGCATCTTTAAGAAGAATGGGACGGGCGTTTGATTTATCAACATATTCTGTCCAATCCTCAAATTTGCATTCGATACCGCGAGCTATGAAGTTAAGATAAAGGGCATATTGGAACATTTGGTTTCCAAGGCCGCCTGTCATTCGTATGATGTTCATAAAACTCATTTTACTATATTTGCTCTTTCATGGCACTTATTTTTATAATTGAGCGTTATGAATTGAATATATGATATAATAGTTGCGGCTGCTATAGCTTAATAAGGAACAAATTATGGAACGATTCGTAAACGGACGCCTCCAACTTCCGGAAGTTACCCTTATGGCAATGACTTCTGTTAAGGTGATGGAGACGGTTAAGGCAATGAAATATAGTATGAAAAACGTGGATTTCGGGGATGCGGTTTTTATTTCTGATAAGAAACCTGTTTATCTTCCTAAAAATATACGTTTTTCTAAAACGACCCGCCTTAATAATATAGATGATTTTAATTACAAAATGATATATGAACTTACAGATCATATTCATACGGACTATGTGATGATAGTTCATTATGATGGATTTGTGGTTCATCCGGAATGCTGGAAGGAAGAATTCCTTGATTATGATTATATAGGAGCTCCCTGGCCGGATCCCCATGACGATTTCACCTACAGAGATATTAATGGAAACCTTCAAAGAGTTGGGAACAGTGTCGGAATTCGTTCCAAGCGACTCCTTGATTTTCCTAAGGAGGCGAATCTTCCTTTTGAGGAAGACCATGGTTTCTTCCACGAAGACGGATTTTTGTGCGTTAAGAACAGGCACCTGGTTGAGGCAGCAGGTATGAAGATTGCCCCTATCGAAGTTGCCAAGTATTATTCGCATGAACATATGATTCCTGAGATTGAGGGTATTACTCCTTTTGCTTTTCATAAGTGGGCGGGTACCAATTCAGAATACCCAAGATTTAAAGGAAAACCGGAATTGCTAATAAGGGCAGAACGTAAGCTGAAGAGGAGCTTTAAGAAATAATGATTTACGATTGCTTTCAGTTTTTTAACGAAATAGATATTCTTAAGCTAAGGCTTAATGTACTTGGTGATATTGTAGATAAGTTCGTGATTAGTGAATCTACAGTAACCTTTTCAGGCAATCCCAAGCCGCTTTATTTTAATGAGAATAAAGATAAGTTTAAGGAATTTGAGGATAAGATTATCCATGTAATAGTGGATGATACGCCTATGGACTGTGATGCATTCACACGTGATTCCCATCAGAAATGTGCGGTGATGCGTGGCCTTAAGGAAGCGTCAAATGACGATGTTGTTATTTTTAGCGACGTGGATGAAATCCCCAATCCTGATACATTAAAGCAGCTTGTTACAACGGTTGAGGATGACAAAATATATGCTTTGGCTCAAAGGAACTTCTACTGCTACTTGAATCTTGAAGAAGTTACGGGAAATCTGCTTTCGGTAACGAATGAATTCCCCGGAATTACAGGAGATGAATGTAAATGGCTTGGAACTAAGATATGCAAGAAGAGTCTTCTTGATAAATATACAACGGAACAGTTAAGAGATCGCGAGCAGCAGGATATTATGGTTCGTATCCCTAATGGTGGATGGCAT
>JAZUIS010000044.1:0-13917 GCA_045642345.1 Lachnospiraceae bacterium
GGGATTATCCCAGGTGTCTCAGATCATCTATAAATCTATAGAAAGGGATAAGTGCATAACCATCATTTTTATTGGTCATACACTTATGGTAGGAGCAATTTAATATGAAGAAAATAATCAGTATATTTTTGATGGCAGTAATGTCATTTTTAATTCTTGCAGGATGCAATAAGGAAGGTACCGCGGTTAATGGGGATAAGCTTTCTATAGTGACTACGATTTTCCCTGAATATGACTGGGTTAAGCAGCTTACTAAGGGAAATGAAAATGTTGAAATTACCATGTTACTTGATAACGGGGTTGATCTTCACAGCTTTCAACCCACTGCAGATGACATAGTAAAGGTTACAACCTGTGATATGTTTATTTATGTAGGCGGTGAGTCTGATGAATGGGTGGAAGATGCCCTTGCGGAAGCGGTGAACGAGAATATGGTAGTTATAGATCTTATGGATGTCCTCGGTTCGTCGGTAAAGGAAGAGGAACTTGTCGAAGGCATGGAAGGTGAAGAGGAGGAAGAAGAAGGCGAAGAAGAGGGCCCCGAATATGACGAGCATGTATGGCTTTCTTTAAAAAGCGTAAAAGTACTATGCCAAAACATTGCTGATGAATTGGGCAAAATGGATGAGGACAATAAGGCATTGTATGAAGAAAATGCCGTAAATTATATAGCCTCTATTGATGAACTGGATAAGGAATACGAAAAGACCGTTGGCGAATCATCTGTTAAGACCGTATTATTCGGCGACAGATTTCCCTTCAGATATATGACAGATGACTATGGACTCAGTTATTATGCTGCATTTGTGGGATGCTCTGCAGAATCGGAAGCAAGCTTTGAAACAATAACATTTCTTGCTGCCAAAACGGACGAACTTGGATTAAAGTCAATTCTTCAGATAGAGAGCGCAGACGGCAAAATTGCCCAAACAATTAAAGAAAACACACAGGATAAGAATCAGGAAATTCTCACATTGGATTCTATGCAGTCGGTAACATCACAGGATGTGGCCGATGGGGTAACTTATCTTGGAATAATGAAGAGTAATCTTGATGTATTAAAAATGGCACTAAATTAAGAAAGTGAGTTTGAATGTCTATATTAACCGGAAGCAATCTTGCCCTGGGATATGAGGGCAGGGAGATAATAAGCAAAGTTAATTTTAAGATTGATGCAGGAAATTATCTTTGCATCGTTGGAGAGAACGGTGCGGGGAAATCCACGCTGATGAAGACAATATTGGGATTGATAGAACCGATTGAGGGTGAAATTCTGTTTGGCGACGGATTAAAGAAAAATGAAATAGGTTATCTGCCGCAACAGACTGTTGTTCAAAGGGATTTTCCGGCTTCTGTGGAAGAAATCGTAATATCCGGTTGTCAGGGACAAATGGGTTTTCGACCTTTCTATTCCAAAGCTCAAAAGCTCCTTGCGAAGGATAATATGGAAAGAATGAACATCGGTCATCTGGCGAAGAAATGTTACAGAGAGCTTTCGGGAGGCCAGCAGCAAAGAGTTTTGTTGGCAAGAGCCCTGTGCGCAACACAAAAACTTATATTACTGGATGAACCTGTAGCGGGTCTTGATCCTAAGGCGATGACGGAATTATATGAGCTTATCAAAAAACTCAATGATGAAGGAATTACGGTAATAATGGTATCCCATGACATAGCTGTTGCAATTAACTATGCAAGCCATGTGCTGCATGTAGGTCAGACAACGTTCTTTGGGACTAAAGAGGAGTATCTAAACAGTGACACGGGAAAGAAGTTCCTTGCGTTACAGAATGTGGAGGGCATTTCATGATGGAAAAACTTATTTTGTATTTGGAATATCCTTTCGTAAGATATGCACTGATAGTCGGTGTCCTGATTGCTTTATGTTCTTCGCTTTTGGGAGTTACGCTTGTACTTAAGAGATTTTCTTTCATCGGAGACGGTTTGTCACATGTGGCTTTCGGCGCAATGGCGATAGCAAGTGTGCTGGGCTTATCCGATAACACGTTCCTGGTGCTTCCGGTTACGGTGATATGTGCTGTATTTTTGCTTAAATCCGGACAGAAGACCGGTATTAACGGTGATGCGGCAATTGCGATGGTATCGGTAGGAGCTTTGGCGTTTGGATATCTTTTGATGAACTTCTTTTCCACTTCGAGTAACTTGTCGGGAGATGTGTGTTCTACATTGTTCGGCTCAACATCGATTCTTACTCTTCGGGAAAACGAAGTGTGGTTATGCGGAATTTTATCACTGGCGGTTGTGGTATTCTTTATACTTTTTTATCACAGAATATTTGACGTTACATTTGACGAAAATTTCGCAAGAGCAACCGGAACCAAAGTAGACATGTACAATTTGATTATTGCCGTGACAATTGCGGTAATTATAGTACTTGCAATGAATCTTGTGGGCTCGCTGCTTATTTCGGCACTTATAATTTTTCCGGCACTTGCAGCTATGCGATTATTTAATAACTTTTTAAAGGTAACTTGGTGCTCCGCAATAATTTCCGTTATTTGCGCATTGGGGGGAATTGTATTTTCGATACTTGCGGGAACACCTGTCGGTTCGACAATAGTTGCGGTTGATTTTATTGCATTCGTTATATGCTTTGTGATTGGCGGGATTAAGAAAGGAAGATAAACATGAAAAAGAGTATGGTGTCGATATTACTGATGTGTCTGTTGCTTGCAACTGCAACAGGATGCAGTAAAGAAAAGCAGCAGGCGGCGGAAGAACAGGTAACGGAAACATTGGCAGAGGATACGAATGTACTGTCTGCTGAAAAGAGTACTAATGTATCGGCTGCGGAAGAGACTACAGATATATCGGCTGCCGAAGAGACTACAGATATACCGGCTTCGGAAGATAATACAGATATACCGGCTTCCACGGAAATGCTTGATCTGACGCAGTTTAGCAGCACAATGGTTTATTCGGAAGTATATAACATTATGGTTAATCCTGACGATTATATGGGCAGAACAATCAAAATGAACGGCTTGTTTTCGGTTTATGAAGATGATGTTACGGGACAAATATATTTTGCCTGTATAATTCAGGATGCAACGGCCTGCTGTGCCCAGGGTATAGAATTCATTCTTAAAGGTGATTATTCATATCCGGAAGATTATCCTGCTCCCGGCGAGGAAGTTACGGTGACAGGCGAATTCGAGACCTATTACGAAGGCGAAAATCTATATTGCAGATTAAAGGATGCCGAAATGATTTTTTAATCAAATTTTAATCTTTTTAACATTGCATTTTAATGAAGGGATTATAGAATAAAATCATCAAAACAAACAATGATGTTCCGAGCGGACATTTGAATGGAGGAAATATATGATTACAGCATTATTTGTATTATTGATGATATCGGTTTTCGGCAGACTGATTATTTTTGCGATTAAGGCCGCATGGGGAATCAGCAAGGTGCTCTTTGCCATAGTGTTTTGCCCAATAGTCTTGATAGTGATTGCGTTATCCGGCGGAATTATAGTGGCGTTGCCGATACTTATCATTATAGGAATCGTATCTTTGGTTAAGAAGAGTGCCTAAGATAAATTTGGGGTATAGTGATTTTTAACTATAGCGATTTTTATGTATAGTAGTTTTGCTTGTAGTGATTTTTAATTATAGTGCTTTTTAAATATTAGTTGTTTTGCGGCTGTGCTCCCTGTAGAGTACAGCCGTTTTTATATGCCGGATATGCCTCTTGGGTTGTAAATGCATCTTATGCCGGATATGCTTTTTATTTCCTAACTTTCTCGATATAGAGAAAATTCGAATTGTCTAATGTAAGAGTGGTACAGAACAATGCCAAATTAGGATTTTGTACCACCAAAAGGGTGGGAAAGATTGATAAGAGTGGTACAAAACAATGATAAATTAGGATTCTGTACCACCAAAAGGGTGAAAACGATTGATAAGAGTGGTACAAAACTCAATAAAACTGATATTTTCTGCGGTTAACTCGCCATGCTGACAACCGAATTCGCAGAACACTGCGTGTTCCTGCTCATATCGCTTGTCACCCTATGAATCCAGTCTGAAATACAGCCGTTTGTGAGCAAGCTTCCACGGCTGATTTCGAGCCTGTCTGCGCATGACTCGTTAGTTCGTTAAAATCATATTTTTATTTGTATATCGAGAAATTCGATTTATGTTAACCAAAGAAAGATTTTTTTGTTGGTGAAAAATAGTATTTTTTTGTATATCGAGGAAATAACATGAAGCAAGATAAATCAAGATGAAGCAAGATAGATCAAGATGAAGCAAGCTAAATCAAGATGAAGCAAGATAAACCAACATAGGCTAACATAAATCAACATGAAAATAAGATGTATCATAATCTGCTGAATATATAAATTGAGTAAATCTATAATACTTTGTATAATAGTATAATGTTTTGGAATGTGAGCGGAGGAAAAATATATGCTTGATATATTGAGTATCCTGGCGATTCTGCCGGGCGTTGTATTGGTCATACTTGTGTATAAAATGGACAGAATCGAAAAGGAACCGATTTCGTTTATATTAAGGCTCCTTTGGACCGGAATAGTGTCGACATTTTTTGCGGCTATTATAGAGGTTTTGGGAGAACTGTTCTTATATAACTTATTCGGCGAGAGCTTCATAACCAATTTCTTAATGTACTTCCTGGTGGTAGGAGGAGCGGAAGAAGGGGTCAAATACTTTTCTTTTATGAAATGTGCCTGGAATAACCGGGAATTCAATTATAAATTCGATGCCATTGTATATTCGGTATCCATAAGCATGGGATTCGCTATTTATGAAAATATTAAGTATGTAAAAATGTTCGGAATGGGTACGGCTGTAGCAAGAGCGTTTTCATCGGTTCCCGGACATGCTATTTTTGCAATTATTATGGGAATGTTTTTGGGAAAGGCAAGAGCGGAAGAAAATTACTCTACCATGTACGGTCCCAACAAGAGTAAATTTTATAAACGGATGGCTCTTATAGTTCCGATGCTGGTTCACGGACTTTATGATTTCCTCCTTGTATCGGAGACAACAGCGGCATATTTCGGTTGGTTCATTCTACTTATGCTTATGTATTGGTTTGCATATATTATTCTCACAAGATGCTCTAAAGATGATGAATATATCGGTATATAAACTGAAGGATATGACGGTGCAGTAACACAAAATATAAAGGTGCAGTAACACAAAAATATAAAGATATTGTGATTAAGGAGGTATCTATTATGCAGGAAGTATTTGATTTTATTAAGGAATGCGGAACTTATTATTTGGCAACGATTGACGGAGATCAGCCCAGGGTACGACCCTTTGGTACAATTGATCTGTTCGAAGATAAATTATATATTCAGACAGGTAAGGTTAAGGATGTGTCTAAGCAGATTCAGGCTAATGGCAAGGTTGAATTATGCTGCTTTAAAGACGGAAAATGGCTTAGAGTAGCAGGCAAGCTGGTACGTGATGACAGAAGAGAAGCTAAGAAGCACATGCTTGACAATTATCCTGATTTACGTCGCATGTATTCTGAAGATGATGACAATACGGAAGTATTGTATTTTGAGAATGCTACAGCTACTTTCAGTTCATTTATGGAAGCCCCCAAGACTGTAAAGTTTTAATGGATTATTATCGGCGACAGTAACATTTTAATTAGATTTTTATCGGAGAAAGTATATGTTTTATGTACCTGACGGAACGCAGATGGCAGGATTTTATGAATGCGAAGAATGCGGTTCCCGATTCCTTGATATCAGAATAGCACCGACACTGGTGTGCCCATACTGCGGCGAAGAACCTGATATGGAACTCGGCCCGGATGATGAAATGCCAACCAACACCGAGACAGCCAAACTCCTTCAAATGATTGAAGGAGAAGAAGAGGTCGAAAAGATGGACGGTCTTCTTAGTCTGGCATTGACCGGTGGTGATTATGAATGGTTATGATTGAACAGACCAGTCGGTCTTTTTGAGTCTGCTTATTACCATTGCGGCAATGATAAACATTGATATTATGTCGCATACAGGCTGTGCCCAAATAAGGCCGTCGCAACCTATTATGCTCTTCATAATAAATAGCATGGGAATGTAGATAACGGCCTGTCTTAGTAATGAAGACAGGAGAGCCGGCATAGCTGCTCCCATAGCCTGTAGGGTATTTTGGAAAACAACGAAAGCCCCTGTAAGCCATACTGTTAACAACATAATTTTAGTGAAATGTAAGCCCGCCTCCATGGCGGCTTTTTCATTTAAAAGGGCATCAACTACAGGCCCTGAGAATGCAAAGCATATAATTGATATAACAAGACATACACCTGTTGTAAATACAATCGAGAACTTAAGGAATTTCATAAAACGTTCTCTGGCTTTTGCACCGTAGCAGAATCCCAATATGGGTTGAACGCCGGCGCTTATTCCGATACCGATCATTGATACGACCATCAGAATTTTGGATGTAACGCCATAGGCGGGAATATACAGTTCGTCAAAAGTTCCCAGCTCTTTATTGACAATAATTGTTGTTACGCTGACAAGGAGATTGGCCAATGAGGCAGATATTCCTATGGCAACAACATCTTTGACAATTCCGTCTTTCGTGGAGAAGTTTTTGATGCTGATGCTGAGGGATGATTTTTTGCTTGTGTAAAAATATATGTAATAGAGGCAACCGATAACATTTCCTATTACGGTTGCAACCGCAACTCCTTTAACTCCCCAGTTAAATACGATAATAAATATTGCATCAAGAATGATATTAAGAAGGTTACCGATAAGTGTACCTGTCATAGCGTTCATTGCCTGACCTTCGGCACGAAGCAGATTCGAAAGGCAGTTGGATACCATGGAGAAGGCGCCGCATGCTACGGTTATTCTTAAGTAAGTGCAGGCATAATCTATGGTGTTTTCGGTAGCGCCGAGACCATATGCCAGTTGATCGGCGAATATAAATAAAACTATAGAAAGTACTACACCGATAATTGCACTTGACCAGGTACAAAAAGAGCATGTCTGCTTGGCTCTTAAGGTATCATTATTTCCCAGGGCACGTGAAATAACGGAAGTACCGCCCACACCGAATAATGTACCAAGTGACATGAATATCATAAATACCGGAGCACCCATGGCAACGGCTGCCATCTGATAGTCATCTTTGGTAAGACTTATAAATACCGTATCTGCCAGATTATATACAACGACCATAATCATGGCGATAACTGCAGGCAGAGCGTTTTTGATTACCACTGTAGATATTTTGCCTGTCAAAAATTCATCTGTTGCTTTTGAGTTGTTCTGATTCATAAAATTATTTCCTTTATTAATTTATTTTCATTAATTAATTTGATTCTCTTAATAATCATTTTTCATTAATTAACTTAATTCTTTTAATAATCAATTTTCATCAATTAATCTGTTTCTCTTATTAGCTTATTTTTCTTCAATAGATCTATTTCTCATTAATTGAACGGGTCTTTTGAGAGACCGAGTCTAATAAATTCCCGAATGTCTCGATATCATCTTCGCCGAAGAGGCCGAATGTTTCTTCGTACCACTTGTCCTGAATGGATTTAAGTATATCTTTGTACATATATGACATATCTGTCAGAATGACACGCTTGCTGCGTTTGTCGTTTTCGTTACATATTCTTTTGATAAGCCCTTTTTCTTCCAGAGAGTTAAGGGTTCGGGCAACAGCCGCCTTATCTACGCAGAATTCCGTTACGAGTTCATCCTGAGTCACACCGTCTTTGATAAAAAGTGAACCAAGATACATAATTTCCGATGCGGTTATGTTATATTTTTCGAGCTCATGATTTATGTATATGTTGAGTTGACGACATAGGATTCCTATGTTTTTTCCTATATTTTCGCGGGAATTTGACATGGTTACCTCCCCCTGTCCGGAAACACAATATGAACAATATATATCAATGTAGTTGACATGTCAACTATTATAATTTCTTTATGAAAATGTCGCATAAAATGGTATAATAATATGAAATACGATTATGGGTAATTGAAAGGCTTAAATTCAAGGAAGGGGACTTGACATGGCCGCTGCAGTTAAGATTGCTTTGCTCGTTACCATCTGGAGTACAGAGTATTTAGAGTCTGTGCTTGAGGGTATAAAAGAAGGCGTAAAAGACAGAGACGTTGATGTGGACGTTTATGTGGGGTTTGATATTGATGAATGGGATGGAATGACCTTTAAGAAGGAAAGAGAATTCTTCACATTGGTCAATCCGGAATCTTATGACGGCGCCCTTATTGCTGTGGGCGGCTTTAATTATCTTGAAGCTGTTCAGCAGGCTGCCAAAAGATTCATAGATAACGGTGTTCCGGTTGTTTCAATCGAGACGCCTATTGAGAATGCTTCCGGAGTTAAGGTTGATAACTATGAAGCATTCTATGAGATTACAGAACATATTTTAAGAGATCATAATTGTAAAGTCTTAAATTTCGTGGGAGGCCCCGAAGGTGCGCCCGATGCAATGGTGCGTCTTAAAGCCTTTGAGGATTGCTGCAAAGCATATGATATTTCTCCCGAAAATATTCACAAGAAATATTACAATTATATATTTGAAGACGGCAAACAGGCTTATGAGGACTTCAAGGCAGAAGGACTTCATCTTCCGGATGCGGTAATTTGTGCAAATGACGGTATGGCCAGAGGATATTGCGAGGCTGCAATGGCTGACGGACATAAGGCACCTATGGATTTCCTGGTTACGGGATTTGATAATGATATTCTGTCACGTAACTATATTCCTTCCATGACTACCGTAGACGTAAGATTGTCAGACAGCACACATACGGCACTTAGACTGTTGCTTAGGAAAATCCGGGGCAATGATATTCCCATGATGACTTATACAAAGGCCAAAGTTATCAAGGCACAAAGCTGCGGATGCATTCCCATTAACAGTTTTTCACGTGAAAAGATACTGGCACTTCATAAGGGCCAGGCTATATTTGATAACCGTTCGTTGTGTAACAGACTTGCGCTGCAGTGTGTATCGGACAGTGCAGACCTTGAAGCTTTTCAGAAGAATCTGACCCGTTATGCGGAACACTTCGGATGCAGCCGGGTAGGTATAGCTTTGAACAAAAGTATACTTAGCGGTGATATGCACGAGGCTTGCGACGGCTATGATGACAAGATGGTAATGATTACCCGAAAGGGAATATTTGAGATAAACAAGGATGAGGGAATCTATCCGGAATATACGGACGATGCAAGAACCTCAAAGATTATGATAGTGCTTCCTCTTTACTATAACGAAGTTACTTTCGGATATGCATGTTATCCCCTTACGGAAATTGTTATGGGAACACTGGAGCGACGCGGAATAAACGGCTATTTGTCTATTGCCATAGTTTCTCTTAGGCAAAAGACAGCGCTTAAATATATGAATGAAGAAATCGAAAAGATGAATGCCATTTTGCAGGATCTTTCGGTTACGGATGCACTTACGGGCCTGCACAACAGACTTGCCTATTCTCAAATGGGACAGGATTTTTACGAGAAGAATGAAGGTAAAGTATTCTTCCTGTATATTGATATGGACGGCCTTAAATATATTAATGATACATTGGGACACGATGCGGGTAATATTGCGATTGTGGGAATTGCAGAGGGCATTAAAGAAGTGTTCCCCGAAACTGACCTTCGTGTCAGAATGGGCGGAGACGAGTTCCTGGTAATCGGTGCGTTAAAGGATGAAGATACATTAAAGGCTGATATTAGCAGGCTTGAAAAGTGCCTGCTTGAATGCGGAAAAACAAATAACCTTCCCATTCCCCTTACGGCAAGTATGGGATACGTAATCTGCAACGGCGGAAAGCCTTATACGGATTTTGAAGAAATGGTTAAAGAATCCGATGCCAAAATGTACGAAGTAAAACAACAGCGTAAACACAGAAAATAATTTTGATATAGGGAGACGGTATCTTATGGCAAAAAAGAAAATAGCAATGTTCTGCGCGGGATGGGGAGCAGATATTCTGTTAAACTACGGGCGCGGAATCGAAAAAGCTATGGAGGATTATAACGTTAATCTGTATGTCTTTTTAGCATATCCGACATACACTGATGATGAGTGTATTCAAAAGGGAGAACTTAATATTTTTGAACTTCCGGATTTACATGAATTCGACGGTGCAATTTTATTGGGTAACGGACTTGATTTTAAGGGATGTTACGAAGGCCTGGTAGAGAGAATAAAGGAGGCCGGCATACCCTGCGTAAGTACGGGACGTAAAGCTGACGGCGTGTATTATGTGGGATGCGATAACTATGTGGGAGCTTATGATCTGGCTAATCATTTAATAGAAAAGCATGGCAAAAGAAATCCCTGGTTTATTGCAGGTATGATTAATAATCCGGATTCTAATATCAGACTTAAAGCCCTTCGCGATGCTATGGAAAAGCATGCTATGGTGTTGCCTGAAGAGCATATATTTTATTCTAAATGGGAGCCGAGGCTTGCATGCCTTTTCGTAGACAGAATTATGCGCTCAAGTTCTCAGGATAAGCCTGATGCAATTATCTGTGCTAACGATACACTGGCTATGAATGTTGCGGATGTGGTTAAGAACGCAGGCTATGCTGTGCCCGGGGATGTGGTTGTAACCGGATACGATAATGAGTATTACGCACGAATATATGACCCTGTAATATCTACGGTAGATCAGAATTTCTATGAATTGGGTCAGGAGTCGTTACGTACTTTGATGGATGTAATTGAGGGAAAAGAACGCCCCTGGGCGCAGGAAGTTCCAAGTACTTTTATAGAAGGCGAAAGCTGTGGATGCATGGATCCGAGGGATTTGTATTCTATGAGAAGACCTCTCGGTACCCGAGCTTATATGAAGGATGTCGCAGATTCTTTGTTTCAGGGTATGTTAAGAAAAATGGAGCATACGATTGCAAACGGTTCTTCATATGAGGATTTGCGCGATAATCTAAAAAAAGTATACGAAACAGACCATGATTATACGGGCGATACATATCATATTGTGCTTGAACCCATATATGAAAAAGACGTGTATAATCCCAATCGTAGACTGTCAAATAAGGGTTACAGTCGGACGATGGATGCTATCTTTTCAATCGAAAACGGTAATATTTCAAGATATGAGAACTTTGATTCCAAAGAAATTGTTCCCGGTGCGGCAGAGGGATCCAATAAATTGTATATTTCCATGCCTTTACATGACAGAGGCTTTAATTTAGGATATTTCGTGTTCTGCGGCGGGTTTGAAAAACTGGGCAATTATAACAGAGGCTTCCTATATGTTTCGAGACTAAGCATGATTTTGTCAAAGTACAGACAGAATCTAAGCCTGCTTAATCTTAATCAGCGTCTGCTTGAACTTACGGAAACGGATTCTTTGACCCACGTTAAGAATTTGGATGCCTATGATAATAAGGAGATTGAGTTTAACACGAAGATGCGTGTGCTTGGTAATTTCAGATTCGGAATTGCCGTGTTTAATATAAACAATATGAAACAGATTAATGATGAGTACGGACATGATGCGGGAGATGCGTATATAAATAATTGCTGTGTTATGATATGCAAGATATTTAAGAGAAGTCCCGTATACCGTATGGAAGGTGATGAGTTCTGCGTAATTCTGACAGGAGATGATTACGATAACAGAGAAACATTGATGAATGAATTTAAAAAGCAGATAGATGAACTGCTGCAGTCTGATATTCCTGCCACCGACAAGCTGTCAATAGCAGGCGGTATTGCAGCCTATGATTCTACGAAGGATAAATGCGTAAGTGATGTTTACAGACGTGCAGACAGCATGATGTACAAAAATAAAGCCGCTATGAAACAGTAGTGTAATAAGTGGCATTCTGAGTAATCGGGTCACGATGCTCGTAATCAAAAGTAACGGTGGGAAGCTCACGAACAAAGTCAGGTTTTGACTTGGGATTCTCACGAAGATAATAATCAAAAGTAAGAGCGCTTCTTATATCTTCCAAAGAGGGGATATTAAGTGCTCTTTCTTTATTCAATTCAATCATTTCTTCGGCAAATTCCAAAAGAATTTCGTATTTGCGGAAACGCTTTGGGCTCATTACGAAATAATTATGCTTTTCGTAGTGGTCGGCCAGTGCTTTGTACAGTACAAAAGGCGTTTTGAAATACTTGCATAAAAGAGGAACGGTTGTGACGAACTGTGCACTGTTATAGTACAATTCAACCATTTCTTCGACACGCTTTAGCATACGTAATTCAAGGTAAGATATCCAGTTGGTGCTAAGAACTTCATAAGGTGGTTCTTCTTCGTGATTAAGGCCGTATTCTGCCTGATGAAGGTCAATATCGGTGCCCTTTAATACCTTAAGGAATCCCAATTGTAACTGATTTGGATTCATATTATAAACATCGTTAAAAGAATTTATGAAACTGTCTATATCTTCGTATGGCAGACCGGCTATCAAATCAAGATGAATGTGAAGATTGTGATTCTTAAGAAGAGCTTTAATGTTATCTTTTAGCACATCGAGTTTGCAGGGACGGTTAATGGCTTTAAGGGTCTGAAGGTTGGTGGTCTGAACACCGATTTCCAATTGCACATAGCCCGGGCGTAGGTCCTGAAGAACTGTAATTTCTTCGGGCGTCAGGATGTCGGCTGCAATTTCAAAATGAAAATTCGTGACACCGTTGTCATTATCACGAAGATATTCCAATAACTCAAGTGTTCTTACGGAACTGCAGTTAAAGGTTCTGTCGATGAACTTAACCTGTGGAACCTTACGGTCAAGGAAAAACTGTATTTCGTTTTTGACCTTGGTAAGGGAACGAAAACGCATACCTTTGTCTATGGAAGAAAGACAGTATGAACAGCTAAAAGGGCATCCGCGCTGGGATTCGTAGTAGATTATACGATGCTCAAAATCCTCATTCAGCATCTTGTCCGAATAGATAAAGGGCATGGAATTAAAATCGGCTCTTTCTCTTGGAATATAGTCACCTTCATGGGTCATTAAACCGGGAACTTCAAAGGTAATGGAATCTATTGAATCTCCGAAGGAATCCGTAAAATCCGGGTCCTCCATGTAGGAAAAGGTATCAAGTAAATCAAGGAAAGTTTCTTCACCTTCTCCGATGAAAATGCCGTTTAAAAAAAGATAATTATCAAGGTATTCTTTGGCACAATAAGTCACTTCGGGACCGCCTAAATAAATCTCTACATCGGGAAGAAGCTTATTAAGTTCAACTATGAGACGTTTAACAAGAGAAATGTTCCAAATATAGCAGGAAATTCCGATTGCGTCGGGCAGTTCGGAATATATTTCTTCAAGGATATAATCAAAAGGATTATTGATTGTAAATTCCCTTATGAATACGGTGTTAGGATGTTTCTTTTGGGTATATGCTTTTAAGGAATATAAAGCAGGGTTTGAATGTATATATTTTGAATTGATTCCTACAAGTAAGAATTTCATTTAAGGCGCACCTTTCTTGTATTATAGGGATATTATGTATTCAATTATAGCATATTGCGACAAACGCGAAAAATTTATACATTTTTGCGATAAAATAATTGAATTTTTTGGTAAAATAAAGTGGTACGATGTTATACGGGGATTTATTTTAGAGGGGATATTTACAAAGCATGTGGTATAGTAAAAATTCTGTTTTGCGCATCTTAATTTTCACAATAATATTGACGCTTATAGTACCTGTTACATTACCTATAGCAACTGTTTACACACAGGCATCTACTGCTGCGGATGATTCTTCGACGGTGGTTCGCGTGGGTTATTTTGCAATGGACGGATATTATGAGGGCGGAGAAGATGAACCCAAAAGCGGCTTCGGATATGAGTATCTTCAAAAAATCGCAAGTATAACAGGCTGGAAATACGAATATGTTTACGGAGAATTTTCGGAC
>JAZUIS010000045.1:0-19764 GCA_045642345.1 Lachnospiraceae bacterium
AACCTTTCAATTGTTACAAATGTAATGACACAGCCGAGTTATCTTAACAGATCAGGTGCTGTAAGAGATGTAATTATCGGTGAAATCGGTATGGGTTCCAATGCAGGCCTTGATGCACAGGCTGCAGGTTTGTGTGCTTCATGGGCAGCCTTTGAACGTAACCCTTACGTAACACAGTATATGTATCTTGAATATGATGTTAACGGATTCTTCCCGACACTTCAGGGCAAAGCAAAGGAAATTTGGAATGTCCTCGGAACTCCTGCTCAGGAAGAATACATGACTTGGGCTAAGAAGGTAATCGGTATTTCCGACTGGTCTCAGGTATTAAGATAAAAAATAGGTTTTGGTTAGAGTAATGCAAAGTAAGTTCGAAAAAAAGTTTGGCAAATATGCCATTAAAAATTTATCTCTCATTTTAGTTATATGTTATGCAATCGGCTACATAATAGCCCTTGTGGCACCGGGACTTCAAGATTACCTAGCTCTTAACCCCTATGAGATAATCCATAATTTTCAGATATGGAGACTAATTTCCTGGGTGCTTATACCGCCTTCGTCTCAGGTCGATTTATGGATTCTTATTACACTGTATTTTTATTACACTATAGGTACCTCACTGGAATTAACCTGGGGTACCTACAGGTATAATGTATATCTTTTTTCCGGCATTCTGTTTACAATAGCCGGCGCATTTATTGCGTATTTCATTTCTCTGTTTAATATTAGCTATTTGCTATGGCAATATCCGGGTTATGCGTCGTTGTTTTCGACGTATTATATCAGTATGTCTATATTTTTGGCGTATGCAGCTACATTCCCGGATGCACATGTATTACTGTTTTTCATTATCCCGATTAAGGTTAAGTATTTAGGAATATTTTACGGTGCAATATTGGTTTATGATGTTATCCAGTATTTCAGAAGCGGAAGTGCATTTTTGCCCATGTGCATTCTGATTGTTGCATCGCTCCTTAACTTCGGAGTCTTCTTTATTTCATCGCGAAAGAAGATTATGCGAAGCGCTCCTACAATCCGAATTCGAAAAACTCAGGAAAGACCAAGTGTAAACGTTACAAGGCCACAGGGAAATGTTACCAGACATAAGTGTGCTCAGTGCGGTGCGACAGAAGTGTCAAATCCGGAATTGCAGTTTAGATTCTGCTCTAAATGTAACGGAAATTATGAATATTGTGAAAAGCATATCTTTACACATATTCATGTTAATTAAGGTGTGAAAATGATTAATGATGAAGTAAAATTTGCCAAAATTCTTGAAGATATTAAGTATACGGCCAAGAATCAGGGAAACGTTATCAGCCGTGACGATGTCTACGGAGCCTTTGAGGAACTTGATTTGTCGAAGGAACAGATGGATATGGTTTTTGATTATTTAAAAAGCCATAAGATAGGAATAGACGAGCCTGTTAATGCAGATGAACTGTTATCGGAAGATGACAGGAATCTCCTCGAAGAATATAAGGCCGAAATAGAAAATCTGGCTGAAATTACACCGGATAAGAAAAGAGCCTATACCATGTCGGCAATGGCCGGTGATAATGAGGCGAAGGAAATGCTTATAAATGCATATCTTCCTCAGGTTCTTGAAATTGCAAAACTCTATACTTCCCAGGGAGTTATGGTCGAAGATTTGATAGGAGAGGGAAACCTGGCCCTTGCCGAAGGCATGAATATGCTGGGTGCATTGGAAGAACCCGATGAAGTAGAGGGTATGCTTATTAAACTTATTATGGATGCAATGGAAGGCATCATAAAAGATACTCTTGATGAAGAAAAAACCGATGAGAAGATTGCTTCAAGAGTTAACGAAGTTGCGGAAAAAGCGGCTGCTCTTGCCAAAGAATACGGACGTAAAGTTACTGTAAACGAACTTATTGACGAAACGGGGCTTGGCAAAAAGAAAGTAATCGATGCAATTAAGTTAAGCTCCAAAAATATAGAAGACATCGATTATTCCGATTACGAAGATGAAATTGATTGATAACATTACTCAGAATAAAACTTCATATGAACCTTATAAGTATGTAATGAATGATACTTCGAACATATATATCGGGGCCAAATTTACATACGAGGAACTGCTTGAGTCGGAGGATTTGGCATTTAAGCTAAAAAGTATTATTTCCCAGTATATTCTTAAAGAATCGGATAAAACCAATACGCTTGAAGCAGAACTTTATTATCTTACTCCGGAAAGCTTCGTATACAAAACATATGAACAACTAAAATGTAAAGTCAAAGTCCAAATGATGTCGGAGAGAAAAACATTATTCGGAAAGACTAAAAGTGAGTATAAAGAGCAGATTATTTCTTTAAAAGAATTAACACAGATAAACTTAGCCAAAAAGAAAGGAGCGGGCTTAATTGTCAGTGAAGTAATTATATCAAAACTGGCACTTATGTCATTTACTGTATGAGTTTTGAAAACTATGAAATTGTTGAACATAGATTTATTAAGGATTTAAATTCCGACGGATATATACTTAAGCATAATAAAACCAAGGCCTTCGTTACTTTGCTTCTTAATGATGACGAGAACAAGGTCTTTTATATAGGCTTTAGAACTCCGCCTAAGGACTCCATGGGAGTTGCCCATATATTGGAACATTCGGTTTTGTGCGGTTCAAAGAAGTTCCCTGTTAAGGACCCTTTTATTGAACTTGCCAAGGGTTCGCTTAATACATTCCTTAATGCCATGACATATCCCGACAAAACGGTATATCCCGTGGCAAGCTGCAACGACCAGGATTTTCATAACCTGGTTGATGTATATCTTGATGCTGTTTTTAATCCCAATATATACACCAATGAAAAGATATTCCGTCAGGAAGGCTGGCATTATGAAATGGAAGATGCCGACGGCGAATTAACCTACAACGGAGTCGTATATAACGAGATGAAGGGAGTATATTCATCTCCGGATGATGTGGTTGAACATGAAATAATGGTATCTTTGTACCCTGATTCCACATACGGAATCGAATCGGGCGGTGATCCCGAGGATATTCCTTCGCTTACTTATGAAGAGTTTTTGGCGTTCCACAGTAAGTATTATCATCCCTCCAACAGTTATATTTACCTTTACGGCAATATGGATGCCGAAAGCTATCTTAAGTTCATTGATGAAGAGTACCTTAGTAAATATGACTATCTTGAAGTAGATTCCGAAATTATTGTTCAGGAGCCTTTTGAACAGATTAAGCATATCGAAAAAGAATATTCGGTACTTGATGAAGAATCATCGGAAGGAGATTATCTTACATATAATATTTCGGTAGGAACGGCGCTGGATAAGAAACTGTATGTTGCATTGGATATTCTTGATTACGTGCTTTGTTCGGCTCCGGGAGCTCTTATTAAGCAGGCCCTTTTGGATGCGGGAATCGGAAGCGATGTATATTCAAGTGTTGAAGGCGGAATATATCAGCCTTATTTTGCAATAACGGCCAAGGGAACCAAAGGGGATAAACTTGATGAGTTTGTTTCTGTAATTGAAAAGGAACTGGTTAAAGCATCTGAGGGACTTAACAAAAAATCCCTTCAGGCAGCCATAAATTATTTTGAGTTCAAATACAGAGAAGCAGATTACGGTTCATACCCGAGAGGATTAATGCTCGGTCTTCAGGCATTTGACAGCTGGCTTTACGACAAAATGTCTCCCTTTATGCATATAGAGGCAGATGAGACATATGCTTTCCTTAAAGAAAATATTGATAAGGGATATTTTGAGGGATTGATAAAGAAATACTTTATCGATAACACTCACAAGACAATTCTTAGAGTAACTCCCAAGATTAATCTTACCAAGATTAAAGATGATAAACTTAAGGAAAAACTTAAGAACTATAAGGATTCGCTAACGAAGGAAGAACGGCAGACTATTGTTGATAAAACAAAGGAACTTAAGGAATATCAGTCTACTCCCAGTGATGAAGAAGACCTTAAGAAGATACCGCTTCTTAAAAAGGAAGATCTCAAAAAGGAAGCTTCCAAGCTTGTTAATGACGTTAAGACAATAGACGGAACAACATTCGTATATCATGATATCTTTACAAGCGGAATAGGATATTTATCATTTTTGTTTAATTTAAATGATGTTCCGGCGGATTTGTATCCCTATCTTGGAATACTAAAGAGTGTAATCGGAGTAGTTGATACGAAGAATTATTCCTACTCTGATTTGTTTAATGAGATTAACATTCATACAGGCGGAATACGTCCGGGAATATCTTCATATCAGAACTTAAACAATCTTGACGATATAGGTACATCCTTTGAAATAAAGTCTAAGTATCTTTACGATAAATGCCCGGAAGCATTTGAGCTTATAGAAGAAATTATTGTTAATTCGAAATATGACGATACTAAGCGTTTATATGAAATACTTAATGAGACGAAGATGAGAATTCAGTCTTCCATGGCAAGCGCAGGTCATGCAACGGCTGCTATTCGTGCACTTAGTTATTTTAGCAAGTCGGTTGCGTTGTCTGAACTTATTAACGGAAGACCTTTCTATGAACTGGTTTCCGATATTGTCGATAATTATGAAGAGAAAAAGGATGATTTGGTAGCTAAATTAAGTCTCCTTTCGAAGTGCATATTCCGAAAAGAAAACCTTATGGTCGACTTCATCGGAACTAAAGAGTGCTCTTCGGAAATAGAAGCGAAGGTTAAAATCTTTAAAGATAAGCTGTTTACCTGTGATTATGATAAGAAACCGTTGCAAATACAGCTTTATCCCAAGAATGAGGCATTTAAGAGTGCCGGACAGATTCAGTTCGTGGCAAGGGCAGGTAATTACTTAAAATCAGGTCTTAAGTATACGGGAGCTTTACGTGTATTAAGGACTATGATGGGGTATGATTATCTGTGGAATAATATTCGTGTGCTGGGCGGTGCATACGGATGTATGAGTTCCTTTAACAAGAACGGTGATTGCTACTTTGTATCCTACAGGGACCCTAATCTTAAAGAGACGGTGGATGTATACGAAAAGGCAGCTTCGTATATAGAGAATATGGAACTTGATGACAGAAAAGTGCTTCAGTTTATTATCGGAGCTTTGTCGGATCTTGATACACCTATGACACCTTATACAAGGGGCACATATTCTTTGGGAGCATATCTTTGTAATCTTACGTTTGAAGATATACAGCGGGAAAGAGATGAACTTCTCGGAGTTGATAAGGATGTGCTTCACGGCCTTAGCAGATATATCAAATCATTCATGGATGACGGATATATTTGTGTAGTGGGAAATGCCGAAAAGATAGAGGAAAATAAAGAATTATTTAATGATATTAAGCAATTGATTTAAGGATTAATGTTATGAACGATAATTTTAAATCAGGGTTTGCGGCATTGGTCGGAAGACCGAATGTGGGAAAATCTTCATTGATGAACACCATAATCGGTCAGAAGATTGCAATAACTTCCGACAAACCTCAGACCACAAGAAACAGAATACAGACTGTATATACCACACAGAATGAACAGATTGTTTTTGTCGACACACCGGGTATTCACAAGATTAAGAACAGGTTGGGTGAATACATGGTTACCGTTGCCGAAAGAACACTTGCAGAGGTGGATGTTATATTATGGCTTGTTGAACCTACCGACTATATAGGGGCGGGGGAAAGGCATATAATTGAAGTCTTATCGGAACTTAAGGTGCCGGTTATTCTTGTTATTAATAAGATTGATACGGTTAAAAGAGATGATTTGCTTAGATATATCAGTATCTACAGCAAGGAACTTGATTTTGCCGAAGTGGTTCCGGTTTCGGCACTTAAAAAAGACAATATAGATGAACTTCTTAAGTGTATTATCAAGTATCTTCCCAATGGTCAGATGTATTATGATGAAGATACGGTTACCAATATTCCGGTTCGCGAAATAGTTGCGGAACTTATTCGTGAAAAAGCGCTTAAGTGTCTAAAGGATGAAATACCTCACGGAATAGCGGTAACAATTGAGAGAATGGATTTTAAGGATACAATTGTTGATATAGATGCGACCATTATTTGCGAGAGAGATTCTCATAAGGGAATTATCATAGGCAAAGGCGGCGCAATGCTTAAAAAGATAGGCTCGGCTGCCAGATATGAGATAGAAGAACTGGTGGAAATGCAGGCCAACTTAAAGTTGTGGGTCAAGGTCAAAAAGGACTGGCGTGACTCGGATATATTGCTTAAAAACTTCGGTTATGATACCAAGGAAGAATTATGCAGGAACTGACTATAGTCACAGGAATGATATTAAAATCGGAACCTATGGGAGAATATGACAGGCGTGTCGTTTTGCTCACGAAGGAACGCGGAAAGATATCTGCTTTTGCAAAGGGGGCAAGAAAACAGGGAAATCGTTTGATGGCTTCAACCAATCCATTTTCTTTCGGAGAGTTTAAACTGTTTGAAGGGCGCAGTTCATATACCATAAATGATGCCTTAATAAGTAATTATTTTGAAGGTATGAGGGAAGATTTTGATGCAGCCTGTTACGGAATGTATTTTCTGGAACTGATGGATTACTATACCAGAGAAAACAATGATGAAGTAATGATGCTGAAATTACTTTTTCAGTCTGTAAGGACGCTGCTTAATCCCAGGGTAAACAAAAAACTTGTCAAATGCGTATTTGAAATAAAAGCACTGGTGCTTAACGGAGAATATCCGGGACCGCCTACAGTGCCGGGGGTAGAAGTTCTTAATGATTCTACGCTTTATACGTTGGAATATATAGTGGGAAGTTCAATCGAAAAGCTGTATTCTTTTAACGTATCCGATGAAGTATTGGGCGAACTTATTAAAGTTTGCAGGGTGTTTAGTAACAAATATATAGACAGGAGCTTTAAAAGCTTGGAAATTTTGGATGAATTATAAGTTGAAAACCATTGTTTCCTTAGCTATAATTACATAGTTATGAAAAAATATATATTTTTATCCTTTGTTGGCGCTTTTTTGATTTTAGTACTGGCCGGGTGCGCCGGGTCGCAATCAAAGGATCCCAATTCCAACTTAATGATTAATAAGAATGGCAGCATTACCGCAACCATTAAAGAAGATTTCAAGGAAAGCTATTACGACATTAATGAGCTTAAGACATCGGTTGATGAAGAAATCAGCAGTTATAATTCGACCCATGACGGCGCGATTAAACTGGATAAGGTAGCTTTGGAAAACGATAAGGCCATAGTCGTAATGGAATATACCACGTCCCTTGACTACAGTGCATTTAATAATGAACAGATATTTGTCGGGTCGGCTTCGGAAGCTTTACTTAATGGATATTCCCTTGATGTTATTATGACTGATATTAAGGATGCTACCAAGACTATTGCAGAATCCGATATTAAGACTATGGGCAAAGAGAAAATTCTTATTTCGGATTCAAAGGATACAATTTATCTGCCGGGCAAGGTGCTGTATGTTAATGACAATACCTATGTTATGGAAGACGGTAAATCAGTTAAACTTAAGGACGGTGTTTCCGGACTTATTTATGCTATATACAAGTAAGTAATTTTATATAAGGAGAGTTAGTTTATGGAAAAGACAATGGAAAAGATTGTTGCACTTGCAAAAGCAAGAGGCTTTGTATATCCCGGTTCGGAGATTTACGGCGGATTGGCCAATACTTGGGACTACGGAAATTTAGGTGTTGAGCTTAAGAATAATGTTAAGAGAGCCTGGTGGCAGAAATTCGTTCAGGAAAATCCTTATAACGTAGGTGTTGACTGTGCGATTCTTATGAACCCTCAGACATGGGTTGCTTCCGGACATCTTGGCGGCTTTTCGGATCCTTTGATGGATTGTAAGGAATGTAAAGAAAGATTCCGTGCAGATAAGTTAATTGAAGACTACGCTGCCGAGAACAATATTGATTTGGGAAAACCCATTGATGCATATTCACAGGAAGAAATGAAACAGTTTATCGAAGATAATAATATTCCGTGTCCTTCCTGCGGAAAGCATAACTTTACCGATATCAGACAGTTCAATCTTATGTTTAAGACATTCCAGGGTGTAACGGAAGATGCTAAGAATACTGTTTACTTAAGACCTGAAACTGCTCAGGGTATATTTGTTAACTTTAAGAATGTACAGCGTACATCACGTAAGAAGATTCCTTTCGGTATCGGTCAGATAGGTAAATCTTTCCGTAACGAAATTACTCCCGGTAACTTTACCTTCAGAACAAGAGAGTTCGAACAGATGGAACTTGAATTCTTCTGCGAACCCGGAACAGATTTGGAGTGGTTCCAGTATTGGAGAGCATTCTGCCGTGACTGGCTCCTTTCTTTAGGAATTAAAGAAGATGAAATGCGTCTTCGTGACCATGATCCTGAGGAACTTTGCTTCTATTCAAAGGGAACTACGGATATTGAGTTCTTATTCCCCTTCGGATGGGGCGAACTTTGGGGTATTGCCGACAGAACAGATTATGACCTTACACAGCATCAGAATGTTTCAGGCGAAGACATGAGTTATTTTGATGATGTTAAGAATGAAAAATATGTTCCTTATGTTGTTGAACCTTCTTTGGGAGCAGACAGAGTTGTGCTCGCATTCCTTTGCGCAGCATATGATGAAGAGAACCTCGGAACAGAGGAAGCTCCCGACGTTAGAACAGTCCTTAGATTCCATCCCGCACTTGCACCTGTTAAGATTGGTGTGCTTCCTTTATCAAAGAAGCTTAATGAAGGTGCCGAGAAGGTATTTACAGAACTTTCAAAGAAATACAACTGCGAATTCGACGACAGAGGAAATATCGGAAAGAGATATCGTAGACAGGATGAAATCGGAACTCCTTTCTGCGTAACATATGATTTTGATTCGGAAACAGATAATTGCGTAACAGTACGTTTCCGTGACTCTATGGAACAGGAAAGAGTTGCAATTGCAGATTTGGATTCATACTTTGCAGATAAATTTACTTTTTAAATAATAGGAGTCTACCGTGAGAAAGATAACATCAAAAGAGTTAAGAAAAGAATGGATTAAATTCTATGAAGAAAGAGGACATGTGGATTGCGGCGCGGTATCGCTGGTATCCGACGGTTCTACAGGTGCGATGTTTAATGTTGCCGGAATGCAGCCGATTATGCCTTATCTTCTTGGTAAGAAGCATCCTTTGGGAACCAGGTTGTGTAATGTTCAGGGATGTGTAAGAACTAATGATATTGATGGCGTAGGCGATAAGTCACATCTTACTTTCTTTGAAATGATGGGTTCTTGGAGCTTAGGCGATTACTTTAAGGAAGACAGATGTAAATGGAGTTATGAATTACTTACTCAGGTTTTCCAGTTTGATAAGGATCATCTTGCTGCAACAGTATTTGCAGGTGATGAAAATGCACCGCGAGATGAAGAGGGCGCTAAATTCAGAATTGCATCAGGATTTAAACCGGAGAACGTATTCTATCTTCCCGCAGAAGATAACTGGTGGGGTCTTGAATACGGACCATGCGGACCTGACTCCGAAATGTTCTTTATAGCAGATGTTCCTTCCTGCGGACCTGACTGCAGACCGGGATGTCATTGCGGTAAATATACAGAGGTAGGTAATGATGTATTTATGCAGTACGAAAAGCATCAGGACGGTACACTTACTCCTCTCGAAAAGAAAAATGTAGATACAGGCTGGGGCCTTGAAAGAAACCTTGCTTTCTTAAACGGCCTTGATGATGTATATAAAACTGATTTGTTTGCTCCGATTATTGCTTGTATAGAAGAAGTATCGGGAGTTAAATATGATTCGGACGAAAAGCTTACAAAGTCAATGCGTGTTATTGCCGACCATCTTCGTACAGCTGTAATGCTTATAGGTGATGAGGCAAGACTTCTTCCTTCAAACGGCGGCGCAGGATATGTACTTAGAAGACTGATTCGTCGTGCGGTAAGACACGGACGTATGTTATCCCTGAAGACAGCTGATTACAGAAGGATAGCAAGCATCTTTATTGATGACATATATAATGACAGTTATCCGCTTCTTCCCAAGAATAAAGAGTTTATACTTTCCGAGCTTGAGAAAGAAATCAACAGATTCGAAACAACTATCGAAAACGGACTTAAGGAGTATAAGAAGATTCTTGATTCCAAGAAGAGCCAGAATGTATCTGTTATTGACGGAAAGTCGGCTTTCAGATTATACGATACCTTTGGATTCCCTCTTGAGCTTACGGTGGAGATGGCCGAGGAAGAAGGTCTTAGTGTAGATGAGAATGCATTTAAAGAATGCATGGAGGAAGCAAGAGCATTAGCAAAGGATAATTCAAACTTCTCTCAGAAATCTACCTCAAGCGTATTTGATGATCTGGACGAAACAGTTGTTACCGAATATGTCGGTTACGATAAACTGGAATGTGAAGCAACTATAGTGGCTATTTCGGACGGCGAAAAAATGGTTGATTCATTATCAAAAGATGCAGCGGGCGTTATTGTTACTGACGTAACTTCCTTCTATGCTACAATGGGTGGCCAGAAGGGTGATGTCGGTTCAATCATTTCCAATGATGAAAAGGTATTTTTGGTAGATGAAGCTGTTAAGGTTCCCGGCGGACGTATAGGACATGTAGGAAAGAGCACCAAGACAGTCAAGGTAGGAGACAAAGTAAAAATGTCTGTTTGCCCAACATCGCATAGTGCAACCTGTAAGAACCATTCGGCTACTCACTTATTGCAGGCAGCATTGCAGGAAGTCCTTGGCAAGGATGTTCACCAGCAGGGTTCATATCAGGATACCGAAAGAACGAGATTTGACTTTAGCTATGATAAAGCTGTGACAGCTGAAGAACTTGCTAAGATAGAAAATATTGTAAATGAAAAGATTGCTATGGCCATTCCTGTAGTAACGAATGTTATGAGTGTTGAGGATGCTAAGAAAACAGGTGCTATGGCATTGTTTGGCGAAAAGTACGGTGACACTGTAAGAGTCGTAACAATGGGCGACTTCAGTAAGGAACTTTGCGGTGGTACACACGTTAAAAACACAGCTGATATTTCTAACTTTAAAATAGTTTCGGAATCCGGTGTAGCCGCAGGAGTACGCCGTATAGAGGCAATAACAGGTGCTAACGTAATTGCTTATTATAAGAATATCGAAACGCTTTTAAATGACGCATGTATCAGTGCAAAAACAACTGCTAATCTCCTGAATGACAAGATTCTTTCTATGATGAAAGAGATTAAAGAGTTAAATAGCGAACTTGAATCCTTAAAAGCTAAGAATGCAAAGGATGCGCTTGGCAATGTAATGGATTCTGTTAAGGAAATAAACGGTGTTAAGGTTTTATGTGCTAAACTTCCGGGAATTGATATGAACGGATTAAGAGATTTGGGCGACCAGTTAAAGAGTAAGCTTGGCGAAGGTGTTGTTCTTCTTATATCCGATTCCGACGGTAAGGTAAGCATGGTGGCAATGGCAACCGATGGCGCTGTTAGTAAGGGCGCTCATGCAGGTAATCTTATTAAGGGCATTGCAGCATTGGTTGGCGGCGGTGGCGGCGGAAAGCCTAACATGGCTCAGGCCGGCGGTAAGAATCCTGCAGGTATTGATCAGGCAATAACCGAAAGCTATAAAGTATTAGAGGAAATGATTAAATAATTGGTTGTATTGTATGGACATATTACAGACAATAATCATTTTGTACTATGAATTGGTACTTAATATTTCAACCACAGGTTGTTTTACGATAAGGTCATTAGCAATAATGGCCTTATTTGCGTTAGCGGGCGGATTATTTTGGAGATTACTTCTTAATTTCATAACATCCCCACGTATTAGGGGGCTGATACGCTTTGTACTGTTATTAATATTCGCGGTGATATATTCCATTGAATTCTTTATATACAGGAGTTTTAACGTATATTACGACATTAACACAATAATAAACGGTGCAGGCGGCGTAGTCGGCGGCTTTATGGGAGATGTGGGAAGGCTTGTATTTTGCCCGGACGGAATTTTGCATATATTCCTGTTTTTCTTCCCTCCCGTATTCTATATTTTGGCACTTCGCAAAAAAGAGCGAAAAACCCCGAAGGGATTAGCCGGGATATTAATCCCCATGATTTTGTGCCACCTGGGTGCATGTCTGCTTGTTATTACCTCACAACCTCACAGCCTTATGTACGACAAAGAGTATAATTATCAGACTGTTGTTGAGAACATGGGATTGGGAGTAGGTATAAGACTCGATATTAAAAAGATGATATCGGGGGGAGATGAGGATTTTTCTTTTGAAAGCGAAGTCATGGTTAATCCTAATATTCAGCCGACGATGGAAGAAAGCCCGACCCCTGAGCCTACGGTTATGCCATCAGGTGTAACTTCGCCGGAAGCAACTCCGGAAGTAACTCCCGAACCAACACCGACTCCAAGGGTATTTTATGATAATGCATACGATATTGATTATGAGGCTCTTGCAGATACCACATCAGGAATAAATGCGGAGCTTGACAGATATGTGGCTTCATTAACGCCTTCCAAACAAAATGAGTTTACGGGACTTTTTGAAGGTAAAAATCTGATTTTGATATCGGCAGAAGCTTTTTCGGGTGACGTTATCGATCCTAAACTTACGCCTACTCTGTACAGATTATCCACAAAGGGCATTAATTTTACTGATTTTATTCAGCCTGCTATTGCGGGAACAACCGGAGGAGAGTATTCGAATATATTCGGTCTTATTCCCACAGAGGGCGGCAAGTCCCTTTTAAGGATGACGGAGGGAGATATTTTTCAGAATATCGGATTTATGCTTAATGAGCGGGGATATTTCGGAAAAACGTACCATGATAATGACGGAGGCGTATATAATCGTAACACCACCCATAACAAATTAGGTTATTCCGAGGGATTTGAAGGCGTGGGAAGCGGAATGGAAAACTATATTTCAACACATGGTTTTCCGGCATCGGATGATGAAATGATTATCGGCACCATGGGTGAATATATGGATAATCAGCCCTTTAATATTTACTATATGACCGTATCCGGACACGGACAGTACGGAACAAAGATTAATAATATGTCTGCCAAGAACTACGACAGAGTTAGGGATTTGGACTATTCGGAACTGGTTAAGTGCTATATTGCCAATAATCTGGCTCTTGAAGATGCAATGACTTCTCTGGTGAATGAACTTGAAAGAAGAGGCATTGAAGACGATACTGTTATCTGCATTTCGCCGGATCATTTCCCCTACGGTCTTGATAATGACGGTGCACTTGGCAAAATGCCTTATTTATCCGAACTATACGGATATGATGTGGTGAATTATCTTCAAAGAGACCATAACCGATGGATACTGTGGTGCGGATCACTGGAAGATGAGGAACCTATTGTTATAGATTCACCGACTTCTAGTCTTGATATTCTGCCGACACTGCTTAACTTATTCGGCTGTGAGTTTGACTCGCGACTGTATCCGGGAAGAGATGTATTTTCGGATGCGATGGCATTGTCTTTTAACGGATGCTATGACTGGAAAACGGATTTAGGTACATATTATTCTTCTAAAAATGAATTTGTGCCCAAGAGCGAAGATACGGAAATTCCCGAGGATTATGTTCAAAATGTAAAGGCCATTGTAAGAAATAAATACAGTTTCTGTAAAGGCGTATTGAAGGATGATTTTTACGGACATATCCATAAAGCACTTCTGTCAGCAGAAGAATAGCCGTTTTGACTAAAAATGTGTTGACTATGGGGCTATTAATGGATATAATACATTTTGTGTTTTTCACAAATAACCTAATCAGTCGATTTTAGGGGCTGAAGGGAGGGTCGAGTATGTCTAACGTAATAGTTAAAGAAGGTGAAAGCTTAGACAGCGCACTTCGTCGTTTTAAGAGAAGCTGTGCAAAGGCTGGCATCCAGCAGGAAATCCGTAAGCGTGAGCACTACGAGAAGCCTTCTGTTAAGCGTAAGAAGAAGTCTGAAGCTGCCAGAAAGCGTAAGTACAACTAATCTGATACTTATTTAGGATGATATGCCCTTGATTATTCAAGGGCATTTTTATTTTTCTTCATTCTTGAATGATTGTATGATAAAATACTGTCGCGAGGGAAAAATATGAAAGACGGGGAATTTATTGTTGTAAATAACAAGAGCAAATCGGACTCAAGAATAGAGATTGCGTATGCTTCTTTATTTTTTGGGTTACTTGCCGCTATTTTCGTTTTTTATATAATTACGGGAATAACAGGCCCGAAGGGCATCGGCATCGAAAGAAGAGCCAAAACCTTTAACGAGTGGAGAGTTGAAGTTGCAGGCAGTGCCCCTGTTAATGTTACCCTTCCTTTTGAACAGAAACTCGATAAAGGAGTTACTGTATCTTATTTTGCCACACTTCCAAATGATGTTACGGATAAAGATTATCTGTCTTTTGAAACAGCCACACAATATGAAGTATATATAAACGGTGTATTTCGTAAGGATTTTATTCCCAAAAGAGATGCGTATATTCCGGGAGGAATAGCAGAGGCCAATTATGCATTTGTACCCTTAAGTTCCAAGGATAGCGGAGGCGAAATTGAGATTCGCAGAAATGATCCGAAGGGATATAACGGAAATCAGTATGAGGTGCTTCTTGGGGAATCCCATGCAATTGTAACTTATTATTTTTATGACAGATCGCCTATCTTTTTTGCGGCGTTATTTCTTGCAATCGTTACCTTGATATTGATAATTGTATGCTTCGTGCTGCGATTTGTTTATCATATGGAGATTCTTCTTACCTGGGCCACTGTCGGAGTGTTTATGGTATCTTGCTGGATTGTGTCGAATTCACCCATATTCCCCTTTATTTTCGAGCGCTCATATATTGACGGTACATTGTCGTTTTTATTCTGCCTCCTTATACCGCCACCGTTTTGCAGCTATTTTAATGCTCTTCAAAGAGGACGCTACAAGAAGCAGTTTTACATCTTTGGAGCCGTTGCGTTTGCTAATTTTATAGTGTTTACAACCCTTCATTTTACAGGGGTACTTAGCTTTACGGACGGACTTGTATATTTGGATTTGGTGCTTGCGGGCTTGATAGTTGCAGCGTTTGTTATTATTGTTCTTGACTATTACAAGGGCTATTTACACGAATACAGATATACGGTTATGGGAATATGCCTGTTTATCATATTTGCTGTGCTTGACATAGCGCTTCGCTTATTTGCACTTAGCCATATTGACGGAGTGCCTATATTTTTTGGCCTTGTTGCCATGCTTATCTTTGCTGTTATTCAACAGGTTTCGGATTTGAGGCAGGCTGATGCCGAAAGACGCGCGGCTATTGAAGAGTCCAAGGCAAAAACAAACTTCCTGGCCAGTATGTCACATGAAATTCGTACTCCGATTAATACGATTCTGGGCATGAATGAGATGATTCTTCGCGAGAACGAAGACGTTACAATTAATCAGTATGCCAAGAATGCTCAGACTGCCGGTAAAATGTTGCTGGCCCTTGTTAATGATGTGCTTGATTTTTCAAAAATCGAATCGGGAAAGATAGAATTGGTTTCGGCAGAATATCTTCTTGCCGATATCCTAAACGCGGTTAATGCAATTGCTTATGAGAGTTCCAAAGGCAAAGGTATAGAGTATTCGTATTTCATAGACGAAAGTGTGCCTGCGGGAATGGTAGGAGATGAGTTTAGAATTCGGCAGATACTTGTTAATCTTGTTTCCAACGCGGTTAAGTATACCGATTCCGGTAATGTAAATTTACGGATATTCGGTAAATATTCGGATGAAGATAATTATGAATTAAAAATGTCCGTATCGGATACGGGAAAAGGAATTGTTAAAGAAGAGCTTGATACTTTGTTTGATGCCTTCTACAGAGCGGATTATATTAAAAATAAGGCTATTGAAGGAACGGGCCTCGGCCTTGCTATAGTAAAACAACTTATAGACAACATGGACGGCACCGTTAAGGTTGATTCCGTATATGGGGAAGGCTCTGTATTTACGGTTACCATACCGCAAAAAGTTTATGATAAGTCCCGTGTGGTAATTGATCCTGAGGAAGCACGCCTTACCGATAATGCGGGCTTTTATAAATGTTTGTTTACGGCGCCCGAGGCTACGGTACTTACGGTTGATGATAATGGCGCAAATTTAAGAATTGCTTATGAATTCCTAAAAGAAACCAAGATTAAGCAGGTACTTATGAAATCACCGAAAGAGGCAATTTCACTGTGCTTTACGAATAAATATGATCTTATATTGCTTGATCATATGATGCCGGAAATGGACGGTATGGCAGTCCTTGACATGATTAAGAACGATAGCAGATCACTTAACAAAGATACGAATGTGCTTGTGCTTACGGCCAATGCGATTGCAGGTTCCAAGCAGATGTATTTGGAGGCGGGCTTTGCCGATTATATTTCAAAGCCTATTGATTCAAGACTTTTAGAAAAGAAGGTTGCGCAGTATTTGCCGCCGGAAAAGGTAATGTACAATAAATGAGCGTTTTAAGTATATTTTTGCTGATTTTTTTGGGAATAATCATTTTTTTTGTAATTATAATGGTTGTAGATACGCATAGGCTTGTAACGAGAGACTATGCCATTTGTTCCTCCAAAATTTTGAACAATATAAGGATAGTGCTCCTTAGCGACCTACACAGCAAATCCTTTGGCAAAGACAATAAAAAGTTAACCGATGAGATTACACGGCTTAATCCGGATTTGGTTTTAATTGCGGGGGATATGTATACGGCCCTTAAAAAAGATACGGGTATTAATGCGTCAAAACTTCTTACAAATCTGGCTAAGAAATATCCGATATATTATGCGGACGGAAATCATGAGCAAAAGACATCCCTGCTTCCGGGAGAGTTTGATATAGACTATAATGCCTATTTTGATAAATTAAATGCGGCAGGAGTGGTGCACCTTAACAACGAAGAGGCCCTCTTACCTCAATTTGGTATAAAGATATACGGTTTGACCCTGCCTTTTGAATATTACAGGAAAATGTCACCGAAATATCCCGAGGTTTCACTGATTGAAGAACTTATAGGTCGACCGGACAAAGATATGGTGAATATTCTTATAGCCCATAATCCGCGTTATTTCGACAGATATGCCGAGTGGGGTGCCGATTTGACAGTTTCGGGTCATGTTCACGGCGGACTTATGAGACTGGGAAGGCTGGGAGGAGTAATCAGTCCTAATCTTAAATTGTTTCCAAAGTACAGCGGTGGCCAATACAAGGCCGATGATTCGGACTCTGTTATGGTATTAAGCTGCGGACTGGGGACACATCATCTGCCGATTAGAATTTTTAATCCGGCCGAAATATCATGTATTGATATTAAGAAGAAAACAACGTGAGTTATTTAATACCACAAGTACTTGTAAAAACAAAATGCCTTTGATACAATATCTTGTGTCTGATAATATTCGGACACAAGATATTTTTTTATGGAGGAAAGCTTATGCTTGATTCAAAACTGTTTGATCATACAATATTAAAAGCCGATGCGACTCGTGAGCAGGTTGTCAAAATCTGTGACGAAGCTAAGAAATATAACTTTATGTCTGTTTGTGTTAATACATATTATGCTCCGCTGGTAGCCGGAGAACTTGAGGGCACAGATGTAAAGACGTGTTGCGTAGTGGGATTCCCGTTAGGCCAGATGAGCACCGAATCAAAGGCTCTTGAAACTGCATATGCGGTTCAGGTTGGAGCTGATGAAATCGATATGGTTATTAATGTAGGTGCGTTAAAAGATAAAGATTATGCTGCAGTGCTTGCAGATATCAGAGCCGTAAGAGCCGTATGCGTTGGCAAGACTCTTAAGGTAATAATTGAGACATGTCTATTGACAGATGAGGAAAAGGTGAAGGCCTGCGAATTGTCAGTCGAGGGAGGAGCTGATTTCGTTAAGACCTCCACCGGTTTCTCAACCGGCGGTGCAAAGGCAGAAGATGTTGTCCTGATGAGAAAGACGGTAGGACCTGATATCGGAGTTAAGGCTTCCGGTGGAATAAGAGACGAAGCTACTGCAAAAGCGATGGTTGAGGCAGGCGCAAGCCGCCTTGGAACTTCGGCAACTGTAGCTATTATTGGAGGCTAAGATGGCTATACCGATTAAGTTGGAAGCATTTGAAGGACCTCTTGATTTGCTTTTGCATCTGATTGAAAAAAATAAAGTTGATATTTATGATATTCCGATTGTTACAATAACGGAGCAATATCTTGATTATATTAAGCAAATGGAGACCGAGGATATGAATGTCATGTCGGAATTCCTCGTTATGGCTGCAACTTTGCTTGATATCAAATGTAAGATGCTTCTTCCCAAGGAAGTTAACGAAGAGGGAGAAGAGGAAGACCCGAGAGCAGAACTTGTTCAGCAGTTACTTGAATATAAGATGTGCAAATATATGGCATATGAGCTTAAGGACAGACAGATTGATGCTTCTCATACATACTTTAAGAAGAAAACTCTTCCTAAAGAAATTGAGGATTACAAGGCACCCATTGACCTTGAGCAGATTCTCGGAGATGCCAATTTAAATCGTCTTCAGGAATTGTTCAGAATGGTTATGCGCCGTTCGGAGGATAAGATTGATCCTGTCCGTTCTACTTTTGGAAATATCAAGAAGGACGAAATAGACATGGATGTCAAGGCTACGTATATTGCGGCTTATGTTTCGTCCCACTCAAGATTTTCGTTTGTGGAATTACTTGAAAAACAACAGTCCAAAATCGAGAAGATCGTTACGTTTTTGGTAATTCTTGAAATGATGAAAATCGGACAGATTACCATTGCACAGGAAGACATTTTCGGCGATATTATTATAACTACGGTGCCTGATTTTATTGCGCCTGCCGATTTTGTTATGACATCATTCTAGACAGGGGAAGTATATCTTTGTAAATAAAGATATAAAGTATATAAATGACAGATAAAGAAAAGAAATCAATACTTGAAGCGATTTTGTTTACTATGGGAGATGCCGTAGAAACAGAAAGACTTGCTGCGGTTATTGAAGACAGTAAAGAAAATACAAAAGAATTATTACTCCAAATGCAAAGTGAGTACGAGGAAAACGAAAGAGGCATGACGTTGCTTGAACTGGATGATTCCTTTCAGATGTGCACCAGAGCCTCAATGTATGAATATCTTATTAAGATAGCAAAGACACCTCGTAAGTATAATATTACCGATACGATGCTGGAGACATTGTCAATCATCGCTTATAAGCAACCTATTACCAGAGCGGAAGTTGAAAGGGTAAGAGGCGTATCCTGCGAACATGCCCTTAACAGACTGCTGGAATTCGGACTCATTACGGAGCTGGGCAGAATGGATGCACCGGGAAGACCGCTTTTATTTGGTACAACAGAGGAATTCTTAAGAAGCTTCGGGGTTAAGTCCCTTGAGGAGTTACCGGAACTGACATCGGTTCAGATTGAAGAATTCAGAGCTCAGGCGGAGGCTGAAGCCGGCGGAATGGTTGAGGTTGATATTTAAATTACATATATTTTTGATAGATTATTAGCTTATCTTGTAGTATCTAATTATTGCTACACAAGATAAGCTTTTTTTATTGATAAAACGATTTAATCAGAAAAAATGGCGGTACTTTGGTCACGTTTTTCGTACAAATCACTACAATTAGCGGAAGCTGTTGTGCAATATGCACAACAAAAATTAGGAGTATTAATTTGATATCACATTTTATAATACGCATATAGCAATATAGTTTTACAATCAATGAATAT
>JAZUIS010000046.1:0-4484 GCA_045642345.1 Lachnospiraceae bacterium
AGGTATAACCGCGCCGGGAATTAAGATGTCGGCTCAGGCTCTTTGGGAAGATACGGCAAAATTACCCGAGGTTGAAATTGCAAAGCCAAGCTCTATTCTGGCTCAGGATACCATTTCTTCCATGCAGGCAGGATTGGTATATGGTCAAATCGGTCAGACGGAGTATATTATCAATAAGGTACGTGAAGAATCGGGTTACAAAGATATGAAAGTCGTTGCAACGGGAGGACTCGGCGGCATTATCTGTCCGGAAACGGATACGATAGATGTCTATGACAGAGAGTTGACCCTTGAGGGTTTACGTTTGATATATGAAAAAAATCAAGATAGGAAAAGTAGAACTAAATAATAATTGCATTTTGGCACCGATGGCAGGAGTGACAGACCTGCCATTTCGTTTGCTTTGCGCCGAAATGGGCGTAGGGTTGGTGTGCATGGAAATGGTCTCGGCCAAGGCTATTCTTTATAAGAATAAGAATACCGAGCAGATGCTTGGTATAGATGAAAAGGAACGTCCGGCATCCTTGCAGCTGTTCGGCTCAGACCCCGATATTATGGCGACGATAGCACATCAGATAGAGGATAGGAACTTCGATATTCTCGACATTAATATGGGCTGCCCCGTTCCAAAGATAGTTAATAACGGCGAAGGCTCCGCCCTTATGAGGAATCCTAAACTGGTACGTGAGATTATTACCAAAACCTCCAAGGCGATAAGCAAGCCGGTTACGGTCAAAATCCGTAAGGGCTTCGATGATGAACATGTCAATGCCGTAGAGATAGCCAAGATAGCAGAAGATTCGGGAGCGGCCGCAATAGCCGTTCACGGAAGAACGAGAATGCAGTATTATTCCGGTCAGGCAGACTGGGAGATTATAGCCAAAGTCAAAGAAGCGGTATCTATTCCGGTAATCGGCAACGGCGATATAGTTGACGGTCCGTCAGCCAAACGTATGCTGGAAGAAACCGGCGTAGACGGCTTTATGATAGGCAGAGCCAGTCAGGGAAATCCTTGGATATTTAAAGAAATACCGTATTACCTCGAAAACGGTGTGGAAATGGAGCGCCCGTCCGTAGAGGAAATGGTGTCGGTTATGAAAAGACATGCGAGTATGCTGATGGAGCTAAAGGGCGAGTATACGGCCGTAAGAGAGATGCGAAAGCATATCGGATGGTATACGGCAGGCCTTAAAAATTCGGCAGCAATGCGAAGAGATGTAAATCTGATTACGGAATATGAGAAACTGGTCGAATTCCTCGACAGTATCGGGAACGGATATAAGTGCTGAATTCCTTGACGATATTGGGTAAAACATATATAATAGGTGCGCAGCACCTACGAATGGTGCATATTTTAAGTTTTGTAATTAATTATATCTTTGTGTAAGGAGATTAATACCATGCAGGAACAGAAAAACATTATTACTTATGAAGGACTTAAAAAGTATGAGGATGAACTTCATGACCTTAAGGTTGTAAGACGTCGTGAGGTTGCTCAGAAGATTAAGGAAGCAAGAGAGCAGGGAGACTTATCCGAAAACGCTGAATATGATGCAGCTATGGATGAGCAGCGCGATATCGAAGCAAGAATCGAACAGCTTGAGAAAATCCTTAAGAATGCAGAAGTAGTTGATGAAGACGAAATCGATACTACAGTAGTAAGCATCGGATGTCGTGTTAAGATTCGTGATATCGAAATGAAGGAAGACCTCGAGTACAAGATTGTAGGTTCTACCGAAGCTAACTCATTAAAGGGAAAGATTTCAAATGAATCACCCGTCGGCAGAGCACTTCTTGGTAAGAAGGTTAAGGATACTGTTTCAGTTGAAACTCCTGCAGGTGTTATTAAATATAAGGTTATCGAAATTCAGAAGGCAAACTAATTTGTCGGATAATTAAAGTAACCAACCGGATTAGAATTTAGTAGAAAGTAATTTAGGGACAAATATGGCTGAGAATCAGAATAATACAAATGTTCAGGACATAAACCAGCTTCTTAAGGTTCGCCGCGAAAAGCTTGCTGCTTTGCAGGAAGCCGGCAAGGATCCTTTCGTAATAACAAAGTACGATCAGACCCATCACACCGAAGAAGCTAAGAATTTATATATTTCTCACGAAGAGAAATTATTGGCAGGTCACAGCGCCGTCAATACCGACGGCATGGATGAAGAAGCTGCAAAGGCAGCAGTTGATGCCGATTACAACGAACGCCGTGAAATAATGGATGCTTCCCCCATCAAGGTTAACCTCGCCGGCAGACTTATGTCAAAGCGAGTTATGGGTAAAGCTTCCTTTGGTAATATCCAGGATAAGCAGGGTAACATACAGATTTATGTTTCCCGCGACTCTTTGGGCGAAGAAGCATATGCAGATTTTAAGAAGATGGATATGGGTGATATCGTCGGAGTTGAAGGTAACGTCTTCAGAACGAAGATGGGTGAGATTTCAATTCATGCCGAGTCTGTTACCTTACTTACCAAGAGTCTTCAGATACTTCCCGAGAAGTACCACGGACTTACCAATACGGATATCCGTTACAGACAAAGATATACAGACCTTATCATGAATCCTGATGTTAAGGATACATTTATCAAAAGATCAAAGATTATTTCAACAATTCGTAAGTACCTGGATGAGAAGGATTTCATGGAAGTTGAAACTCCAATGCTCGTTTCAAACGCAGGCGGTGCGGCAGCACGTCCTTTCCAGACACATTTTAATGCTCTTGATGAAGACCTGAACTTACGTATATCTTTGGAATTATATCTTAAGAGATTAATCGTAGGCGGACTTGAGAGAGTATACGAAATCGGACGTGTATTCCGTAATGAAGGTCTTGATACAAGACATAATCCTGAGTTTACACTTATGGAGCTTTATCAGGCATACACAGACTACTACGGAATGATGGACCTTACAGAGGACATGTTCAGAACAGTTGCCAAGGAGGTTCTCGGAACAACTACCTTCATGTACGGTGACTTAGAGCTTGACTTCGGTAAGCCGTTCGAGAGAATTACAATGATTGATGCCGTAAAGAAATACAGCGGCGTTGACTTTGATACAATCGCTGATGATGATGCAGCCAAGGCAATCGCTAAGGAAAAAGGCGTAGAATTCGAAAAGCATCACAAGAAGGGTGATATCTTAAATCTCTTCTTCGAAGCTTTCGTTGAGGAACACCTCCTTCAGCCTACATTCGTTATGGACCACCCTATCGAAATCAGTCCTTTAACGAAGAAGAAGCCTGATAAGGAAGGCTACGTTGAGCGTTTCGAGCTCTTCATCAACGGATGGGAAATGTGTAACGCTTATTCAGAGCTTAACGATCCTATTGACCAGCGTGAAAGATTCAAGGCTCAGGATGCTTTGGCAGACCTTGGCGACGAAGAAGCCAACCACACCGATGAGGACTTCCTTAACGCCCTCGAAATCGGTATGCCCCCTACAGGCGGCATAGGCTACGGTATCGACCGCCTTACAATGATCCTTACCAACTCGCCTGCAATCAGGGATGTAATCGCGTTCCCAACGATGAAATCATTAGAGAAGTAAAACCCAGTGTTTATGCGGGTTAGAGCATATCGGGCACATGATTTTGTAGCAAAAATGTAGCAAATCTGAAATCTTTCACGAGCTTTTATGAGGCTTGGCGAGGTTTGCTTCGTTTCGAAATTCAAATTAAATAGTTTTTTACGACGCTTTTCTAGAAAAGAAAAATCTAGGGAAGCGTCTTTTTTTGTGTCCTAGAGCGGCTTTGCAGACAGTACAGTAAGGAACAAAACATGTAAGGAGATTTTCATGAATGAAACAACGAAACGTGTAGCAATCTCTCCGAGTGACGATGAATCGGAAATCGTAAAGGTTAGGATTCTGGGTACATATCAATTTTACGAAAAACTTTTTTCAAAATATTATCTGCATTATTATTTTCTTTTTATGTAATACTTCTTTGCGGCAATAAATTCGTCCTGTGTAATGACTTCTTTTATATATGCCTGCAAAATAAGATAATCAAAATCACCTTTACTGTCCAATGTTATTGCATAAAATTTCTGTAATTTTACGCAGCAGTCAACGGTTATCGCATGGGCTCTTGTTGCAGAAAGAATCAGATCAACAACAGCCTGACCTTCTTCTGTTCCGCCACAAATTGAACTTAATTCGTCATTATTTAAAAGTCCTGCAGAAAGGTTTTTGTTTTCTGCGTTTATATTTATTTCTGTTTTACTCATAATAAGTACCTCCTAAGTAATTATACTCATTTATACGATAAAATGTAAAATAGGGCTACCTAAATTTTTACATGCTAATTTGCCAAATTAAATTCCGCATCTGTACTGATTTGGGCGTGCGGACGTTTTCTTGGACTAAGTTGCTATTCCTAGACTACGTCTATACTCAAGTGGACTCATTCCACCTAATGACATTTTGATTCTTTCTTCATTGTACCAATGCATATATTTATCCAGTTCATCGATAAA
>JAZUIS010000047.1:0-29894 GCA_045642345.1 Lachnospiraceae bacterium
GTTTGTAACACCCATTGCTGTAGAGTCGTTAGAAGCCATAACTGCATCGAGCTGTGTTCCGTCAGCGTAGTTAGCTGAGATGATAGCATCGAATCTAGCCTGAGCTGCTTCTGTTGACCAACCTGCTGTAGCTACTGTATCAAAATCAACCTGACCTGACTTAACAACTAACTTGCCGTTGTCGATGTAAGGCTGAAGGACATCCATAGCACCGCCGAAGAAGAATCTAGCGTTGTTATCACCGGGGTCACCTGTGATTAACTCGATGTTGAAAGGACCTGCTGCGTTGTCAAGATCAAGCTGCTGCTTGATGTATTCGCCCTGCTTTGTTCCAACCATGTAGTTATCAAATGTAGCATAGTAAGAAACTGCATCTGAGTTCATGATCAAACGGTCATAAGCGATAACCTTAACGCCTGCTTCTTTAGCCTTTTCAAGAACTGTTCCAAGTGAATCACCATCGATAGATGCGATTACGAGAACCTTACATCCTGATGAAATCATGTTCTCAATCTGGTTAACCTGTTGCTGAATGTCGTTAGCAGCGTACTGAAGATCTACTTCGTATCCTGCCTTCTGTAACTGTTCCTGCATATTGGCACCATCCTGGTTCCATCTCTGAAGGTCCTTAGTAGGCATTGCAACACCGACTTTATTGCCGGAACCTGAACCACCTGAGCATCCAACTAATAAAGATGCTACCATTGCTACTGCAAGTACAGCGCTTAAAAGTTTTTTCTTCATTTCGTTTACCTCCCTATGAAATTGAAGTGTTTTTGCTTACAATAACAATCTATCACAGATAAAATAGGAATAACTTGTCACTTTCTTCACTTTTTTATTTCTTTTTTAGCATAAAAAAAGTTGTGCTAGCATTTTTTTGTTCGCAGCTCAACTTTTTCGCAATTTAATCCATTACCATAATATTTTAGTACAAAGATATCATTTTACCCAAAATATAAAAATAGGCAGGGAACAATAGGAATTGCCCCCCGCCATTTCTTTATAAGGTAAACTTATTGAAGATTTTAGGATTACTGAAGATCAGCTTCTGAATAGTATCCTGAATCAACTAATAACTCTTTGTAGTTAGTTACATCAGCAAATACAGGCTCGCAAAGGAATGAAGGAATGATTCCTGTTCCGTTGTCGTATGTAGCTGTATCGTTAACGGGAGCCTCTGTTCCCTTCATGATAGCGTCAACCATTTCAACTGTCTTAGCAGCTAATGTACGTGTATCCTTGAAGATAGACATTGACTGCTTGCCGGCGATCATGTTCTTAACGTTTGCGATATCACAGTCCTGACCTGTGATGATAGGCCATGCACCTGTGTAGTTAGCTTCGAGTGAGTTTGTAACACCCATTGCTGTAGAGTCGTTAGAAGCCATAACTGCATCGAGCTGTGTTCCGTCAGCGTAGTTAGCTGAGATGATAGCATCGAATCTAGACTGAGCTGCTTCTGTTGACCAACCTGCTGTAGCTACTGTATCGAAATCAACCTGACCAGACTTAACAACTAACTTGCCGTTGTCGATGTAAGGCTGAAGAACGTCCATAGCTCCGCCGAAGAAGAATCTTGCATTGTTGTCACCGGGGTCACCTGTGATTAACTCAATGTTGAAAGGACCTTCTGCGTTGTCAAGATCAAGCTGTTCCTTGATGTATTCGCCCTGCTTTGTTCCAACCATGTAGTTATCAAATGTAGCATAGTAAGAAACTGCATCTGAGTTCATGATAAGACGGTCATAAGCGATAACCTTAACGCCTGCTTCCTTAGCCTGCTCAAGAACTGTTCCACGAGAATCACCATCGATAGATGCGATTACGAGAGCGCTGCATCCTGAGGCGATCATGTTTTCGATCTGGTTAACCTGAGTTGCGATATCGTTAGAAGCATACTGAAGGTCTACTTCATAACCTGCTGCCATTAACTGTTCCTGCATGTTGGCACCATCCTGGTTCCATCTCTGAAGGTCCTTAGTAGGCATTGCAACACCAACCTTGTTTCCTGTAGCTTCTGCTGCAGGTGCTTCTGCTGCAGGTGCTTCCTCTGCTGCAGGTGCTTCTTCTGTTACTTCTGTTGTTGTCTCAGCTGCAGGAGCTTCTTCCTTAGTTGCAGAACAACCGATTAACATAGAAGCAACCATTGCTACAGCTAAAACTGAGCTTAAAAGTTTTTTCTTCATTTTCATTTCCTCCCTTTCATTTTGAAGATTTTAACTCAACGTTTAAGAATTTAACATATAAACAATAGGAATAACTTGTGACATTCTTCATTTTTTTATAATCGTCAACAGGCAAAAAAATAAAGTGCTAGGACTTTTTTGTCATTCCTAACACCCAAATCGCAATAAAATGCTATTCAATATCTTGTATACTAGTCGCCGATTTAACACTATTTATGGACATTCAGATATACTTCTTCTTTAAGATGAAAGCCTGTACTTATTATGGCAGAATCAATATTATTCTCGGTAACACATACAGGTTCAAGCTTAACAAAAGGTATCGTCCCGTTACCGTTATTAATGGTCGACACGTCGTTACCGCTTATTTCTTCATCGTTTGCCATGGCTACGGCACATTCCGCCGCACGCTGTGCAAGTTTCTCAACAGGTTTGTACACTGTCATAATCTGTGTTCCTTCAACAATTCTCTGACAGGCTTCAAGATCCGCATCCTGACCCGTAATCATAACCTTGCCTGCAAGGCGCTTTTCCGAAAGCACTCTAACCACCTGGCTTGCCAGGTTATCGTTACCGCACATAATAGCATCTGCCTGTTCCACGGTCTCAAAATTATCATAAATATAATCGGAGGCTATTTCAGCTTTCCATCCGTCACAGTGAGTAGTATCGATAACCTCCACATTATTATCATTCATGACCTTAATAAAAGCACTTTCAACCAATGATACATTATTATCTGCAGGGGAGCCGCCTATCATAATAACCTTTCCGCCGTTAAGTCCGTTGGCCACCAGAGTCTGCCCCATCATAGTTCCAACTTCTTCATTGTCAAAAGATATATATAAGTCGAGGTCCGCATTGTTAATAAGTCTGTCGTATGCGATAACTTTTATTCCCGCATCCTTTGCTTTCTTAACAGACTCCGACAGTGAATCCGAATCGATACATACAATTACTATTACATCCATTCCTTTCTGAATGAAATAATCGATCTGTTCTTTTTGAGTTTCGATATCACCGTTGGCATTTTGAACGTTGACATCCGCACCAAGTTCCTTACATTTTGAAACAAAGACATCTCTGTCTCTTTGCCATCTTTCGATAATGAAAGAGTCAAAGCACATACCGATTTGCGGTCTTGTTTCTTCTTCGTTCTCCTGCACGGGAGTCTCAGGTGTATTACCGGAACAGCCCGTAATCAACGGGAGTATCATTAATGACACCATTGTCATATATGCAATTGTCTTTTTAATTACCGATAATCTTCTCATACGTTATTCTCCGCAGCTATCGTAAGTTATCAATCCTAATTATTATCCTTAAACTCCGTAGGGGTCACACCTACATTTTTCTTAAAGGTTCGGCTAAAGTAATTCGGGTCCTGATATCCGCACAAGGAACAGATTTCCTTCATTGAATAATTGGAATTCTTAAGAAGGTCCTTTGCCTTTTCCATTCTCACATTTGTAAGATACTCTATGAAGTTCTCACCGGTTTCTTCCTTAAATATCTTACTGAAATAATATGGCGAAATATCAACCACTCTTGATACATCCTCAAGGGAAATATCCTTTGCGAAATTACTGTTAATGTATTCCTTTGCATTCATAATGGAATCATTTGACTTTTCTTCGCGCTTGTTCATGATATCACGGCAGGCGGTGGATACCTTTTCGCTAAACCATGTTTTTAATTCTTCAGGAGAATCCATACTCATTATTTCCGGCAGATAATTATCCCTGGAATTAAACTTATATGTAAGGCCTCCGTTTAAATAGGCAAGCCTTTCGGCATACATGGCAAATTCCAAAATCTTTATCTTGATTCCCATAATATTGTTCGAATTGTTTTCCCACATCCAGTTACAGAATTTATCAAGATGAAGATTTGCCTCATTAACATCGCCTCTTGAAATTGAATCAAATAAATCCTTTTCGATATCGATAGGATAATCTTCTTCATAATCGCATCCTATAGGCAGGTCATCAGCATGAGCCACAGAACCTGTGGAAGCATTAAGGGCATTGAGAGCTTCCTTATATGACTCTCCCAGTTCCCTAAGTTCTCTTACGCTACCGATACCGATTCTGAAACTTATATCTACCTTTTTACGCATATAGCGAACAAGTTCTCTTGCTCTTTCGATAAGGGCAGATCTTTCGCCCAAATCCATCTGGGCATTTGCATAAGGGACAAGAACAGCTATCTTATTAGCCATTACCGAGCCTACCTTACAGGGAAAGAACTCCTTAAGGCACTCTCTTACTTCCGTGTAGTGATTTGAAATCTTAACCGAACTTCCAACCGCATTGGTCATATGTGTACCAACCTGAGAATCTCCGCAGATTACGCTTATCATATATCCGTAATTATCTTCTACTCCCAGTATGGTCTTATAATTATCTATATCTTCGTCAAAATTCTCCTGAAGAAGAATGTTATATATCAAACCGTTTTCTATAATAGGCTCTATAGTCTCAAGTTTTTCTTTAATAAGAAGATCGTCACTTCTTTTCTTACGTTCGGAATCAATTACTTCCATAGCCTTTCTTATGGTAGAAACTATCTTTGTTCTCTCCATTGGCTTATTGATATATTCCAAAACGCCAAGCTTAATTGCTTCCTTTGCATAATCGAATTTGTCATATGCGCTCATTACAATAAAAACAGTTCCCTTCGAAAACTGCTTGATTTCTCTCATGGCATCTATACCGTTGATACCCGGCATCTGAATATCCATAATGGCAATATCCGGTCTGAATCGTTCGGCAAGTTCAATTACCGATCTTCCTGTCTTGGCAAATTCCACTTCGCACTCAGAACCGAATTCTTTTTCAATTATGAACTTAAGAGAGTCAATTACTATACCTTCATCATCGGCAAGCATTATTCTGTACATACTAATCCCCCGTGACTTCTACCGGAATATTGATTACAACTTCGGTACCCATTCCCAATCCGTCTGAATAAATATCTATGATATCATCTCTTTCTGCATAAAGGCGCAGACGTGCGATAATATTGTCCATTCCGATTCCGTTTGAATCACCGCGCTGCTCAACATATTTCCACTTACCGTTAAGCACCATGTCGATTTCTTCCGGTGTCATTCCCTTACCGTTATCTCTAACAGAAATATATACTTTGTTTCCGTCTTTGTATACCTTCAGATTAATATGACCCTTATCTCCCATCTCACGAATTCCGTGATTTATTGCATTTTCTACAATGGGCTGAAGAATCATACTGGGCATATGTGTGCCAAGGAGCCTTTCATCTATCTGCTTATCATAATGAATGTCTCCCGAAAATCTTACGTTTAGAATTTCAATATAATTATCTACAAGTGTAACTTCTTCGCCAACCGTAACATGATTATCCTGCTTCTTAACATTATATCTGAAAAAGTCTGCCACAGTCTGAACATACTCATACGTTCTGTCAGCTCCCTCCATCATGGCAAGCTGAGCACCGGCATTTAATGTATTAAACAAAAAATGGGGATTAATCTGCGCCTGAAGATACTTAAGCTGGGCATCCTTAAGGTGGGTTTCCATCATAAGTTCCTTCTCCTGCATAAGTCTTTCTTTATCCATACTCATACGGAGTTTTTCGATATAATCCCTTATACTTACGACCATCTTGTTAAAGGCTTTGGTCACAATTCCTATTTCATCGTTCGTATTACTTATGGGCAATGTTGCATCAAAATTACCGTTTGCCACTTCTTCTGCGGTCTGAGCCAGACTCTGGAGGGGCGATATAAGTGCTTTTGCAATGTTAACAATTACAATTACATTTCCCACAATAACCAGGAACATAACAATTGTTGCAAACACCTCGAACTTACCGAACTGTGTCGTAAGTTCGGAGTATCGTGCAGAGTTTGATACGAATCTTTCTTCATTAAGGGCCGAAATATATGTGTTTATATATTTGTACAGTTCCGTGGCATTTTCGTATCGAAGCCTGTATTTTTCGACGTTACGACCACGCTTGGCTTCAATTGTCTGGGATACTTCCTCAAGATAGTCATTGGACATATTCTTAATATTTCGTTCCATTCTTAAGAAATTTTCGTCCGAAACCTTATCGCCAAGTTCCATTACAAGATTGGAATAATTCTGTTCATCTATATAATACTGTTCCAAAGCGTCCGAAGTCTTCGAATTAAGATAAAGGGTCATACTGTCCTGTACACGTTCGAGACTGTCTTTAATTTCATTAAGATGACGGTTATCCTGATATGTCATGTTCATTTCCACAGACATGTTGTTGATACCGATAATAAGCGCGAAATTAACTACAAAAATAAGGAAATTCGCCATAATATATATCAAACTTATCTTGGCATACAAAGGGAGGGATTTGAATTTATTCATTATTCGCGTCCTCCTTCTTCATATAATAATCAACGTTAGCCTTATTTATTAAGGTAACGTCTGCCGTAAAATACTGGCTTGTATTTCCAAGCTCGATGAATTCGTTTATGGCATCAACGCAGAACTTGCCCATCTGATTGGTATCAACCGAAACAGTTGCATAAATTACGTTTCTGTCTATGGCATTAAGAATCGTATCCGAATCGTAATAACCCAGAATACTTACATTACCAACCATGTTGTAGTCAACAACAGCCTGATATACACAGGTGGTATCAAGTTCGTTAAGGCACACCAGTACATCCGGTATCTTTTCTTCCATAAAGATATCGCGAATCGACTCCTCAACAGAAAAGGCGTTGGTTCTGTCAACGGGCACAATATTAATTTCATATTCGGAATTGGCAGGAGCTTCTTCACGAATGGTATCCTGCATAGATGAAATAATGACATTCTGGGTAGAAGACTTCTCTTCCGCATCGATTAATATGGTAATATCAATGGATTCAATATCGTAATCCGACTCCAGAATCTTATCACGGCGTTTCTCTTTAATAATATCAATAGCCTGATATCCGTACTCACGGCCGATATTGTATCCGCTGACTCCTACATAGGAGCATCGGTTTGAACGTGTATTATCCGAATAAAGGGTAACAACGGGAATACCGTCTGCTACGGCTTCGTCAATAAGAGTTGTCATCTCCTTTGACTCGTCGGCATATACGATAATACCGTCCACATGGGAAGCAATTGCTATTCTCATTAATTCTTCACAGGAATATTCCTCCGAAAGACTGTCTCCCAGAAGTTCCACGAAAACATCGGAATCAAGGCCGTTTAAATAGGCTCCCTGATATACAGACTGCCAGAAAGATGACTTGGTGTCATCCGTAATCATTACATAATATTTATTGTATTCTTTGTCCACCACATCGTCTCGTGACGCGGTTATATAAAATCTAAAGGCAAAAATACCTACAACAAGAGTTGCCGTCATGAAAACAAGGGTAAGAATCAATATCAAACTGCTCTTACCCACTGAAATCTTACGTTCGTTATTCTTTTTCGACTTTTCTTTGTCGGTGTTAATCGTCATTTTGCATCATCTGAAGTGAAACCATTGCTACCTTATCCTTAATATAAGATACATCCAGCTGAAGCTTATAGTTGCTGTCAGCAGCATAAGGTACATAATAAGAATAGATTTCGCCTTCAACTTTATCTTCCTTAATAATATTCTGAGACTTAAGCATGCTTAAAGCAGAATTTCTGTCCATACCCGGGTATATTCCCAGCAGCGATGTCTTCGGTGTACCGTCACCGTCAATATCAAGATAACTTACCATACCCGTTGTTTCATCATATATAACAGAAACACATGCGTTTTTGAAATATCTGATATTTTCACCCACTATAGGTTCTGATTTACCAAGGGCACTTGATAATATGGTATATTCTTTGCCCATATAGTAATTTAATTCCGAACCTCTGTCGGAAGTGGTATTTGCCACAATAGCCTTGTCCGCAAAAAGATATATACAAAGAACAACTATTACGGTCAATACACCAAGAACCGTAAACAGCGCCGGCTTCTGTTTTGAAATCTTTTCTTTAATAATGTCGGCATTGGTAGGTTCTTCTATATGTTCGAACTCAAAAGGAACGTATGTAAAGTTCTTCTTACGTTCTTCTTCCTCGGCACGAAGTCGCTCTTCTTCAAGAGCCTTGGCTCTTGCCTTCTCCTCATCTTCAGCACGTAACTTAGCTGCATGAGCTTTGGCTTCTTCCTTCTCGCGAGCTCTCTTTTCTTCTATTCTGGCCTGCTCTTCGGCAAGCAGTCTGGCCTTTTCGGCCTGAGCACGTTCCCATTCTTCACGGGCTTTGGCATCCTGCTCTCTAGTTTCCCTAAGAAGTTCTTTTTCTTCTTCGGCACGGGCTCTTCTGTTTGCGGCAAGGGCACTTTTTCGCTTGGCATCTTCGATTTCAAACTGTTTCTGCTCGATAATGCCGTTTAATCTGTCAAGACATTCATCACAGACAACACCTTTGCCGTCCTCAATCCTGCCGTGACAGAAAATACACACATCTACAGAGGCTCTGTCCTGTGCAATATCAAGCATTGCCTGCTGAAACTTAAGACCGGTCTTTGATGAAAACATCTGTCTTTGAACGCAGATGTTATACAGTTGTTTTAACTTCGCCTTATCAGAATAGTCCGCCTTTTCGTGGACCATCATTATGGCTTTAATTTCTTTAACGCTTATTTTTCCCATAGTGCCATTATAACCACATCCCAAAAGAATGTGCAAAAGAATATTTATCTAAAATTATTGTTTATTAGCCGAACCCGACGCCGAGAATCCATCACCGTTTTCTTTTAAATCGGCATGGATCTTGCCATTGTTTTTCGTAAATGTTACCTTCACGGGGGTGCCGTCGGAATCATAGAAAACCGCAACCCCTGTGGCAGAGTCATAGGTTCCGTTAATTGTGTATCCGTCATAATCAGTCATACTAACATTATTTCCGCCTGTAACCTTAACAGTCTGAGGAGCTTCCCCCTCAGCGCTTTGGTCCCCTAAAGTCATATGTAAATAGAAGGGATAATAACCTGCTATTTCATCTATAGAAGGTGCGCCCGTACCTTCAGCATCAGCGTCTTCAGTATCATAATTTTCATCCGATTCATCATCAGAATCCTCATTCATAGTATCTTCATCCGATTCATCATCTGCATCAAGGTCATCATCGTCTATACTTTCATCCGTTACAGAAGATGTCACATCAGTTGTCTTACTAAGTACCTCTTCAACCATTTCCATGGGTATTTCATTTATAGCAACGGTTGCTGTTGCTTCAGGTAAAGTCTGTTCCATTACTTCTTCAATCTCGGAAGGTGTAAATCCTACCGCCTCAAGCACCTCTTCTTTAGCCTGTTCGGGTTTTGCCCATGCAGTCTTAAAGTTCATGGTTTCGCACATGGTACAGTTAATCTTACCTGTAGAGTCCTGAGTAAAGGTTCCGCCTAATATCTTGCCCTCCGACATGTAATCATACAAAGACGATCCTATATACATAACAGAATCAGCCATGGCCGGTACATCATCCAGAAGTTCTGCACCCTTTGCCAAATTGCCCGCCAAACCGTAAGCCCCGATTATCTGACCTATGGGAGCAATCGAATTCTCGTAATTTTCCAGTGACTGCGACAGCTTATTGTCATCTCCCACAATAAGAATCGAGCCTGTCTGACCTACCTCAAATATTGTATTTAAACCGTTAACCACAACGCCGCCCCCTGCCATAACAAGGTCCAGGGTCGTTGCAGGATCTGCCGTCATTACGCTAAGTGTAAGCTGTGCCGCTGTTCCGGCAGTTTTTAATACCTTCGCAGTTTTGTAAGCAGCATCTGCAGTCTCGGCAAAATCTTCATAAGAGGCGCCTGCCAATATATCCTGCGCCTGTCTAAGCTGTGCATATGCATGCTTTGCATCGGTTCCCATCTGCTCGGCCAAAGTACGAATTCCTTTACCGGCAGGTGCTTTATCAAATCTTTCCGTCAAATCCTTAGCCCATTTAACTGCTTCCGATTCGTCTTCATCCGCATAAGCTACCACCTCAAAAGGATTTAGAGAAAAAGGTATACTGCGTTCAGCTTTTGATACTTCATTATAAGAACCGGAACCGTCAGTTCCCATGTATGAATCATCCGATTCCTTATCTTCAAGTGCACCGGCAGTCTTTTCCAAAGCAGCCGCAGTCGACTCCACTTTTTCAAAGGCGGCAACTGTATTCGCCAAAAGAGCATTATATTCATCAAGATTTCCCGAGGCTATATCGTACTGCAGGAATTTGTCAAGATAGCATCTTGCGACAATATATTGATTAACCGCCGTTGCGGCATCCGTTTCGACTTTAAGTCTTTCATCAGACTCCACCGATAAGGTTACGGCTGTCTTTAAAAATTGAACCTCCCCTTCTTCCGACGTGTCATCCGACTCCTCGGTCAGGGTATCATCCGACTTATCAACAGTCTTTACACCTGTCTCGTCCGGGTATTCTTCAGTGCTTCCTTTGTTGGCACAACCCACAGCGGTAACCATCAACATTAGAATCAAAAACATGGAAATAAATTTTTTCATAATTCCTCCGATGGTGCATTATTGTTGTATCATGTTCCAGAATATATTCTATCATATTTTAATTCTCATAGGCACTGACTTTCTTTAAAAGTCTCATAATATAGTATTTATATATTAAGAAATAAATGGTAAAATGTATCCGTATACACAAAATTGTAGAAGGGGTGTCTATGAATATAAAAACCAAACTCGAATCAATATTGATGGGCGACGAAAACGATGTTAAATACATGATGATGAACATCATGCTTGCAGTCGGACTTCTCATTGCATTTCTGGCCGCAGTTTTAAATATCGCCGAAGGTGGCGGACCTTTTGCGAAGTTCTCATGTATCGGTGTCTTTATTGTTGCTGCTCTGTCACTTTTCCTTTCCGTCAAAAAGAAAAAGCCCCGTATCGGTGCGATTATAATAACTTTTTTTGTTAATGTGATAGTATTCCCCATCACATTCTTCCAGTGCGGCGGAATAAGAAGCGGTATGCCCTCATGGCTACTTCTCGGTCTTCTTGTTGTATGGCTTTTCCTTGACGGAGTTGCCTTTTACGTAATGCTTTTCCTTAGCGTAGGTGCTGTGAGTACCTGCGTGATTCTTGATTACTATCACCCCGAACTTATAAAGGTAGAACTTGCAAGCAGCAGCTGGCACATAGATGTACTTAGTATTATTCTTCTTGTAATGCTTACAATCGGAATAATATTTAAATATCAGACTAAGTTATATGAGAAGCAGCGTGAACGCCTTCTTGCCCAGGAAAAGAGTATAATGACAGCCATGCAGGAAGCTAACAGTGCAAATATGGCCAAGTCACAGTTCCTTGCCAATATGTCCCACGAAATTCGTACTCCCATCAATGCAATTATGGGTATGAATGAAATGATAATGCGTGAAAGTCCTTCCGATGACATAAGCATCTATTCCGATAATATCAAAAAAGCAACGGGATCTTTGGTTTCACTGGTAAACGACATTCTTGATTTATCCACTCTCGAAGCCGGAACTCTTGAGATTATCCCCGAAAGATATGACTTAAAAGCTCTTATAGACGAGTGCTACGATGCCGGCTCAACCCGTGCCACCATCAAGGAATTAAAATACAGTTTCAAAAACAACGTTTCCATCCCCCGTTATCTAGTGGGTGATAAGATAAGAGTTAAGCAGATAATTACCAATCTGATTACCAACGCCGTTAAATTCACAACAACAGGCGGCGTTTTCGTAGAGTTTAACTATACTAAATTAAAGGAAGACACAATAGGGCTCATTGTTACCGTCAAAGATACCGGTTCCGGTATCCCCAAGGATTATATCGCCAAAATACTGTCGCCTTACGCCGCTCAGGACCCTGACAGGAATCGTAATATTCGAGGCACAGGCCTTGGTCTTTCAATAACGAAGCGTCTCGTTGACCTTATGGGGGGCAACCTTGAAATTTCCAGTGAACTTAGCGTCGGTTCTACCTTTACCGTATCCATTCCCCAGATAATATCGGAAAATGTTCCCTTGGGTGAGTTTACTGTTGTCAACAACGCTCGCAATAATAAAGAATATAAACCTACCTTCAAAGCCCCCGAAGCAAAACTTCTTATTGTGGACGATATGGCAATTAATCTTACTGTTCTTCAGAGCCTTCTTAAACGTACACAGATTAAGATTGATGCCGTTCTTGGCGGACAGCTTGCTCTTGAAAAATGTAAAGAAACAGAATACGATTTGATTTTCCTTGATCATATGATGCCTGAAATGGACGGAATAGAAACTCTTCATCGCATCAAGAAATTAGACAATGCCAACAAAGATATACCTGTAATTGTCATTACGGCCAATGCCATTGTGGGAGCCAAGGACGCGTACCTTGAGGAAGGCTTTGATTCCTATGTTGCAAAGCCCGCCAAGGCAGACGAACTTGAAAAGGTAGTATTTAAATACCTGCCGGAACATTTGATTCAATATTAGACTAAAATAAAAGGGTTGCTCAGCAGCCCTTTTATTTTGCATTAAGTAATTTGGTTATAGATGATTCCATATCTTCTATCAGGCAACCGCAGAAGCCTTCCTTGGGTTGAAAGCATATTATTTTAACCTTCTTCTTAAAATCCGGCACCATACGTTCCAATGTCTTAATCTCACCGTTAATCGCCACGTCGGCATAGGTAACAAGTCGGGATTTTTCTCCGCCTTCGTACAAATCATATACCGAATGATTAAGCATCTGTTTAATCGAAAATCCCGTCAGAGGCTCCATCGCCTTGTTACAATATTTAATAATAAAATCAAGATGTCTTCCGTTTGTCTCAAACAAAATCTCGATTACGCAAAAGGGAATCGGCAGATTATCAAGTCCCGAAAAGCTCTCGCGAATGGGAACATTCTTATTTTCTTTATGATTAAGACGCTTATTGAGAAGATGGGTCTTATTCTTCTCATGCTCTTCCATATGATATGCATGTCCTGTTATCTCACGTTCATCCATCATGGTATAAACATTCTGATTAATATTGGCAATATAGGAAAGCGCAACATATGTACCGCGATTAATGTTATAAAACATATCCTCCGGCAGCACTCCAACAATATCGTTGGCCGTAATATAGGTGCTTATCACACGCTCATCCGCCAGATATATGGAAGTTTTGTCGCTTTCACGAAGTATATACTTTATATCCTGCGGCTTAATTTCGTTTTTGGTAAAAAACTTGGAAAGCTTGGAATCCTTAATTTCAAAAGGTGCTTCCTCGGAAGATTCTTTATTAAATGCTATAGAACGTATATCCATTTGATTCCCCTAATTTATTTTCTATATAAAATTATATTTTTTTAAGGTAAATTGGTCAATCAAAATAAACTTGCGTTTAGTTAACATAATACTTATAATAAAAGAAAAGGAGGATTTTTTATGGTTGATTATACAGAAGGTTCGGGTAAACAATATCACACAGGTGTTGGCCCCGATGATATAGGAAAATATATTATTATGCCCGGCGATCCCAAAAGGTGTGCTAAAATTGCCGAGCATTTCGAGGATGCAAAGCTTGTTTCCGATGTAAGAGAATACGTTACCTACACAGGATATCTTGAGGGTGTCAAAGTATCCGTAACCTCTACGGGAATCGGCGGCCCCTCTGCTGCAATTGCAATCGATGAATTAAGCAAATGCGGTGCCCATACCTTTATACGCGTGGGAACCTGCGGCGGTATGCAGGAGGATGTTCTCGGCGGTGATATTGTCATTTCGACAGGTGCTGTCAGAATGGAAGGAACTTCAAGAGAATTCGCACCTATAGAATATCCGGCAGTCCCTAATCTTGATGTTGTCAATGCTCTGGTAAGCAGTGCAAAGAAGCTTAATGCGCCACATCATGTGGGCGTATGTCAGTGTAAGGATTCCTTCTTCGGCCAGCACGAACCGGAGGTAATGCCCGTAAGCTACGAACTTGAGAATAAATGGCAGGCCTGGCTTCGCATGGGTTGCCTTGCTTCCGAAATGGAATCGGCTGCTTTATTTATAGCAGGTCAGTTCTTAAGAGTTCGTGTGGGTTCATGTTTTCTGGTGGTAGCCAATCAGGAAAGAGCCAAAAAAGGACTTCCCAACAAGCAGGTGCATGATACGGAACTGGCAATTACGGTTGCTGTGGGAGCCTTAAGAGAGCTTATCAGAAACGACAAAGAAAACGCATAACTCATTTAAAGCATAAACAAAGGGCTGATATATACTGTTAAACAGTTTATATCAGCCCTCTTCTATTTAAGTAATTTTAGTTTATCTTCCCCCTGCAAAGATAGACGCAATCGGACTGTCTGCAGGTAAAATAATAGTCTTTGAATTAGAACCTGCCATGGAAGCCTTAAGTGCATCAAGGCTACGAACGAATGAATAGAAATCACTCTTTGCTTCGTCCTTATATGCTTCCGAAAGGACCTTCATGTATTCTGCTTCACCTTCCGCTATCAGCTGCTGTGCCTTGGCATCAGCCTCCGATAACATTATCGAAACTTCCTTATCTGTCGTGTTCTGAATAATCTGAGCCTGAGACTCACCTTCAGCCTTATACTGCGCGGCAATATTCTCACGTTCCGAAATCATTCTTGTATATACGGCGTTCTTGTTATCATCCGGAAGATCAAGTTTCTTAACTTCCACCGCCATAATATCAATTCCGTACTGTTCCCCTACAGTACCAATGTTGTCCATAATCTCTTCCGTCAGGGATTTAATCTCGACAACCTGGGTCTCTTCCACAACTATATCGTTATTGGTAACATCATCAAGCTCGCTTGATACATTTGTAATTGTCATCTTACCGTCTCGGGAACGAATAACTTCATCCTGTGTCATATTGGAAATGGTATTTTTGGTTGCATTATATACAAGTGTATCAATACGATTTTCGGCATTTACCACATTACCCGACAGTGTCTGTGTGAACTTAAGCGGGTCTACCACCTTCCAAAGCACATAGCTGTCAACAATCATTGTCTTCTTATCGGATGTAATAACATCCGAAGCCGGAAGGTCATAAAGTAATATCTGCTTAGGGATATTGTCTACAGTCTCAATAATCGGTATCTTAAAATTAAGTCCCGAAGTTGTAACCACACGTGATACTCTACCGAACTGACGAACCAGTTTATATTCATTTTCGTGGTTAACGAACATTGATGAACTAAGAACAATCACTAAAACCAGAGCGAGGACTAATAACCACCACTTTGACTTTTTGCCGTCTTTGGATATAGGCTTTCCGTTTGAACCGAATCTTTCCATATCAGACATTATTCCTCACCTCCTTCTTCGCTTACGGTGCTTGTCGAAAATGCATCAAATGAATCAAGGGGAAGAATCTTTTCGATGCTGCTGCCATCCGATCCTTCAATTATAATCTTCATACCCGGAAGCACATCTTCCATAGTTTCATAGAACATACGGGTCTTTGTTATTTCAGGATAATTCTTGTATTCATTGTACATATCATTAAATCTTGCAACCTGACCTGTTGCCTCATTTATACGGGCCTGCTTGGCAGCTTCCGCATCCTGAGTAATTTTATCGGCCTTAGCCTGGGCCGCGGGAATCTGTTCATTACGATACTTGTTGGCATTGTTAATGGCAGTTTCCTTACCCTGCTTGGCAGTTTCGACAGCCTTAAAGGCGGTACGTACTTCCTCTGTTGGCGGTTCCGCATCCTGTATTGTTATGTTAACCAACTGTATGCCTATATCGTACTGCTCAAGTTTATCCAGAATCATTTCTTTAATATTAGACTGAATCTCATTCTTACCTGTTGTAAGGACCGCATCAACTCCATAGGAACCTACTGTGGTTCTTATGCAGTTCTGAGCTATATTTGCAAGCACAATCTTAGGATCCGTCGAAGCATATATGGCTTTAACCGGGTCGGTAATTCTGTACTCTGCATAGAAGTCCACATTAATGAAATTGTAATCCGATGTAATCATCATTCCCGAGTCGGCACCTGAGGCACCGTCATAATTCTGTTCATAATCGGTTGTGTATCCGATTGCGAAACCTTGAATTGTGTTATTTACCTTAGTTACCGTCTGAATAAACGGAATCTTAAAGTGTAATCCCGAAGTTGTTACGGCCTTCGGAACGCCGAATGTGCAGACAACTGCCTGCTCTTCTTCCCGAATTGTATAAAATGAACCGAACACAATTGAAAGTGCAAATATGACAATCAATGCGATGACGGCAATTTTACCAATCTTTCCTGCTTTTTCTATCATAAATAAAACTCCTTTCGGTCGATGTTTCCGACCTTGCGTATATAAGTATAATCACTTACAAAGATATACTGTATCCATAAATGTCCGAAATAAAGCATCTTATTTTGCTAAATTTACGATTATATCTTTGTACGTATTATAAATATCATCTTCATCCGGTGGGCAGCCCTTGACCGTATGCTCAAATTTTGAAGTACAATTACCCACTCCGTATCTGCCTCCTTTGCCTCGGTGTCCCTGTCCTATGCTTATTCTGCCGTCAAGTTTATCAAGAAGGCCGTCCTCCTTAAGACGATCCAGCGCTCCTATTAAGGAAGCATAACAGGCAGAGCAGGAATCTATCTGGCTTGCGGCATAATTTACATCAAGAACTTTGTGGGAAAGGGGCATACTCTCATCATTTACTTCTTTGTCCGTATCATTAATAACTTTAATCTTAAGATGGGATAAATCTCCATCCCCTACGCCAAGTTCATATGATAATTTAACATAAGGAACATCTTCTATTGAATAGTTAAACAGACTGCACACATAAGCATCCGTCAGCACCGGGTCTCGTGAGACCATAACACAGTTCTTAACAAGGGGATTACCTCCCTCTTCGTAATCCGGGTCCCCGCATATATGGTCAATTACTATAAGGTTCTGTTTAATGTGGGTGTTTAAATGTGCTATTGGTTCATGCAGCCCCAGAGTGTGAAACCTTCGCTTTTCCCTATTGGGGATAAGTCCCTTAACGTTCTTTAAGGCACAGGTTATCTTAGTCTGACAGTGTCCTTTAAGTACCGGAACGTTAATCAAAAAATCTATATCTTTGTAACAGTCGCAAATATTAAGTTCCATACCCTTGCAGTCGGCAGGATATGACTTTAGCTTCTGCGTATCGATAAGAGGAACCTCATAATTGGCAGATAATGTGTTGTAGCCGCAGTATTCGAAGGAATCCTCCGTGGAATCTCCCACCCAGGAGCCTTCCATAATGACTATATCGTTAATCCCGTTTTCTCTTAAATATTCTATAATTCCTTCAACTATTTCAGGATGTGTGGTAGCACCGAAACAGGCAGGAGAAGGAGCTACCAGATTGGGTTTAATACCCACTTTCATATCCTCACTAATTAGGGAGGCAGCCTCTGCCTCCCTAAGGATTGTCTTAGTCATTTCTTTGTATTGGGTTCCGTAAATCTTAAGTATTTCGTTTACTTCCATCTATTGCCCTCTTTTGACTATTCATTTACAGACATTGTTCTGGTGCCGCCTCTGTATATTACTTTGTCAGCCTGGGCACCGAATGTTATGGGACTGGATGATACAATCCGCATCATTGTATTTGTGTGATTGGCAACTACGGTCGCATGCATGTTTCTTGTTCCTATACCGCATACTTCCGCACCTTCGGAACGAAGATCGATATTGGTCTCGGTAAATCTAAGATGGAGGTCGCCTTCGTTAGCACCGATTAAATACAATTTTTCGCCGTTGGCGCGTATAGAAATTTCCGAATCGGTAAACTCTATGTTTCCTGCGGTCTTTGATAAATTACCGATACATGCTATCTTTGAACCTGCCGCAATTATATTGACCTTTGAATTCGTAAACCACGTACTCTGATTCTCATCGGCGCAGCCTATTCCTATGCCCGTAGCCGTCTTAATATCAACCTGAACGGTACAATCCTTTGAAACTATAGGCAAATTACCCTTAACGCATCCGATTCCTATTGATTTTCTGGAAGCCGGTTCAACTCTTACCACTCCGTTAGATAACTTAATATATGAATTCCTGCCTGCTATTCCGCCGCCGATTCCGATTCCCTCATCGGCTTCAACAAGAACATCAAGGGACCCTGTTCCGTTCCACTCAATCTTACCTACCGGAGCATCCCATATATTACCTATACCGTAGCATCTTAAACCCTGCGCTCTTATTCCAATATTTCCGGAACCTATTATCTTCAAGGATGCACTTTCGGGAACATATATTCCCAATTTTCGCATTCTGTTTTCGCCTTCAATAATCAGGGTCAGTTCCACATCCTTACCCAGTTCCAGACAGGGCAGCTGCATAAAACCTTCCAAGCATACGTCCTTTAAGGTAAGTTCGCACCTGGTACCGTCTTCTATCTTTATGGACATTTCAGCGCTGTAATTAACATTCCCCGTAATCATAATCTTGGATTTTGATACTGAAATACCTGAATATCCTTCAAGAGCCAGCCGAACCAAAGGTATATCTTTTTCGTCTTTTGAAACGATATATACTCTTCTGCTGTAGGGTGACTGTTCCCTTTGATTTACTTCTTTAATCAGTTCTCTTAAATCATCCCGTACACAGTCTATGACATCAAAAGCCGGATAAGAAATATAGAATCCCTGTAACAAATCTATTCCCATCCGCATTAGTGTATTAAACTCCGCATTAGTCTCGATTCCCTCCGCAAGAGCTTGGAAATGATTTGCATGTGCAAACTCTATAATACTTTGAACGAAATACTGTTTACGAGGGTCCGTATCAATATTTGCTATAAGCAGTCTGTCCAGTTTAACGCAATTAGGATAGAACTTAAGCAGATTTTGTGCATTCGAAAAACCTGTTCCGTAATTGTCGATTGCAAGGGTAAAGCCATCATGTCGGCTTCGCATAATCAATGTATCAATCTTGCTTTGGTCAAGTTCGGCCCGTTCCGTAATCTCCACGGTCATATTGCAAAAATACTTGCCGTACTGTTCCTTGAACTTGGCATAATCACTGTCTGTAAGGAAATATCCCGGTATTGAATTTATGAATATCTTACGGCCGACAAATTCCCGCTGGCAGGACTCGTAACGTGCCATGACATTAAACATTGTATCTTTTTCGATTTCGTAGAGTCGGTTGTCGTCACCGGCTATTCTAAGTATTTCATAGGGAGAAATACTTAGTCCTACGCTTTCTGCTCTCATAAGAGCTTCATAACCGTATATTTCGCCTGTCTTTGCTTCGACAATAGGCTGAAAAGCATATGCAAAAGCGTTGTTTTTAATAATTTCCGATATCTGCGCATCGGGAATTTTAACTCCGCCCTTCTTCCCATAGGAAAGGTCGGGATTATAGTTTTCCATTTCTACACATGCCCATTCTTCACCCATGAAAGATTTTTGGGTCACTTCTCCGGTTTCATAAAAGCCTGCCGAAAGATATGAATTATAGGCCATGGGATTGCAGCTGAATACCCCCAGGGTAATTTTATCTGCTCCCAGGTAATCATGAGCATAAGAAACCAGCATCTTAAGGGTAGCCTTACCAAGACCCTGACCTCTTCGTTTAATATCCACAATAACGAAACAGAATCTTATTACGGAATCATCTTCTGTGGGATATTTAAGAAGCAAATGACAAAAAATACCCTTTTCGTCATATGCCACCATCTGAATTTGACGAGGGTCATCGGCTATGGAAGAAGCCAAATCAAGAAGAGTCTGTGATGTGGCAGGATATTCGCCAAGCCTGCCTGCCGACCAGATATAAAATTCTCTTTCGGAAGCAACCCAGGATGCAACAGTTGTTGCATCTGAATTTTTAAACGGTCTTAACTTAATCATTTTCGTATCCCATCATTCTCATCATATCCTGCATTCTCTCAACAGGGAACGGAGGATTAGCCACCGGTTTCATCGCAATCGACATAAGTTTTACAGGATTATCGTCTGCCGCCACACGGTTAGAGCTTAACGCCCCGCATTTCTTACATCTGTGAATTATTGCCCATTCTCCGTTATTTCTCACCCATACGGCTATGGCTTCCATATTACCGTGACATGTGCTTTCTCTGTCCCCGGGTTCATTATCAACATGTAATGAACTAAGACAATTGGGGCAATGATTACGATGTTCGGTTCCTGCCCCCTCCGGAAGTACTTCCTTACCGCAGGTGGTACAAGTAAATGTTTCCGTACAAGGGTGGTCCTTGTAGTATCCTTTTTTGCGAACCTTCATTTCGTCCTGTTTCACGCTAATCTCCTTATATTTAAATATTATGGATTATCCTATTAAGCCAAATTACTAATTCATTATACCAAAAATTAGTATTTTTGAGTGAAAAAAACTCCCATTTTTTGCTTATATCTTGTATACTGATATTTGGATGCTATGTATTGAAAAGGAGTTATCTATGAAGGGGAAAAGCGGTATTGATATCGGTATTTTTATAATCAAGCTGGTGTCGGCGTGTGTTTTTCTCGGCTCCTTATTTTATGCGATTTATTACATATATACAGATGCGGTGCCTCTGTATGAACCTGACTCCGTATATGTACTTAATGAATGGGTTTATTACGACCAGCTTGATGTACCTCAGCAACTGTACACGCCCTGTGTCCTTGATGTTACGGGACGTGATACCTTTGTCTTCGAAACCACGCTTCCCTCAGCCATAGAGGAAGGCTCTGTATTAGCATTTCTAAACCTAAGCGATATTGATATTTCAATAGACGGGCAGCCTTTTTATTCATGGCGCCAGGAAACCGTTCCCATCTGGGGCGGTTCTGCCAAGAATTCTTATTTCTTTATCGATTTACCCCCATCATATTCCGGTTCAAAAATAAAAATAACAAGATACGGAACACTTAACAAAAAATTCGTAGACGTATTCGTAGGACCAAAGGATGCCGTAGCCAGAACCCTTATTGTCAAAAATGATTTGTTCGGCTTTGCTTTGTCATTGTTCCTGTTGATTTTGTCTGCTTTCGTAATAATAGGTTCTTTCTTCCTGCGAAAGCTGTACCACAAAAAAGTTTACTTAACCACAATTGCCGTAGGTATTTTTGTTGCCTCAAGCTGGCTTTTTGTTGACTCCTTTATATTTGAGTTCTTATTTAACACCAAATATATAGACGGATTGATGTCATATGTAATCACAACATCAATTCTGTTTGCATTTATGTATTACATGGATGATGTACAGGAGCATCGTTTCCATGTGGCATATTTTGTACTTGGTTTATTTGAATTATTTAATCAGATTTTCTTTATAACGCTCCATCTTACCGGTATACAAAACCTTGCTCTTTCATTAGTCGCTCTTGATATCTTAGTTCTTCTCGGGGTAGTGGCACTACTTATAATTACCGTAATCGACCTTATAAAATGCAAAGCCGGTAATTACAGAATTTGTATGCACGGATTTGTCCTTTTTATGATAAGTGCCGTACTTGAAATAGTTCTCGTTAATGTGACTCCGGAGCGTGTTCAGGGCGGTGCCATTCTCTTTGGCCTTTATCTGCTTCTTGGATTTGCAATAGCTCAGGAATTCGTCGACATTCGCAAAATGCAGCATGAAAAAGATTTAGCAAGTGCAAATGCCGGTGCAAGAACTCAGTTCCTTGCCAACATATCCCACGAAATAAGGACTCCCATCAATTCCATTCTCGGAATGAACAAAATGATTCTTAAAGAAACCGATGATTCCAAAATTGAATCTTATGCCAATATTGTCAACGAATCGGGAGAATTACTGCTTTCACTTATTAATAATATTCTTGATTTTTCAAAAATAGATTCCGGCAAACACGAAATCGTAAATACCGTATATAATCCCCGTAAGATTATCAGCAATATCTGCCGGGCCATGAGTGGCACTGCCACAGACAAAAATATCAACTGGATCTATACAATATCGGAGAATATGCCCGAAATGCTTTACGGGGATTCCAAGAGTCTTTCACAGGTACTTATTAATCTGCTTTCGAATGCCGTTAAGTACACTAATGTAGGCGGAGTATCTCTCACGAGTGAATGTACGATTACGGACAAATGCATACTTACAATTAAAGTAACGGATACAGGTATCGGAATTAAACGTGAAGATCTCAACATGATTTTTGATCCCTTTTCCAGAACAGACCTTGAGAAAAATCAAAGTATCCAGGGTACAGGGCTTGGGCTTGCCATAACAAAACAGCTCATTGAAGAAATGGGCGGTTCTATTAATATTGACAGTGAATACGGTATAGGCAGTACGTTTATTGTAACTCTTCCCCAGGACATTCCTACTAAAGAGCAAATGCAGACTGCCCAAAATGCCCCCACTGTTTTGTCCTCCGATGAAGATAAGCTCGATGCAATAAATCCATCGTACCAAGCACCTGATGCCAAGGTTTTGGTGGTTGATGACAACAACACTAATCTTATTGTTGTAAAAGCATTTCTTAAAGATACGAAGTTACAGCTTGATTTGTCGACTTCCGGAAAGGAAGCCTTCCAAAAATGCTGCAACCAAAAATATGACCTTATACTTATGGATCATATGATGCCGGAATGTGATGGTATTGAAGCAATGCATCTTATTAAAGAAAAAAGCGAAAGTCTAAACAGTTCTACGCCAATCATAATTCTTACCGCAAATGCATCAAAGGATTCGGAAATCGGTTATATACAGGAAGGTTTCGATAACTATTTGTCAAAGCCCGTTGATTCTGACAAATTAATTAAAATGGTTCGTATGTATCTGGCGGATAATTTGGTTATGGATAATGAGGAAAACTAATGAAGAAAAGAAGTTGGATTGATATCGGCATTTTGATTATCAAATTAATATCCGGTACTGTATTCTTAAGTTTCATAATATTTTCAATCTACTATATTGCTTCTGACAAAGCCGTATTACTGCCTGCAGGCAATGTTTCGGTTCTTAAGGACTGGACTTACTATGACCAGCTTGAGGGAGCAACCAACATTCTTACTCCCCATGTTGCGGACACCAAAGGACGTGATGTCTTTAGTTATGAAACCGTACTGCCCAAAGACATTCCTGCAGATTCCGTACTTTCATTCCTTAATTTAAGCAGTATCGAAGTTAAAATCGACAATACCGTAATATATACCTGGGACAGTAATTCCGTTCCCATTTGGGGACGTGGGCCCAAAAATTCATACTTTTTTATTGATCTTCCCTCTGAGTATGCCGGAAAGCATGTAACCATCACACGTTTTGGAGCTCAGAATACCAAGTTTCACGATGTATATGTAGGAAACAAATATGACGTCATACGCAAGCTCGAAAAAAAGAACGGACTTATCAACTTCATACTGTCCATATTCCTGCTTATTTTTTCGTTAATGATTTTCATAGCCTCATATATTTTGAGCAAAGTACTAAAAAGCAAAATTCACCTTACACAGATTTCTGTAGCGGTATTTATTATGTCCTGCTGGCTGTTCTTTGATTCCTTCGTGTTCCAGTTTGTTTTCAGAACACGTTTTATCGACGGCTTTATGGCATATATTTGTACCCTGTGCATGGTATTCCCTTTCATATACTATCTTGACGAGTTACAAAATAAGCATTACCACAAAATATACTTTGGAATCCAGGTTCTTGAATCTGCCAATCAGATTGTGTTTATTCTTTTACACATTCTTGGCATTATGCCCTTTACCTATTCATTACCCTACATTGATATTATAATTGTCATCGGTATTGTAATTGCCTTTGTAACGACACTTATTGATGTATTTAAGTTCAAAAACAGAAATTATAAAATTTTCGCAATCGGTTTCCTTACCTTTTTGGCCTTTTCGGTAGTGGAAATAATTGCCATTAATTTCGTAGTCGACCGTGTTCAGGGACTGTATATTCTTATAGGCCTGTTTATACTTTTGGTATTTGCAATAGCCCAACAGATAAACGACATATACGAAATCCAGCACGAAAAAGATCTGGCTACTACGAATATGACAGAAAGGACACGCTTCCTGGCGGCCATGTCTCATGAAATAAGAACACCTATTAATTCAATTTTGGGAATGAATGAGGTTATCATTAAAGAAACCAAAGACCCCAAGATTGCTTCTTATGCCAATATCGTTAATGACTCCGGCCAGCTTCTGCTGTCTCTTATTAATGATATTCTTGATTTTTCAAAAATAGACTCCGGAAAGCACGAAATCGTATGTGCGCCCTATAATCCGCAAAAATTATTAACAAGCATATGCTTGATTATGAAGGAACGTGCCGAAAACAAAAATCTTTCCTTTAAATATGATATAAGCAGCAATGTCCCCGAGCTTTTATACGGAGATTCCAAGAGCATTTCGGAAGTTCTTCTTAATATACTGTCAAATGCAATTAAGTACACACCGGAAGGTAATATATCTTTTATCATAGATTGTTACCACAATGATGCATCAAGCTATATATTCCATTTCACTGTTTCAGATACGGGAATGGGTATTAAAAGCGATGATTATGATAAGATATTTGATCCTTTTGCGCGAACAGATTTAGACAAAAATCAGAGCATTCAGGGTACCGGACTCGGTCTTGCCATAACCAAGCAGCTCATTGAAGAAATGGGCGGCATGCTCTCTTTGCACAGCAAATACGGGCTCGGAACAACATTCATGGTTACACTTCCTCAGAGTGTTCCTTCTGATGAGAATACGGATTCATTCGAAGAATCAAAGGAAAATACGATTTTCAATGATGACCTTGACAATATCGACCCTGACTATACTGCCCCCGATGCCAGAATACTTGTCGTTGATGACAATAACACCAACCTTATTGTCGTTAAGGCATTCCTTAAAAATTCAAAGATAGCAATTGATGTGGCCGACGGCGGACGCAGTTCCTTTGAGATGTGCTGCCAGAATAAATATGACCTTATATTAATGGATCATATGATGCCGGAATGTGACGGTATCGAAGCTATGCACCTGATTAAAGAAAGTGCCGAAAGCCTGAATGCCGATACGCCTATCGTCATTCTTACCGCCAATGCAATTAAGGGCAGCGATAAGCTCTACCTAGAAGAAGGCTTCGATAATTACTTATCAAAGCCCGTCAATTCATCGTTACTTATCAAGATGGTCCGCAAATACCTTCCCCCCGAAAAAATAATGTGACAGTAGGGACGGTTCTTTTTGTCACATTTTAGTCTGAATAAATAGCGGTGCACATATATATTTTGTCGTCATCGTCACGCAGGATGAAGTACGAAGTTAGTGAATTACTTCCAAACAATTAGGGAAAACGCGCAGGATGTGCGTTTAAGGCGTAATTTCGACATGGATGTCGAACTACGCCGACCCGGGCATAGGTATTGTAATTCACTTAGTTCGGACGAATCCTAAGTGACTAGACAAAATATATATGTACACCGCTATATAAGTTTACATAATAATGTGACAAAAAGAACCGTCCCTACTGTCACATTTTGCATAACTCCCAAAAGGCTACTGCACCGGCGGCGGCAACGTTTAAGGAATCGACTCCGTTTAACATGGGAATCATTACGGTATAGTCGCAGGCAGCTATAGTTTCAGGCTTCAATCCGAAGGCTTCAGTTCCAAGAATAAGAGCTCGCTTATCAGCAGCTTTTAAACGCTCGTCCGATAATGAAACAGCACTTTCGTCAAGGGCCAGGGCCATTACGGAATAATTATCCTCATGGAGCCGTGTAATCAATTCCGGCACATCATCAACATATGTCCAGGGTACCTGGAATACGGTTCCCATGCTTACGCGTGAAGCTCTTTTAAGAAGTGGGTCCGCACAGCCTCCGGACAAAAATATACCATCTATTCCCAGAGCAGCGGCGGAACGAAATACTGCCCCCAGGTTAGTGGGATTCATAACATCTTCAAGAATTGCAATTCTATGTGCCCCCTTAAGCACCTCATTCACGTCAGAATATTTCCGACGCTTCATAATGCATAGTGCACCTCGTGTCATCTCAAATCCGCGCATTTTGGATAATATGGAATAATCTGCCGCATATACCGGCACATCCCTAAATTCTTCCCGTCTAAGAAACTCCGGGTATTCATTCTTATTTTCTATAAGGCATTTATAGGGCTCATATCCCCCGTCAAGAGCGCGGGTAATTACGTTTGGACTCTCCACCAGAAAATATCCTAAATTTGGTTCATTTGCACTCCTGAGAAACGTTTCCGACTCTCTCATGAACCAGTCAAGCTCTGTGCTGTTTATATCCTTTATAACTGTCAAATTCACTTGATTTCCTCGTTATCTTTACTTTCATCCATAAGCATTTCGTATGTAACACCGTACTTCTTTGCAATAATTGTACCATCTTATACACTTAAATAACTACCAAAATAAGCCTTTGTTTATCATAATATTTTACCTGCAAAGCGTATACCGTGCTACAATATTAATGAGCTTTCATAAGGAGGTCTTATGCGGTACAGACAGATTCATCTTGATTTTCATACATCCTCGGTCATTCCTGACGTAGGCGAAGACTTTGATATTGATGATTTCATTAATACCCTTAAAGAAACCCACGTTAATTCCATTAACATCTTCGCCAAGTGTCACCATGGTATGTGCTATTACCCTACCAAAGTAGGCCGAATGCACCCGTCCCTTAAATTCGATCTTATGGGAACCATGATTAAGGCACTCCACGAAAATGATATTACATGCCCACTTTATTTTCCTCTGGGTTGGGAAGAAGATGCTGCCAATCACACCGACTGGCTGGAAATCGGCCGTGACAACATTCCCGGTCATAAGCTTCCTACCGAAGCAGGTTATTACAGATGGCGCAAATTATGCCTTAATAACAAAGAATATCGTGAATATATTAAGCAGCAGCTCACAGAAATAATGGACAATTACGAGGTAGACGGATTCTGGTTCGACATAATAAGCCAGGAACACTGCCTGTGCCCTACATGTCTTATCCATATGAAATCCCTCGGGCTAAATCCCGATAATGACAGAGATGTTATTAAACACGACGATATCGTCCTTAAGGAGCTTCAGGAGGACCTTAATAACTTCGTCCGCAGTCACAATCCCGATATTACTACCGTTTACAATACAGGCTGGGTTCCCGACGGAGGATATGACAGTGAACACACTATAGAAAACCGTTCTGCTAAACAGGACCATGTTGAAATAGAGTCACTTCCTTCCGGCGAGTGGGGATATCTGCATTTCCCGCTTCTTGTTAACTTCCATAACAGGAATAACACGCCTTTGGTTGGAATGAACGGCAAATTTCATCTTTCCTGGGGCGACCACGGAAGTCTTAAGAATCAGGAAGCATTGGAATTTGAATGCTACAGAATGATTGCCAACGGTTGCTGTGTTTGTGTCGGCGACCAGCTTCATCCCCGCGGTGCCATGAATCATTCTGCCTACAATCGTATATCCAAAGTGTATAAAACCATCGAAAATCTTGAACCACACCTGGAAAATACCAAAAAGTGCGCCGATATCGGCGTTGTTGTTTCCACGGACTTTTACACTAAAGATACCATAAGTGACGAAGGTGTTCTCCGCATGCTTATGCAGCTTCACTACCAGTTTGATCTTATAACAATCACGGATGACCTAAGTAAGTATCAGCTCCTTATACTGCCCGACAATGTTAGGATTGATGAAGAGTTTAATACTAAGCTAAGTTCATATCTTTCGACAGGCGGACATATACTTGCAACGAACAAGAGCGCCTGCAGTGCTCTGGGCATTGAATATATTTCAGACAACGAATACACTCCTTCGTATATCGTTATAGATAAACAGGCCAATGAAATGCTGGACACTGACATAGATTTGCTTGAGTACGTATGCTATGAGACGGGCTCTTATGTAAAAGCCGACAATTCCACAACCGGCTATCAAACAGCAGCCTATATCGGAAAGCCCTATTATAACAGAACCTGTGACTGCTTCTCTTCTCACAGGCATTTTCCTTACGAAAAAACCACCCGGTATCCTGCCATCCTGTTGTCGGATAATATCGGTTACTGTGCGTTCCCTTTGTTTAAGGATTATCTGATTAACGGAAACAAAGTGTATATGGAAATAATAGATGGGTTAATTAAGAAACTGCTTCCCAATCCTGTCATGAAGACCAATGCGCCTTCGTTTGCCGAAATGACCCTTCGGGAACAGTTTACCCCTGACGGTGCCCCCTGCGGATATGTTATTCATTTGCTAAGCTATATTCCGCAACGTTTAACACGCACCATAGACATCGTAAATGAGCCCGCATTTATACCCGCCGTGGACATTTCTGCGCGGTGCAAAGATATAAACTGTACTAAAATCACAAGTGCTCTTACCGGTCAAAGTATAGAATTCACCCAGGACGGCGAATACATTAACTTTACCGTTCCAAATATATCAGGATATGAATGCATCTGCATTAAATGAATAATCTGATAACTTAGTTGCCCGGAAGAGGTTCCTTATAATGTGACAGTGGGGACGGTTCTTACTGTCACATTTTGACATTAGGGACGGTTCTTACTATTAGACCTACATGTAATAATATAGTATAATATTTTTGTTAATGAATTTATGCAGATAGCAAAGTACTTATATTATTGATTGTAATACATATCTGGCAGAAAGTGGTATCAACTAATGAGATGTAAATATTGCGGAGCTGTTTTTCACGGCGAAGATCTTAAGTATTGTCCTTATTGTGAAAATGATATTGAAGACATCGAGCAAAAAATAGTATATGTTCAAGCCCCTGAAAAAATATCGGATTATGAAATTGAAAGAAAAAACAGAGTTGCCCCTAAAGTCCCTGCGGATGCCCAATGGGGTGAACTGCACTTCACACTTTTGAAAGGGAAAGGTGCCTTAAGTCCGGCTACCGGAAGTCACTATTTCATTGTTGTGGATGAATATTATGAAACAGAAATAATCTCCGAAGACCGGGATCTTACGGCAATAATCAAGCTTCCCTATGGTCGTCATGTCCTTAAGGTCAGAATGTTTCCCTATAATGATTCCGGCTTCTTTAATGAAGCTGAATACGCAAGGCAGGATAACATCTGTTTTACCATAGGGGATAATATTGTTCGGATGGAATTGAACCAGGGAACATTATTTAAGGCAGCCAAAATCAATGTTCTTTAAGATAAGACTTTCATTCCAAACATTTCACGCTGCTTAAGTATTTCATACCGTCACCAAGCCCTGTCGCCTCGGTAATAATCTCTCACGACCAGTTAGTTCATGAGAAGAGGCTTAGATTAGAATCCGGATGAGAGCAAAGGGCTATGGCTATGCCAAGTCGCTGTCTCATGCCCAATGAAATTTTACCTGACGTTTTGGTCCCCGTATTTTCAAGACCTACCATCTTCAAAATTTCATATTCACCCGATGTTGGTACCTGAAGGCCGCAGATTTGTCGGATTAAGGTGGTTTTACCGGCCCCATTCTTACCCACGAAGCCATAAATAGAGCCCTTGGGGACGTGCATATTCAAGTCATCAAGGGCTTTAAAGTTTTTATACCTTTTACACAAAGAACGTGTTTCAAGTACATATTCCATATTTTCCTCCTTCATAGTTGAATCAAACGTCAACAGTTTTTTCTCTTATGAAGGTATCTTAGCGAATATTATTCATAAAACAGTTAATAAAATAGTTAAGAAATAGTTAAGGTTTCACAAAGTTCAC
>JAZUIS010000048.1:0-12015 GCA_045642345.1 Lachnospiraceae bacterium
CTTAGGGATAGCATATTTGCCGGAGCGTGTTTATCTAGAGTTACTTGCGATGCCGGAGTATTTAAAATAATGTGCAAAAAAATAAATGTGCATCCACTGAGTGTAACGGATATTAATTAAGGAGACAAATTAAGAATGAGAGACGGTATCAGTAATGAAGAGTTAGAAAGCGAGAATGTGAAAAAAGTCTGTAAATTTCATATAAGTAAGTATGAGTTAGGTCTCCGAAGATAAAATATAATTATCTAAAGGAGGCCTTAATTTATGGCAAACAGAAAAAAGAAGTTTACAAATTATTGAAGATATTATTTGTATATTAGTTCCCAGTTTCCTTTAAAGTGGAAATAAACTTTTTGCTTTAGGTCCCATTTTTTATGTAAACTTTTCTTGTATAAGGTATTGACAAGCTACCACAATATATAGTATATTTTACCTGTAAAACATATTATGTTAATTAATTATGTTAAGAGAAGGGAATATATATTATGAAGAAATTAATCGCAATCGCAGCAGCTGTGGCTTGTTTAACACTTACATTATTCGGTGCGGGAGCAGTAAGTGCATATGCAGAAACAATCACAGTATCGGGAACGGTTGATGCCGGTTCACATGATGATATATTAAAACTTAATTGTTCCGATGGAATTATGGAATTAAAACTAGATTCCGCTACAGACTTTAGCAATGTTAAGAGTCTTCTTCCGGGACAGAAGTTAACGGTACAGATTACATATGGTAATGATGAATATTGGCATGTTTCTGCATTTACGGAAGGCGGAGCGGTTACAACAAGTGCAACAATCGATCATAATACGGAAGCTACGGTAACAGGTAAGATTACCGGAGTTGTTTCAGAAGGAATTCTTAAGCTTCAGCTCAAGGAAGGCGAGATGCAACTTAAACTTGATCCGACTACGGATTACAGCGCAATCAGTTACCTTATGGTAGGAAATACATATAACGTAAGAGTTGCTCGCGGATCTGATTCATATATGCATGCAATTTCCTTTGCACCCGGAACATCAAGCATCGGTTATTCGGGAAGCACTTCATCATATATTTCACCATCTGTACAGCTTGCAGCAACACAGACAGTTAAGGGTACCGTAGGAAGCAAGTCAAACAGTACAATCCTTTATCTTAATTGTCCCGAAGGTGAAATGCAGATTAAGCTTGATGCGTTAAATAAGGCTCATGTTCTTTATCACGGACAGCAGATTACAGTCGGAATCGGATATGATAATGAGTACTGGCATGCAGTTACTATTACAGAATAACAGAGGTAAACTCCTAAGAATAAAGGTCTCGGCAATTTAGTCACTAAGTTGTCGAGACTTTTTTTGCAAAGATATAAATTATTATTAATCAAAAAGGGAAAATAACTGTAATTTTGTGAATTATGTCTCTAGAATTTGCCATGTCCCAAAACTAAAATGTTTCTAATATAAGGGAAAAGCATATGAATATTTTAAGAGTAAACAAAGTACATTTTAATGAAACAATTCAGATGGCATGGCCTTCGGTGTTAGAGTCTTTCTTTGTGGCCCTGGCAGGACTTATCGATTCATACATGGTAAGTTCAATGGGAGCATACGCGGTTGCGGCAGTAGGACTGACGACACAGCCTAAGTTCGTGGGACTGTCCGTATTTTTTGCAATCAATATCGCTGTTACAGCCCTTGTGGCAAGAAGAAAAGGTGAGCAGCGTAAAGATGATGCCAATCAGTTATTGCTGACAGCAATATATATGGTGCTGTTTTGTTCGGTTATAGTAAGTATTTTGTTTGTATTTTTCGCATCTCCGATTGTATCTTTGTGCGGTTCTAATGAAGATACCCATGATACTGCAGTAATTTATTTAAGAATTATTATGGGCGGAATGATATTTAACTGCCTGCAGATGGTTATAAATTCAGCACAGCGTGGTGCCGGAAATACGAAGATAACCATGAGAACAAATATTACATCAAGTATTGTAAATATTGTGTTTAACTACCTTCTTATAGAAGGTCACTTCGGATTCCCTGCACTTGGAATTGTAGGTGCTGCAATTGCAACCGTATTGGGAACGGTAGTTGCATGTGTAATGAGTTTCTTATCTTTATATAATATAAATTATGATTTTGTATCTATTCCGTATATTATAGCCAACAAGATAAAGCCCAAGATAAGCGCCTGCGTTCAGATTATAAAGCTGGGATATTCGGTATTCTTTGAACAGATTCTTATGAGAATCGGATTTATGCTGACAGCAATTATGGCTGCTGATCAGGGTACGGATGCCATGGCGGCCCACCAGGTAGGCATGAATATAATGGGCCTTACCTTCTCCTTCGGCGACGGAATTCAGGCAGCAGCTGTTGCATTAATCGGCAGATCTCTTGGCCAGGGAGACCAGAAACTTGCCAAGGAATACGGCAGTATATGTAAGAAGATTGCCCTTATAATTGCACTTTGCCTTGCATGTGTATATTTCTTCGGAGCACGATGGATGATGAGTATGTTCTTTGAGGAAGAATCGATTATTGCCATCGGTGTTACGATTATGAGAGTTATTATTCCGATAGTACTTTTCCAGGTTATCCAGGTAGTTTATATGGGATGCTTAAGAGGAGCCGGTGATACACTTTATACGGCTATAGCTTCAATGGTATCCGTTACAATAATAAGAACGGTTTTCTCATATCTTTGCGGATATACCCTGGGATGGGGAATACTGGGAATCTGGCTGGGAGTTCTGGCAGATCAGATTTCACGATTTACGTTTGCAACAATCAGATTTAAGCAGGGTAAGTGGGTAAATATTAAAATATAAAGATATACAATACGAGCAATATTATCAGTATTCGAGGCGATTCCTATGAATGGAGTCGCCTTTTAATTTGAAAGACAGCAGGCGCTTCCCGATATCTATTAAACTTTCATGTACGTTTGCTAGTATTTCTAAGTGTTGTGAATTGGATTTTCTAATAGACACGGCACCGAACTATTCGCCATCCATGGCTCAATTAGTTCTTGCGCATGCTTCCTGCATGCGCATGCCTGAGACTTACAACACTAAGAAATACACACAAACTCCCAAAGAAAGTTTAGTAGATATCGGGAAGCGCCTTCCGCTTCTTCGAATTAAAGAGACGGTTCGTTTTGACATGGGTAGAGTGTATTTGAATACGAGCAATATTGTCAGTATGAGAGCCTTAGTCTACGCGTTACTTGACGAGGTTCTTTCGAGTCTAGTAACGTACGCAAGACTAACGGAGCGAAAGCGCCTCGAATACTGATAATATTGCTCGTATTATGTATAACTAAAATGTGTCAAAATGAAGCGCCTCATCTTCTTTAATTTCCTTTTAATCAAATTTTAATATAATATATGTTGACAAATAATATTATACGCTATATAGTATTATACAGAAACAAGAACGCGCGATAAATTTCTATGTATAAAGAGAGGAGAACAGATTATGACTTATCAGATTAATGCACCGCTTCTTGATGCCTGTGTTCTCGGAATAGTTAATAACAATGATGCTTACGGATATACATTAACCCAAAAGACACAGCAGGTTGTTGATATTTCGGAATCCACATTGTATCCGGTGCTTCGAAGACTTCAGAAGTCAGAATATCTTACAACATATGATGTACCATATCAGGGAAGGAACAGAAGGTACTATGCCATTACCGAAAAGGGCAAAGAGATACTTACCTTTTATCGTGATGAATGGGAAGACTATAAGAAACGAATTGATGAACTGATTAATGCAGTGGATGAGGAGAAAGGGACAGAAAATGAATAAGACAGAATTTATTAAAGAATTAAATGACTGCCTTAGACACTTACCTAAAGAGGACAGAGAAGATGCAATTTCCTATTATGAAGAATATTTAGGAGATATGGAAATAAACGATTACGAGGATGTAACGGTTAAACTCGGAACTCCCAAGGAAGTGGCTAAGAGTATAATTGAAAACTGTACGGCGAAGGCAGTTGAGGAACAAAAAGAAAACAGAAGTCTTAAAGGCTCCGGAAAAGTAGTATGGCTGGTGATTTTAGGAATTTTCTCACTTCCTTTATCTTTACCCTTTGCCATTACTGTATTTGCCCTTGCATTGACACTTGCTGTTTTAGTATTTACATTACTGCTTGTCCTTGGTGTTGTGGGCGTGGCATTGGCAGCAGGCGCAGTTATCGGATTCTTCAAAGCATTTTTCCTTGGCGGTATCGCGTCAATTATTGTAGGAATCGGAGTAAGCTTTATGATGGCCGGTGTAGGTATTCTTGCTGTAGTTGGTACGGTTGAATTATGTAAGGCAATAGCCGGTTTGATGGGTAGAATTTTTTCGAAGAAACATAGTACAAATGATTAGGAGAACAGATAAATGAAAAATACAGTTAGATGGTTATGTATTATAGCGGGGATGCTGATTGCTGCAGGTATTGTTATTTTTGCAATCGGAAAAGTATTTAACGGACAGATCAGCCCCGGAATCTTTGGTATATATAGCGGGATTACCGTAACAGAAGAGGATATAATAAAAGAAACAAAGGAAATTTCACCCTTTGAGGAATTACAGATTGAAGCAACATTAACTGATATTTATATCCTTAAAGGTGATAAATACGAACTCGAAATAAGTGCTCCCGAGGAACTTATTCCGGAGGTTAAGGAACAAAGCGGAAAACTTATTGTAAAGCAGCCTAAGATTGGAAATGTTAGTGTAATAAATGCAAGTGTTTACTATAAACTGACGGTTCCGTCAGATGAGGTTATCAAAACTGACATCACTGTCACATCGGGTGATATAAGTATTGAAAGTGTAAATGTGGAAGGATATGTTGCTCAGACATCAGGTGATGCAAAGGTTACCGATATTGCATCAGCCAATCTTAAACTTGATTCCACAAGCGGTAATGCGGTAATGAATTCATGCAAAATCGATGAAATCAGTATGGATCATACATCAGGCGCGGTGAACATTAATGATACTACATCCAAGAAGATTATATTCAATTCCACATCCGGAGAATTAATCGCAAATAATGCAGTAACCGATGAACTTAATGCCAATATTACATCAGGCGAAATTGAGGCAACCGATTGCGATTTTAAGAATGTTTATATTAGCGGCACATCTGCCGATGTAAACATGGATCTTAGAGGTAACGTATCGGATTATGATTATGCCATTAATACTCTTTCGGGTGATATTGAAGTTGACACCATGGAAATGGAACATACATATGTAACTAAAAACGGAAAAAATAACAAAATCACTATTGATACCACAAGCGGTGATATAAAAATTGCATTCTAATAAAAATGTGTCAGAAGGATGGTTCTTTCTGACACATTTTTTATTTTAATATACAAAGTAATTAACAACACCCAGAGGCAGTTCTATGTAGTGATAGCCCTTATCATAAACAGGGCCTTCGATACGCTGCATATTTTCAAAGCGTATTTCTTTCATAGGCTCGGGGAAATATACAACTCGGCCGGAAACATTCTGATTAACGACAGGGGCTATCATTATTTTGTCTCCGAACAATAGCTGGTCTTCAATTTCCCGTGCAATATCATCATCGGAATATTCAAAACCTAATGGCTTGAACATCATTGAGTCGGTTTCGACCGCCTTCACATAAGTATCGTAAATAAGCGGAATCATCTGTGTCCTTGCAAACATCAAATTCCTGAACAAATCAAGATTCTTGAACTGATAGAATTCCTGCTGCCTTGTGCCAAGGGCGGAATGATTACGCATAAGGGGAATGAACAGGTTAAGTGCTGTCCATCTAAGCATCAAGTCTTCTGTCGTATTGGCACCGAATCCGCCCATGTCGGCACCTGTAAAAAGGAAACCGCACATATTAAGCGAAGGCATCATCTTAAGATTCATAAGAAGATGGGACCACATAGAGCAGTTATCTCCCTGCCAGATTCCGGCATAACGGTGCATTCCGACATATGACGAACGGGAGATTAGGAGTATATCTTTGTCCGGGGCCAGTTTCTTAATTTCTTCCATGGCTCCGCGGCTCATGTAATATCCGTAGAGATTGTGCACGTCGTAATGATTATAAGTTTTACCCTTGTAATTGTTATAGAAGGATTTGTAGTCATTGATATTATTGTTAATTCCTTCTACCAACCCTTTGAATTCGAAGAAGTTGCTTAAGTCAAGTTCCTTCGATTTAAAATCCTCCAACCGGTCAAAAACTTCCGCAAGATGCTTTTTGGAATAGAAGATTGCGGGCTCATTCATATCATTCCAAAAACCATCGATTCCCATATCAAGAAGATATTTATATTTTGAGCCGAACCAGGCACGGGCATCATCATTTAAGAAGTCTGGGAAAAGACAGTCACCGGGCCAAACTCCAACCACGAAATCGTCGCCGTTTTCGTCCTTGCAGAAGTAGTTGTTTGCAACTCCTTCCTCATAAAGTGTATAACCCTTTTCAATTTTGACACCGCCGTCAATAATCGGAATAAGGTGAACTCCTGCCTCCTTCATTTCCGCTACCAGCTTTTCGAAATCCTCGAAGGTATTACGATTAATGGTAAAATCCTTGTAACTGTCCATATAATCGATATCAACGTAAATCATATCAAGGGGAAGATTGGCGGCTTTGTAGTTTTCGTAAATTTCGCGAATGTCGGAAGAACTGCTGTATCCCCAACGGCTCTGGGCATATCCGAAAGCCCACTTGGGAGGAATATAGCTTGGACCGATGTCCTTACGGAAAGCACGTACGGTTTCTTCCGGGGTATCAAATCCCGAGTATATGTCTATTTCAAAAGAATCCGATTCAATATAAATATAAAGTTTATTAAGGTCACGATAACCGATGTCCCAGACAATACGACCGGGATTATCAACGAAAAGCCCCCAATTGTGTGTCGGGGAACTTATGAGAATGAAATTGTGAGCGCCGTATAGCGAATTCTTGTCTTCCGTATGTAACGGGTCGTCAGCGTTAAAACTTACGTATTTATGACCGCGTTTGTTAATTCCGCGAACGTTTTCCCCTAAACCGTAGACGATATCTTTGTCCTCCAGTGTTAATGTAAAAAGATATCCCTTGTCGGCTTCATCTATTATGGAATGATCCGGTACAAGTGTCAGAAATTCGCCGTCCACGAAGAAGGACGGCTCTATTTTAGTAAGTACTGCTTCGGTTTCTATCGGATTTCCGAAAACATATCTTGTATTCATGCAACACCTCCTGCCATGAGAAGCCCACATAACCGCGTATTTATGCCAAAAGATATTTCTTCTGGCTGTAGCTTCTGCCACGAGTATACAGAAAACGTTTTCCAAATGCAAGCATTTTCTATTTTTTTAATTGCGGCTATCCACATAAGGTGCGTAAAATCAGCCAAAATGTGATAAAATATCTAATTGTGTATGAAGCAAATTAAGTGATTATTGTTACCATGGACAGAAGGCTTGAATATTGTATATCAACAGAATATGAGGGAATGAAGATTTCGGATTTTCTTAAGAAAAAGAATTATGCGACTTCATCCATAACATATATTAAGTATCTTGAAGACGGAATTATGCTTAACGGGCAGCGTCATCGGACCTGTGACAAACTAAAGACGGGGGATGAGCTTATAATCAATTATCGCGAAGACCTTTCTTCACCCAAGATTCCCCCAATCAAGATGGACCTTGATATACTTTATGAAGATGAGGATATGATTATTATTAATAAGCCATCCGATATGCCTACACATCCTTCCATGAACAACTATGACAATACACTTGCTAACGCTCTTGCGTATTATTTCAGGGAACAGGGACTAAGCTTTGTTTTCCGTTCGCTTAACAGATTAGACCGGGATACCACAGGGGCAGTTCTGGTTGCCAAGAACGGTCTTGCGGGAAGTATGCTTTCCACCATGGTTAAGGCCCGCCGAATTGACAAAGTGTATGTTGCACTTGTTCGAGGCAAACTTGAAGCGGAAGAGGGAATAATTGATGCTCCAATAGGAAGGGTACCGGGTTCCACCATCGAAAGATTCGTAGATTATGAGAATGGTCAGAAAGCAGTTACCCAGTACAGGGTAATTGAATATGATGGTTTACATAACATATCTTACGCGGAATTTAAACTCCACACAGGCCGAACACATCAGATTCGTGTTCATATGAAACACATGGGGCATCCGCTGCTTGGAGACAGACTGTATGATCCCGACAATTATGATAAAGAAGGACTTAGACGCCAGGCTCTTCATTGCCACAGAATGTCGCTTGTCAATCCGCTTACGGGGGATTGGGTTAAGGTGACGGCACCGCTGCCTTCGGATATGAAATTGATAACCGGGTAATTTAAGATGGGCCCGAATAGAGATTAAATTTGGAGATTTTATGAAACTTGCTGTATTCTTTCCGGGAATCGGATATACGAATGATAAACCTTTGATATATTACGCACGTAAGATGGCGCGCAACCACGAATATGAAGAGTTATGTGTCGAGTATCATGACCTGCCGGCCAAAGTCCGCGGGAATAAAGAGCTTATGATGCAGGCAGTGGAAATGGCATATAAGCAGGCATGTGAGAGATTAAGCACTGTGGATTTTACCGCATATGATGAAATTCTTATGGTTGGCAAAAGTATAGGAACAGTGCTTGCCACCAGATACTGCAGTGAACACAACATCAAAGCACGCCTTGTTTTATATACACCGGTTGAGGCAACCTTTGAGGTACCCGTAACCAAAGATGCAATTGCATTTATAGGAGATGAGGATCCCTGGTCGAGTCTTGATGAGGTTAAGCACCTGGCTCAAAAGTGTGAAACGGAACTTATAATATACCCCGGATGCAACCATTCACTTGAATGCGGCGAGGCTCACAAAGATATCAATACACTAAAAGAAGTTATGAATGCAACAGATGATTTTTTACGTTGTAACGTATTTTTTTAATTATCATAAGTGATTATTATAGATTATGTTGTTGTGCAAAGGTATACACTTTGTACAAATAAAAATATATATGTAAATGGAGGAAGAAATGTTAGTACCTGTATTATGGTTCGTACTCGGACTTATTTTGTTAATTAAAGGCGGCGACTGGTTCGTTGACGGAGCAGCGGGGGTCGCCAAGAAATTTCATATACCGGATTTGCTTATAGGAGCTACGGTTGTTTCCATAGGAACAACATTGCCGGAGGTTATGGTATCGGCTTCGTCGGCTGCCATAGGACACGGCCAGATGGCATACGGAAATGCAATCGGTTCAATCATATGCAATACTTCTTTGATTGCGGCAATTACTATTGCTATCAAGCCTGCCAAGGTTGATAAGAAGTCAATGATTGTTCCTGTAATATTCTTCTTTATTTCAGCAGCATTTTATGCAGGAGTTGCATATGTTACCGGTAACTTCTCAAGGCCTGTCGGTTTTGTACTTCTTGCTATTTTTGCAATTTATATGGCAATTAATATTAAGAGTGCCATGAAGTCCAAGAATGCAGAGCCTGTCGTTGAAAAGTCTGTTGAATCGACGGTTGTCGAAACTTCAGATGTGCCTTCGGATGAGTCAAAAGCAGGTAAGAGCAAGGCAGAGAAACCCGAAAAAGAAAAGCCTATATGGCTGCTTCTTATTTTACTTGTCGTAGGTGCCGCACTTATCGCATGGGGCGCTAATCTCTTGGTAGATAACGGTATCATTATTGCCGAGGCATTTGGTGTTCCTGAGACAGTTATAGCCCTTACCTTTGTTGCGCTGGGAACTTCCCTTCCGGAACTTGTTACGGCTGTAACATCTTTGGTCAAGGGACACGGAGCTTTGTCTGTCGGAAATATTTGCGGAGCTAATCTTTTTAATTTAGTTTTGGTATCCGGACTTTCGGTTACAATCGGACCTTTCAGTTTGGCGGATGCAGGTTTTGCAAAAACTACATTTGCAGGAATTGAAACATATAAGGCGTTACTGGTTGACACACCGCTTATATTCGTAGTTATGGGAATAATGACAATCCCCGTACTCGTTAAGGGAAAGCTTAGCAGATGGCAGGGCGTTTTACTGCTTTGCATTTATGCAGCATTCTGTGCATATCAGTTTATAGGTTAAAAATATAGGATTATTCGTTTGGCTTTGACGGATAATCCTTTACTTTTTGGGGGAAATAAATTAGTATATCTAGTGGTTAGTTATTAATTTATATTTTATATAAAGGAGTTTTACTATGAATCTTTCACCATTACAGCAGGCAAGATACGAGTACAGCCCTAAGCTTCCCGGAATGCTTAGAAACGGTATCGAAGAAATTTGTGTTAAGGATGGCAATGCTACCGAGAGCGTAGCTGATCAGGATAAGATTAAAGCACTTTTCCCTAATACATACGGTAAGAATGAAATTACTTTCATGAAGGGTAAGAACACATCCGCTGCTAAAAAGCAGGTTGTAGGTGTTATCCTTTCAGGTGGACAGGCACCCGGCGGACATAACGTTATAAGCGGTCTTTACGATGCACTTAAGGCAACTAACAAGGACAACGTTTTACTTGGATTCAAGGGCGGCCCTGACGGACTTTTGAAGAATGACTATGTTGAGTTCGATGATGCATTCATCGATGCTTATAGAAATACAGGTGGTTTTGATATCATCGGTTCGGGAAGAACAAAGCTCGAAACTAAAGAGCAGTTCAACACAGTAGCAGAATTTGCTAAGCAGAACGGTCTTACAGCTATCGTAATCATCGGTGGTGATGATTCAAATACAAACGCTGCTACATTAGCCGAGTACATGGCTGCTAACAACACAGGTATTCAGGTTATCGGATGTCCTAAGACAATCGATGGTGACTTAAAGAACGAAGATATCGAAGCTTCATTCGGTTTTGATACAGCTACAAAGACATACTCTGAGCTTATCGGTAACATCGAAAGAGATGCCAACTCTGCTAAGAAGTACTGGCACTTCATCAAGGTTATGGGACGTAGCGCTTCTCACGTAGCACTTGAGTGTGCTCTTGAGACACAGCCTAACATCTGCCTTATCGGTGAAGAAGTTGCAGCTAAGAAGATGACTCTTGCTCAGATTACAAACTATATCGCAGATGCAGTTGAGAAGAGAGGAAATAACGGTAACAACTTTGGTGTTGCTATTATTCCAGAAGGTATCGTAGAATTCGTTCCCGAGTTCTCTAAACTTATTGCTGAAATCAACGAATTACTTGCAGGCGCTAAGACAGAAGAATTCAATGCTCTTCCCGACTGGTCAGCTAAGTATGACTTCATTAAGGCAGGACTTACAGCTGAATCATTTGCAGTATTTGATATTCTTCCTCAGAGCATTCAGCAGCAGCTCTTCCTTGAAAGAGATCCTCACGGTAACGTTCAGGTTTCACTTATTGAATCTGAAAAGTTATTCTCTGAGATGGTTAAGACAGAACTTGCTAAGAGAAAGGCAGCAGGAACATATAAGGGTAAGTTCGGTGCTCAGCATCATTTCTTCGGTTACGAAGGAAGATGTGCATTCCCTTCTAACTTTGATGCAGATTACTGCTACTCACTTGGTTACAACGCATTCATGCTTATTCAGTACGGTTATACAGGATATCTTTCAAAGGTTTCTAACCTTTCTAAGCCTGCAGAAGAATGGGTTGCAGGTGGTATGCCTATCACCAAGATGATGAACATGGAAAGAAGAAACGGTGAAGACAAGCCTGTTATCAGAAAGGCACTTGTTGAGCTTGACGGAGCTCCTTTCAAGTTCTTCGAAGCTAACAGAGAAAAGTGGGCTGTTGAGACATGCTTCACATATCCCGGTGCTATTCAGTACTACGGACCTGCTTCAGTATGTGATCTTACAACAAGAACTCTTGCACTTGAAAAGGGTTGCTAATTACAGGCAATTTAAGTACTGATTACGAATTAGTAAAATTTAAGGCTCTGCTTATTGTTACATCAATATGCAGAGCCTTTTTTGGGGGATTATTCTCGATATATAAGAAAATATTAAAAAATATCAACAATTCAAC
>JAZUIS010000049.1:0-5806 GCA_045642345.1 Lachnospiraceae bacterium
CCAAATCCACCAAATACAGAATCTCTTCAGGGGTAAAATCAAGCAGTTTTAAAAAACTTCTTCCTTTTAAATTAACCATATCTTTCTCCTCATTTAACCGAAATTATTTTTCGAATTAATTATCCTAAACATTTACCAGAATACGTGAGCTCCAAGTACGTAGCCTTCACGTCCGTTATTTCTTCTAAAGTGTGTGGCACCGCCTACTGTGGTTTCACCGTTAAGTGCCGCAATTGCCGCCATGGTACATAAATCCGGGACTCCCGAAACATATGCATTGGCAACTTTACCCGACATAGCCGGTGTGAACTGACCCGACGCATAAATTACCGAATAAATCGTATTCGGATATGCCGGAGACTTAACTCTGTTCATAACAACGGCTCCTACCGCAACCATACCTTCATATGACTGGTTACCTGCTTCACAGTAAATAAGTGCTGCAAGAAGTCGTAACTCATCGGCATCTGCAGTTACGGCGCCTCTGTTCTTGTTGCGCTCTGCCGCCTCTGCCTTTTCACGTTCTTTCTTGGCTTCGGCTTCTGCCTCTGCCTTAAGCTGAGCTTCTATCTTCTCACGGGTACGAATCTTTTCCATTGTTTCACCTTCGTCTATATGTAAAAAGATATCAATGTACTCAGTATCTACGTATCCTAAATCACCTTCGTAATCTATGCTGACCCAGTTATCATCTATTATCTCAACCAGATCCACATAATCGCCCTTGGCCAGAACTGCCATTACATCAGCATCTGCACTGGGCTCCGTACGGACTCTGAGGGCTTCGGATTTAAGTGTAACCATCCACCTTCCTACATCCTCGGACATTGCAATGGCTTCGTCACCAAATGCCAGGAATTCGTCAGAGCACCATCCAACCAGACTTCCCGATTGAATTTTGGTCCATCCGTCCTGTTGTTCAAGTATAGTGCCGCCACAGTCTCTGTAAAGATATCCTACCTTCTCGGAATCTTCATTTGCTTCCGCACGCACATTAAGCGTATTGCTGACATTGGCCATAACAAGCTCTGTCATCATACGCTCTTTTTCATTGTTGAATCTTTCGTTAATATTCAGTTCTTCTTCCTGTACCTCTTCTTTGGGAGGCTGCTCGGCCTCGGAAGAATCCAGGTTGAGCGCTGCATCCACACCGGAACTTGGGAAATCAAACCCCGATTTCTCAATTGCGAAAGCATTTACGCTCTCAGCCATGGCAAGTAACACACCAATTGCTACAACAACAGACGTTGCACACAGCTGATTTCTTATTTTGTTCATAGTAAGCCTCAATTACGTAAAAAATATTCTCCAACTTACGTAAACCACTCACACATAGTACCAAAGTTATAGCAAACTGTCAAATTACAGTGTTTTAGCCTTTTCTACGCATGCCTCAACAGCATCCATAACGGCTGCCCTGAATCCCATATCCTCAAGAACCTGAACAGCTTCTATAGTTGTTCCGCCGGGCGAACATACCATATCTTTAAGCACTCCGGGGTGCTTGCCCGTATCAAGCATTAATTTGGCTGAACCGTATGTAGAGCTTGCAGCGAACTTATACGCTTTGTCTCTTGGTATACCGGCCTTAACCGCAGCATCGGCAAGAGCTTCTATGTACATAAACACATATGCCGGCGAACTTCCCGCAACTGCACAAAATGCATCCATTAAATCTTCTTTTATCACCTCTGCATCACCAAAGGACTTACATATCTTAGTAATTAAATCAAGATTTGATTTATCCACATTTCCGTTAGCAGTAATTGCAGTACAGCCTGCGTTCACCATTGCCGGGGTGTTTGGCATTAAGCGAATAATTTTCTGATCGCTTCCCAGCATTTCCGAAAGTTCCTTAAGCGTCTTACCGGCAGCTATGCTGACAATAAGTGCACCCTCCTTGGTAACACCCTTAATTCCGGGTATAACTTCCTTAAACATCTGGGGCTTAATAGCCAAAAATAAAATATCAACCGTATTTGCTACCTTTACATTATCGGTAGTCGTTTCAATTCCGAATTCCTTCTTAACCTTGTCACAGGTTTCCTGGGTTCTGGCAGAACCTATAATTTCTTCCGGAGAAGCAATTCCCTGGGAGATAATTCCGTTAATCATGGCCTTTGCCATATTTCCCAATCCAATAAATCCAATAACCATTTTTCCCTCCAAAATTCTTATTTATCGTGCACGATACATTAAAAGCGCCGCTGCGATGGAAGCGTTCAGTGATTCTAACTTACCTTCCATCGGAATCTTAATATACATATCAGCCAACCCGGCAGTTTCATCCGAAAGGCCGTTGCCTTCATTACCTATCAAAAAAGCACTCTTTCCTTCATATTTAATCTCATCGTAAAACTCGGTTCCCTTAAGATGAGCAGCGTATACCTTTATCCCTGCCTTCTTAAGTTCATCAATTGATGTTTTCAAATCATCCGTATAATAAAAGGGGACCCTAAATAGCGAACCCATTGTGGAACGAATTGTCTTGGGATTAAAAATATCAACCGTTCCCTTGGACATAAGTACCCCCGACACTCCGGCTCCCTCAGCCGTTCTTATCATAGTGCCGAGATTTCCGGGATCCTGAATATCTTCAAGGACAAGCACATTACCGCCCAGTATATCTTTGAGACAGTAGTTCATCATGCCGATAACTGCCAGTATTCCCTGGGGAGTCTGTGTGTCGGAAGCTTTCTTAAAAACATCGGTGCTTACGGTCTCAACGAAAACACCTTCGCTTTTAAGTTTAACGAGTTTAAGGTAAGCTTCCCCTAAATTAGTAGAAGGAGTCGCCTTTTGGCACTCCTCCATTTTCTTATATGTAATCTCGTCTACATAGACTTCTTTTATTAAGTTACAGGATGCCTCAAGGAACATCTTAATGCCTTCAATAACGAAAAGTCCTTCCTTATTACGGGTACGTGACTTGCTTTGAAGTTCTACAAGATGTTTTACCTTAGGGTTCGACAAGCTGGTAATCATTAATCTTAATATATTCCTTACTGTGACAGTTCCTTACTAATCTGATACTGATATTCCGAAATCTGTTTTTCCATTGAAAGAGCTTCTTCAATATCAAAATCACAGAACTCACCATGCATATATCCTACTACTCTGTTTGACTTTCCTTCACAAAGTAAATCAGCTGCATATGCACCCATCATTGAGGCATAGAATCTGTCTTTACATGTAGGTGAACCGCCACGCTGCATGTAGCCCAGAATAGTAGCTCTTGTTTCGATACCGGTAGCAGCTTCGATACGACGTGCCATTGATGTTGAATGGCCGATTCCTTCAGCATTAATTATAATGTGATGTGTCTTACCGCGTTTACGGTTATTTATGATGTTATTAATAATAAGCTGCTCGTTATAATCATACTTCTCCGGAATCAGAATATCTTCGGCTCCGTTGGCAACACCGCACCAAAGAGCGATATATCCGGCATTACGTCCCATTACTTCGATAATTGAGCAACGTTCATGTGAACTTGATGTATCACGTACCTTGTCTATAGCCTGCATTGCCGTATTAACAGCCGTATCAAATCCAATTGTGTAATCAGTGCAGGAAATATCAAGGTCAATAGTTCCGGGAATTCCGATTGTATTGACACCGTGACGGGCAAGTGCCTGTGCTCCTCTGTAAGAACCGTCACCGCCTATTACTACGATTCCGTCAATTCCGTAGTTCTTACAAATCTCAGCAGCCTTGGCCTGAACCTCTTCATCCCTAAACTCGGGACATCTTGCAGTACCGAGAATGGTACCGCCACGCTGAATTGTGTCGGAAACGTCTTTCTTTTCCATATCAATGATTTCTTCATTAAGGAGTCCGGCATATCCTTTTTTGATACCCTTGACCTTAACTCCGTTGACAAGCCCTTTACGAACCACAGCTCTTATTGCTGCATTCATTCCCGGCGCATCTCCGCCTGAAGTCATTACTGCGATTGTTTTAATTTCTTTAGCCATAAATACCCCTCTTTTACTTGAAAAGTGACTATCTTACACGCGTTATTTTAATATTTTCTAATAAGATACGCAATATTTGATGTGTAAAATTATTTGCCGATACGGGTTGTATCGTATGTCAATTTGACGTTTTCATCACCGTAAATCGTCTTAAGGTGACTGCAAAGCTCCTCTGTTGCGTCTACGCAATAGGAAGGAGGCAGTTTTTTCATAGCCTTTTCCTGCTCAATATATACAACTACGCTGTCATTTCCGTCGGAAATCTCGAGATTCTTAAACAATCCCTCTTCTGCGTCCCTGTAAGTATCCATATTAGGGAACTTAATCCACAAGTTTCGCGGCACTTCGTCAAAAGATATAATTGATTCGGCAATCATCTTGGCATCCTTGTCTTCTTCTACCGAAACTCTGCCTCGTATGAATACCTTGTTGTCTTCAATTATTTTAGGCTGATTCTTCTCATAGTCTCTGGGGAATATGATAACTTCAACCACGCCCACCAAGTCTTCCACCTGAAGGAAGGCCATAACCTTATCATTCTTGGTATATTTAATTTTCTTTTCGGTAATAATTCCGCCAATTATGGCCGTGGCATTATCTTTTACTATGGAAGTTCCCATTTCTTCATCAAGAACGAAATCGGCAGTTGTATTCGTGATACCTTTATGCCAAAGTGTCTCAACTTCTTCGAGGGGATGACCGCTTACATAGGTACCGAGAACTTCCTTTTCGAATGTAAGCATTATATCCTTTGTATATTCACCCACATCCGGAAGTTGTACGTCGTAAGCTTCCTTTTCGTCTTCGTCCACCAAATCAAATAAGCTCATCTGGCCGGCCATATTGTTCTTCTTATCATGAGAAATATGGTCCATTATCTGCATGTATGTACTCATGAACTGCTTACGGGTTCCGTTAAGAGAATCAAAAGCTCCTGCCTTGATGAAATTCTCCACCGCCTTTTTATTTACGTCAAGATCCGATACTCGCGTAATAAAATCATTCAGATTCGTGTATTCACCGCGCAGGTTTCTCTCCTCCACAATAGCATCTATAACCGGTCTTCCCACGCTCTTAATTGCTGTCAAAGCGTATCGGATAGCACCGTTATCTACACTGAATCCTCTCTGTCCGTGATTAATATCCGGCGGCAGAATCTTAATTCCCATATTTTTGCATACCATAATATAGCCTGCAACCTTCGGAGAATTATCCATAATGGACGTCATAAGTGCTGCCATGAATTCAACGGGATAATAATATTTAAGGTATGCCGTCTGATAAGCAACAACCGCATAACATGCTGCATGGGACTTATTAAATGCATACTTGGCAAAGTCCATCATTTTGTCATAAATCTTAGTAGCAGTCTGCTCCGGAATTCCCTTTGACACACAACCGGGAACTCCTTCTTCGGGATTTCCGTATACGAAATTGGCACGTTCCTTTTCCATAACGGCCTGCTTTTTCTTTGACATGGCACGTCTAACCAAATCGGACCTGCCAAGAGTATATCCTCCAAGATCACGCACTATCTGCATAACCTGTTCCTGATATACGATACATCCGTAAGTAGGAGAAAGAATCGGTTCCAGTTCGGGACAAAGATATTCTATCGTACCTTCATTCTTACCTTTGATATAATCCGGAATAAAATCCATAGGTCCCGGACGATACAACGAAACTCCGGCAATAATGTCTTCAAGATTCTGCGGCTTAAGTTCTTTCATAAATGATTTCATACCTGCAGATTCAAGCTGGAACACACCGTCCGTTTTACCTGTTCCGATTGAAGCAAGGACCTTAGGGTCATTGTAATCTATATTGTC
>JAZUIS010000050.1:0-20753 GCA_045642345.1 Lachnospiraceae bacterium
GTTGCTTCATTTAATCTGGAAATCCAAGTTATAGCTCCGGCCAATTCCAGATAAGACTTCCTTGTTGCTTCATATAATCTGGAAATCCGGGTTGTAGCTCCGGCTAATTCCAGATAAAACTTCCTTGTTGCTTCATATAATCTGGAAATCATCATTTAATCCGGAAAACATCATTTAATCCGGAAATCATCATTCAATCCTAAAATCCACCAGTTGCTCTCTTACCGTTTTATTCCCCATCAAAAGAAACCAATGTGGTAACACCATACTTCTCAAGCAATTTTTCACCGCCAAGGGCAGGAAGATTAATTACACAGGCAACACCTGCTACCGTAGCTCCGGTCGTCTCAACCAGTTTTGCAATAGCACTTAATGTACCGCCGGTTGCAAGTAAGTCATCAATAAGAACAACTTTATCTCCGGGCTTTAATGCATCCTCATGCATCTCAATCGTCTCACTGCCGTACTCAAGATCATATGATACCTGAATTGTTCTGTAAGGCAGTTTACCTTTCTTTCTGGCAAGTACAACGCCCTTATCCAAAGCATATGCTATGGGAGAAGCAAATATGAATCCTCTTGCTTCTGCAGCCACAAGGTAATCAAACTCTATATCTTTGAGAGCGTCTATCAGCATATCAATAGCCAGTTTAAGACCTTCAGGATCCTGAATCAAAGTTGTAATATCTCTAAAAACAATACCTTCCTTAGGAAAATTAGGTATGCTTCTAATGTAATCTTCCAATGCTTTCATAAATACATCCTTTCTATATTTCCAACAACTCTTTTATGAGTTTTATCACAAACAGTACAATAACAAATGCCTCTGCTGCTCCAAGCAAAATACCAAGTAATCTGTTAACCACTTTAATAACCGGCAAAGAAGCAAACAGCTTCATGGCACCAAAAATCAGTTTCAACAGTTTATATATAAGAAGAACTATCGCTATTACCGTAAGATATGCCAAAATTCTTCCATATTTTGCGGCTATATAACTAATTACAATATTTCTTATTAAAAATCCGATTACAATCGCTATCAATATAGAAATTGCATTGGCCAGTTCGCTTACAAATCCCGTCTTATAAGACCGCGACATTCGCCACACAAATATCAATGCGACAGCAGCAAAAAGAATAATTGAATAAATGTTAATATCCATCGTCTATCTAAGCTCAACCTGATTAATTGAATCCGCATCTACCATCAGGAAATTGAAAACCGATTTGGTAGGTATAACAAGACTCGTATTATTACTCAGGCTGCCCGCAAATTTCGAAAGTCCCTTTATTGTAGAAATCTCCATTCTGTTACCGTCGTAGATAATAACCTGGTCCTTATTAAAAATAATATCCGTATATTCAAAGTCAATTGATCTGGAGCCTGCCAACGCACCTGTTGCACTATATATATCCAGATGATATTGTGCATTTCCGGTAGTATCGGGACTGACAAGTCCTACATACTCTTCATTGTTATATACAGCCAAAACTCGTGTGTCCAGCATTACCGATGCAATATTTGTCGGCTTTTCCTTACCGTCAAAAAATACAATTCTGTCATCGGACACTCCAAAAGAAGAGTCATTATCCATAAATTTCACATAAGGAATAACCGTATCGGAATAATCATATCCGCTTACATAGTTATCAGCTTCATTACTTCCGACTTCGCCGAAATTATAATATGCAATTGACGACTTCATATTTCCGCTATCCACATAAAAATATGAAACCATCATAAGTTTTCCGTTAGGACTTAATGTAACGGCAATAGGATAACCGGATTTATTCATTGTGGCTTTTGCCTGAACTATCGGTTCATCGGTATCGTTATTACCGTTATATACGAATATTCTGGTTACTTCCGAATCGTCAAGTACCGCGGCAACAACACCATTGTCGGACACACTGATATCTCGTATAGGCAGATTCGTCTTGACGGTTCCCAAAATATTGTCCTTATTGGCAACATAAATTGTACGACCGTTATAATCGCCGATTGCAACAGTATTATTACATATTGAAACAATAGGTGACTGCATCTCATATGACTGGTTCCAGGAAGCTTTGCCGTCACCGTCAATACAAGTTGCACCATCTTTACTGTATATGAATAATTTACCGCCAAGGTTCAGTGTATGGGCGCCCTGCACTACCGAAACAGGGCTGCTCTTATTGACTCTTGTTTCGGAATATATCTTATCGTTAAAAGATATATTCATTATCACAATTACAACAACCAGTACGGCTATAACTCCGAGAGTCCTCAAAAATACGGACAGTTTGTGTGCCCGTATTCTTTCGCGATAGTCTACCTCTGTATCATATTGTCGACGTTTCTTTTCTTTTACTAAATTAATTATTCCTGACATAATTAAACAAATTTATAAATAGTCGTAGTATCGTACTTTCTATCCGGTCCGTAAATACATCCCGGGAATGATTCTTCATTTGCAGTATTGGGATAATACTGAGTTTCAAGACAAAGTCCATATCTTGGATAGTACTTCATCTTCTCCTTACCCTTTGTCTTTCCGATACAGTTTCCTGCATAGAATTGAACGCCCGGAAGGTCTGTATACACTTCCATTGTACGTGATGCCTTATCAGCACTTACGGTTGCAATCTTACGCATATTACCGTCATAGTTATCAAGTACCCAGTTATGATCATAACCTTTGACAAGCTTAAGCTGTTCAACATCCTTATTAATGTCATCACCGATTTTCTTAGGTGCAGTAAAATCAAATACCGTATCTTTAACCGGTGCAAGTTCGCCTGTCGGAATAGCTCCCATAACAACAGGCGTATATTTTTCGGCATTTATACAAAGTGTATGATTCTCAATATTGCCTGCTTTATGACCGTTAAGGTTAAAATATGTATGATTGGTCATATTAATTACGGTATCGGCATCCGAAGTAGCCTCGTAATGAATAGAAAGCTCATTGTCTTCGGTTACTGTATAAGTAACAGATATTGACTTGTTACCGGGGAATCCCATGTTTCCGTCAGAATCTTTTAAGCTGAAAGTAACACTGTTATCTTTTACCTCAGCATCAAAAACCTGTTTATGATAGCCTTTTTCAAAATCCGAATGAAGATTATTGGGGCCGTCATTTATATCAAGCTGATATTTCGTTCCGTTAATGCTAAAAGAAGCGTTCGCGATTCTGTTTGCATTAGGTCCGATAGTTGCACCAAAGAAGCTTCCGTTCTTGAAATAATCCTTAAGTCTGTCATATCCGAGAACTATATCTTCTGCATTTCCGTCCTTATCGGGAACGAATAAATTAGTCAAAATAGCACCATAGTTAATAACGCAGGCCTTCATTCCTTTTGAATTGGAAATAGTATACTTACTAATCTCTTTTTTGTCTTTTTTAGTTTTTCCAAACTCTGTAATAATAACTCCCATAGTCCCTCCTAATTATATTTCTACTCTTCCTTCAAGTGCCCTAAGCAAAGTCACCTCATCAATGTATTCCAAATCCCCACCTACAGGTACACCGGACGCAATCCTGGTCACCTTAATTCCCGTAGGCTTAATAAGTTTGCTTATGTACATTGCTGTAGTCTCTCCCTCAAGGCTTGAATTGGTAGCAATAATTACTTCGTCTATATCGCCTTCAAGTCTTGCTATAAGCTCTTTAAGTTTAATATCGTTCGGACCGATTCCAAGCATCGGGGATATTGCACCGTGAAGCACATGATACACTCCGTTATATTTGCCTGTCTTCTCATATGCTGCCAAATCTCTTGCACTTTCCACAACCATAATTGTCTTATGGTCACGGCGCTCGCTTGAACACACAGGGCATAACTCCTTGTCCGTCAAAGTAAAGCAATCCTTGCAATACCTGACATTAGCTTTCGCCTCTACTATGGTATCCGCCAGTTTCTTAACTTTTGCTTCCGGCATATTAATCAGATGAAAAGCCAGGCGCTGAGCCGATTTTTCGCCTATTCCCGGCAGGGATGCAAGTTCCGATATTAACTTGTTAATATGTCCACTATACAGTTCCATTAGAACAGACCCATACCACCTGTCATCTTACCCATAGCGGCAGAGCTTGCCTCTTCTGCCATGCGAAGTGCTTCATTAGTAGCTGCAACGATTAAATCCTGAAGCATCTCAACATCATCCGGATCAACCGCTTCCTTATCAAGAATAACCTGTGTCACTTCCTTGCTGCCGGTAACAGTAACTTTAACAGCTCCGCCACCTGCAGTACCTGTAAATTCTTTAGTCTCCAATTCCTTCTGAGACTCTTCCATCTGACGCTGCATGCGCTGTGCCTGCTTCATTAAATTGTTCATGTTTCCGGGCATACCCATTCCGCCCGGGAATCCTCCTCGTTTAGCCATAACTAATCCCTTTCTTCTATATCATCATAATCTTCAATATCTTCATCATCTATTTCATCAATATCAAAGTCTATCTTTTCATCCACAAATGAACGTACATCCGGATATGTATCTTCGGATACACCGGCATTTCCCGGCATAACAACACTTACATTCATTTCCTTGCTTGTAATGTTGGCAATAAACGATTTAAGTTCATCTGCATGAGTGGCATCTGTAAATCTTCTGTAAGAATATATTGAATCAACTACCACAACAAGTGTGTCATTATCTCCCACACTGGGATATGAACCCTTTAAATACTGTGTCAATGTATCATTGGCCGAAGTTATCATAGACCACTTCGACACTACTTCTTTAATATCCTCCGGAAGTGCTTTGGTAATTACTGCCTTTGGTGTTTCCCTGGGTACTTCGTTTCCCTGGGCAGGCGTTGAATATGCATCATTTTCAGATGGTGCTACTCTTACGCCGTTTTTAACCTTTTCTTCAAGGACTCGCACTCTGTCAATAACAGATTCACTGTCCTGTTCCATTTCCGGAATGCACAGTTTAATAACCGTAACTTCAAGAAGAATTCTCTTCTGCGTGGCATATCTTAACTGATTTGACAATTCCGACATGATTCTGATGTACCGCATTATCACTTCAGAATCAGCCATCGTCGCTTCTTCCTTAAGACGAACCATGTTCTCGGAAGAAATGTCTATAACATCTTCATTGGCATCCGAAGATTTAAGCAGTAACAGGTTTCGCAGATACCATGTCATATCCGTAACGAACTGTCCAAGTTCCCGTCCCTGAATAACTATTTCTTCGACTAATTTCATGGCACCGGAAACGTCTGATGCAATAATTGTCCTAAACAGTCTGCTGAATACTTCCGTATCAACCGCACCCAAAACATCCAGAACTCTGTCATATGTAAGTTCCTGGTCAAAGTAAAACGCCAGGCACTGATCAAGAAGACTAAGTGCATCTCGCATCGCTCCGTCAGCACTTTTTGCAATATATCTTATAGCCTTTTCTTCAACCGAAACATTTTCTATCTTAATAAGTTCATTCAGTCTTTCCGAAATGTTCTCAATTGAAATTCGCCTGAAATCATATCTTTGACATCGTGAAAGAATCGTAATCGGAATCTTGTGAACTTCTGTTGTTGCCAAAATGAATATTACATATGAAGGAGGCTCTTCAAGAGTCTTCAGAAGTGCATTAAAAGCTCCTATCGAAAGCATATGAACTTCATCTATGATATACACTTTGTATCGTCCCATAGTTGGAGAATACGAAACTTCTTCAACTATCTGTCTTATGGAATCAACACCGTTGTTTGAAGCGGCATCAATCTCGATTACGTTCATGGAAGTGCCATCTGAAATCGAACGGCACATTGCACATTCTCCGCAGGGGCTTCCATCAACGGGATTCTCACAGTTAACAGCCTTTGCAAATATCTTGGCTATCGAAGTTTTACCTGTTCCGCGAGTTCCACAGAACAGGTAAGCGTGTGACGTTCTTTGATTCTTTATTTGATTTTTAAGAGTTGTAACGATATGGTCCTGACCTTTAACATCATCAAACTTAGCAGGTCTGAACTTACGATATAAAGCAGTATAACTCACACTAATCTCCAAAACTGATTCCCAATAATTTAGCTTCTTTAATAATCGATGCATCAGGTTCAAGCATCTTCAGTTTGCCTGCAACATCTTCCAAAGGTACTTTAACAATTTCTCTGTTACGGTATCCTACCATAAATCCATACTCACCCTTTAAGATAAGTTCACCTGCTTCAGCACCGAGGCGGCTTGCAAACACACGATCATAGGGGCAGGGCGAACCGCCTCTTTGAGTATGTCCGGGTACCGTAACTCTGACCTCCTGACCGGTACGCTCCTGAATCTGTGCTGCGATTTCATAAGAAACCGAAGGATATTTGGATGCTTCAAGCTTTTTCTTGTAATCTTTCTTTGAAAGGGCTGCATCTTCCTTGGAAATTGCACCTTCAGCCACCGCAATAATGGTAAACTTACTTCCACCCTTATGTCTTCTTTCGATTGCAGCTACGATTTTATCAATATCATATGGGATTTCAGGAATAAGAATAATATCCGCGCCGCCTGCCATACCGGCATTGAGCGTAAGATAACCTACCTTGTGTCCCATAACTTCGACAATAAATATTCTGCCATGAGAAGCTGCAGTGGTATGAATGCAATCTATGCAGTCAGTTGCAATATCAACTGCCGACTGAAATCCGAATGTCATATCCGTTCCCCAAAGATCATTGTCTATGGTCTTTGGCAAAGTAATAATATTAAGGCCTTCTTCCCTTAACAGATTGGCCGTCTTATGAGTACCGTTACCGCCTAAAATAACAAGCACATCAAGCTGAAGTTTATAATAATTCTGCTTCATGGCTTCAACTTTATTGAGTCCGTTTTCATCCGGCTCCTGAATTGTTTTGAAAGGAGTACGCGAAGAACCAAGGATTGTTCCGCCCTTAGTTAAAATTCCCGAAAAATCTGCACTTGTAAGCATCTTGAAGTTTCCGTATATAAGACCTTTATAGCCCTCAAGAAAACCATATATTTCTACATCTTCTTCGGCATTGTGCAAAGACTTAACTACGCCACGCATTGCAGCATTAAGAGCCTGACAGTCACCGCCCGATGTTAACAAACCGATTCTTTTCATACAAATTCCTCCTGTTTTCTTAAAATCACATACACATTTATTTTAACATTATTGCCATTCCATGACTATTGATTTTTCTTCTCTTTAGCCAATTTTTCCGCTTTATTTCTGATTCTTAGGTCTTTAAAGAAGGTCGTCAGAATTTGTGTACATTCTTCGGCTAATACCCCTGTTGTTATCTCTACCTGATGATTAAATTCTTCCATCTGGAGTATATTAAGAATCGAGCCCGCACAACCTGCTTTAGGGTTCATTGTACCCATAACAACCCGGTCAACTCTCGCCTGCACTATGGCTCCCGAGCACATTTGGCATGGTTCAAGCGTCACATATAATGTGCAACCCTCCAGACGCCAGTCACCCATCTTCTTACTTGCTTTATTGATTGCCGTAATTTCCGCATGAGATAAGGTGTTTTTGTCAGTATTTCTCCGATTGTAACCTCTGCCGATTACTTTACCTTCATATACTATCACGCATCCTATGGGCACCTCGCCAAGCTCCATTGCTTTTTGAGCCTGTTTAAGAGCCATTTTCATATATTTTTCATCAGGTGTAAGTTTCATTCCCATCTCCCGGCGATTTTGCACTATATTCCTCTTAACTTGGGATGTACAAAGGATATACTTTGAGCAATATCCTCAAGTTCTTCCTTGGAATATGCCGTATACTTTCTGTCTATAACATTGTCTGAATCTACGTAGCTTTGTAAGAAGTATCGTGGAACTCCCTCTATCATTTGTGCCAATTCCAGCATGTCTTCTTTGCTGTGTAATTCTCTTACAACCGTAGTCCTCAATTCGTAATCAACCAAGCCCTGCTTCAACAAATCAATTGATTCCATAACCTTCGAAACAAGAGCATCGCTACACCCTGCTGTAAACGCATACTTTGATTGGCAATTCTTAACGTCCATAGCTACGTAATCAATCAGTTTTTCATCAATTAAATTTTTTAACACCTCAGGATGTGTCCCGTTTGTATCCAGTTTAACAAGATATCCAATATCTTTTATACTCCTTATAAAGTCCGATAAATCGGCCTGAAGTGTCGGTTCACCTCCTGTAATGCACACTCCTTCAAGAACATTTTTGCGTTTGATAAGATGTGCCATTACCTCCTCTTCGTCTATTCTTTCCATGGAAGCCGGGTTAAGTACCATTTGTCCGTTATGACAAAAAGGACATCTAAAATTACAGCCACCAGTAAAAATGGTGGCTGCTACATGCTCCGGATAATCTAATAATGTAGTTTTTGCAAATCCCAGTATCAGCAATTTGACTTTCTCTTTCTAATAAATTATACTTTTAAAAGTCTTTCCCCTGTATTTGGGGAAGGTGTCATGGCTGCCCTATGTAAGTGGTGTTGATCATTGGGTCCTGCGCAATGAGTGCCCACGAACCGTGTCAGGTCGGGAACGAAGCAGCACTAAGAGGGATTTCTCATGTGATGTGGGAGTGCCTGATAGTAGCTAACTGCTTAGGTAACGCATGGCGCTTTCCCCGGATACAGGGGTTATTCTTTGTCATTTCCCAAATATCTCATATAATTATACACCATCATAGCTATCATAAATGTAAGTGCATCATCAAAAATTCTTACATCCAGTCCGGTCATTGACTTAAGCTTTTCAACTCTGTATACAAGTGTATTTCTGTGTATAAACAACTGTCTTGAAGTTTCAGACACATTCAAACTATTCTCGAAGAATTTATATACGGTAGACACTATCTCTTCATCAAATGACGAAGGATCATTGTCCCCGAATACCTCTTCTATAAACATCTGGCACAGATTAGGAGGTAACTGATAGATCAGTCTTCCGATTCCCAGGCTGTTATATGAATTAACTCTGCGATCAGCGTAGAATATCTTACCCACATCTACTGCCATCATAGCCTCTTTGTAGGACTTGGAAACATCCTTTATTTCTTCGGCAACAGTACCGTAACCGACCCTTACATTAACCATGGCCTCTGCGCTTACTGTATCCACAATTGACTGTGCTATGGCATATATGTCGGAATCACTCATAGAAGCATCAAGAGCTTTCACTACTATTACATTTATTTCATCAATTGCAGTCACGAAATCACCGTTCTGCACCGTGAACATATTCTTAAGCAGTTCGGAAACAACTCTGTCCTTTTCGATTCCGGTCTCAATTATATATACAACACGAGGTGTATCTGCTTTAATATGAAGTTTCTTGGCTCTACTGTATACATCAACCAAAAGTAAATTATCCATAAGAAGACTCTGAATAAAATTATTTCGGTCAAATTTTTCTTTATATGCCATTTGCAGCATCTTAATCTGGCTGACAGCTATTCTTCCTGTTGTATATCCGCCGTCAGCATCCCCTGATGCCACAATGATATAGGCAAGTTCTTCCTCGTCATAAACCTTAAGCAAATGATTATTGGAAACAACCTGTGAATCGGCCGGAGACAATATAAAACTACGTACAACTTCAGGAGAAAGGATATCATTTCCCGATGTGTTAACGAGTTCTATTCCTTCCGAGTCATATACTGCCATATCGACCTTGGTAATAGCATTGAGTTCTTCAATACAGTTCTTGAGAATTTGCGTAGAAACCATATAATCCTCCTGTTAATTCCTACCTTTTAGTTTAACTAAAAAAGGGACACCTGTAAAGGTGTCCCTTAAACTCATATATTACCAATGACTAGTTAGTAATTACCATTTCTGTTTCCTTATCGAAGATATGAATCTTCTCAACATCAAATGCGAACTTAACTGTATCGCCGGGTCTAGCTGTTGTACGAGAGTCAACTCTAGCTGTGATAGGGAACTCAGCAAGATCAAAGTAAAGGTAAACTTCAGCACCTAATAATTCGTAAACCTTAATCTGTGAATCAAATACACACTTAGAAGTCTCGATGAACATTTCTGAATCATAAACATCCTCAGGACGAATACCGAATGTAACTGTCTTGCCGATGTAACCGCCTTCAGAAACCTTCTTAGCCTTAGCAGGAGGAAGAGGAATGCTCTTACCTGCAACCTTAAGTGAAACGTTCTCGCCTTCACCTTCAACTACAGCATCTAAGAAGTTCATCTGAGGAGATCCCATGAATCCTGCTACGAATAAGTTAGCGGGCTTCTCATATAAGTTCTGAGGTGTATCAACCTGCTGGATAACACCATCCTTCATAACTACGATTCTATCACCAAGAGTCATAGCTTCTGTCTGGTCATGTGTAACGTAAATGATGGTTGTACCTAATCTCTGGTGTAACTTAGCGACCTCAATTCTCATCTGTACACGGAGCTTAGCATCGAGGTTTGAAAGAGGCTCATCCATGAGGAATACCTTAGGATTACGAACGATAGCACGTCCCATAGCAACTCTCTGTCTCTGACCACCTGACAAAGCCTTAGGCTTACGATCAAGTAATGGAGTTAAGTCAAGGATCTTAGCAGCTTCCTTAACCATCTTATCGATTTCGTCCTTAGGAACTTTACGTAACTTAAGTCCGAATGCCATGTTGTCATAAACTGACATATGAGGATAAAGAGCATAGTTCTGGAATACCATTGCGATATCTCTATCCTTAGGCTCAACATCGTTAACAACTCTGTCGCCAATCTTTAATTCACCTGAAGAAATATCTTCCAAACCTGCAATCATACGAAGTGTAGTAGACTTACCACATCCTGAAGGTCCAACGAAGATAATGAACTCCTGGTCCTTAATCTCAAGGTTGAAATCCTTAACAGCTTCGAATCCGTTAGGATAAACCTTGGTAATGTTCTTTAATGATAAACTAGCCATTGAAATGTCCTCCTTATAAATATAGCTATCAACATTTGATAGTATACAAAAAAATAGTGGCACAAACTATGCCACTATTTCACAAAGATTATTTTTTACTATTGTAAGAATTGCTACTATGTAACGTAACATTTCACATTCATAAACAATTTGAACAAAAATTCCTTTTGCCGATGTACAAATTGTCCAACCTCTTATCTGTTATCGCTTTCGATCGGAGTTTCTTCCTTACGTTCAATATCGATAAGGTGTGAATCTGCCTCTGCAACCTCTTCAGGAGTACGATCTCGGTCATCATAGAATGACAACTGATTCTTACCACGCTTCTTTGACTTATAAACTGCCGAATCCGCAGCTTTATATAAAGTCTCAAAGTCTGCACCGTGTGCAGGGAATACTGCAGCACCTATACTTGCCGTAACAGAATACTTAACGTAATCTCCAACCTGGAAATGTCTGAAGAAATATATAAGTTTCTGTGCTTCTCTTAATGTATTTGCATCTTCTTTAAGATTCTTAAGGAAGATTGTAAACTCATCACCACCGGTACGTCCGATAATATCCGATACACGGAAATTAATTCCGATGTTACGTCCCAGTTCTCTTAATACTTCATCACCGAACGCATGTCCCATAGTATCGTTAATTTTCTTGAAATTATCAATATCTATAATGAACATCATACCTATTGTATCCGGATGATTTTCTATGTATTCCTTAATCTCACGTTCCGTAGCAAGTTTATTCTTCAAACCGGTCAGCTGATCGGTATCTGCCTTATCCTTTAATTCATCGGTATTCTTAGATGAAACATAAATCTGTACAATGTTAATTGCAGTAATAACCAGGATAAAAATAACAACTATAAGGACAAACCACTTAAGTCTGCTGGTATTGTCATAGAATATTTTTTCTTCTGCGGCACTTATATTATCCTTTTGGTAATTAACCATAAGAATCAGGTTTGTGTCGTTAATCGGTGTATATGTAACAACATTGGCAACTCCGCCGTAATTTACGTCAAAACTTCCCGACATAAACGACTGTACTCTTGTCTTAACTTTCTTAATTGTGTTTGAATCATTCTTAGGTGCAATTTCATCCCAGAAATTCTCAAGAACGGGATATTTTTCCTGCTTACCGCTGGTAGCGAGAATTTTACCATCCTTGTCGGTAATTATACAAAATGCGGTATTGTCAACATCTGTCTGCACCGGAACCAGTTTACGAAGAGCCGTTACCGTAAGCGGATAATAAAGCATAACGCATCCGTTTTGGTCCTCATCAAGATTTACCTTGACAGCCAATGCAGAAGAAGCATTAACTCCATCATCTGTAACAAACATAAGTCCCTTATTTTGTAAAGTCGCTATATTTTCATAATACGGAAGTTGTGTGGCAGCAAACGTAGCACCCGAATCGGTATATGCCTGACCATCTTCATCAATCAGAATAGCCATGTAAGCATCAGAATACTTTGTCATGGGGCCGAGAGCCTCTTTAAAATCAGTTCCGTTCCCATTACTGTCTTTAGTTCTTTCCACCTCAAGAACAGACTCGGCAACGGCCTGAAGCCTGTTAATAGACGCAGTAAAAGAAGTCGCATACTCAGATGATGCAACTACTAAATCCCCCTCATACTCTGCAACAGTCTCTTGCTTGATATTGGCGTTAAAGCTGGCAAACAATATCGCCAGAATAACACCGAACACTCCCACCGGAAGTATCCATTGTAGAAGAAACCGTTTCCACTCGTCCTTCATACTTTAATCCTCTGCAGTATCACCCACTGCTTCCGATGCGTCAATCTGTAACGCACCAATCTCATCCTCTGTTATTGTTTCCGACAAAGAACCTTCGTTATTATCTTCAACCGGTTCTACAAACCATTCATCCGGATCTTTTTCTTCTGCCTGGGGCTCCAGCCTCTTAAACGTCTTATTGTAAATCAGTGCACATACAAAAGCCGGTCCTGAAAATCCAAGAAGAATAATCAATGGAACCATTTGTCTTTCAAAGAAATAAGAAAGTACAACCGGTAATGCACAAACCAATGTCATCAATACCGTTTTGGGGAAAGTCATCAATCCGACCAAAACGCTGTTCTTTATGGTTTTAAAAACTGTATTGTCAAACTTGGCCAAAAGTGGAAATACATGCAGGCCAAGCATAAACGCAACTATCGAAACCGCTATTAAACCAAAGGGCAACCAATCCGGTACCTTCACCGATGCTGAAGAAATTATTTTAAAATCTACAGCAAGCAATGTAACAACACCCATCTCAATGAGCCAAATAATTGTTGCCTGTTTAAAATTCAGTTTAAATGATTTAAAAAATCCCTTAACAATATATGTTTCTTCGTCCCTAACTATTTTAAGGACCATATAATTCAATGCCGTTAATGCTGCTCCGCAGGGAAAACTTACTGGGATGCATAATATCAACCCTGCAAAATTACCAACGGACAAAGCGCCGACTCCGATAATATATGCCGGGACAAAGAAAATAATCGTCAACAGATTTAAAATTAACAAATCTGCCAGCTTGGTCAGTCCCTGCATAAACGGACTATCAATACTTAAAAATCCTGCCATTAAATACACCTAAATTTCTAATTTCATGGGAATAAACGTAATGCCGTCTTTTGTAGTAAGATCATCCTCATCCCTAAATCCGACTCTTCTGTAAAAATCAAAAGCGTACGGTGCAGCATTAACCGTCAGACAACTCTGGTGAAGTTTGAGTTTGGCATAATCAGCAAGCGCCATTATCAAACTTCTTCCTATTCCTTGATTATGAAATTCTTTATCTACAAACAATAGTGAAATATGATGGTCATCTCTTAGTGAGATTACTCCTATCATCTTTCCTTTGTAGTATGCTCCGATAACCTGATAATTTCCGGCTTCAAACATTTTTTTTAAAAAACTGTCGGTCACAAATTCTTTAAAATGTTCATTGCCTTCGTCCGAATACGCTTCAGCATCAAATTCAAGATAGGTTTCATATGCCAAAGACATGGCCGTTTCCCATTCTTCCGAATCGATAAAGCGTATATCTACTTTTGAAATATCAACACTCTTGGCTATCATAATATACGTAAATAATTATAGCACTAAGGTCACGGTTTAACAACTTAAAAAAGTTTCTTTACCGTCTCTTCTACACTGTCCCATAGGTTTTGTGCCGTATTCTGTGCAGCGTCCTTAGCCGCATCTACAAAAGCTTCTTCCATGTGGTTTACGAACTCGTCACCGTACTTGGAATAAAGGTTCTGGGTTTTTTGAGCTATGTCCTCTACAGAAAAGCCCATATCTTCCAAAGATTCCAGGGCATCCGTCATTTGAAGCGCCGTGCTCTCCGAAATTTCAAGATCAAACTCTTGTGCACCTTCCCTGATGGCCGCCTTCACGCCATCTATACTTTTTAAGCTGCCGTCATCAGCCTTCAATTTAACAAAATCCATAATCTGCGATGTCTTTTGGGAATCCATATTCGCAGTAATGGAAGATATTGATTCCGTGACTTGAGATGCAGTTTCAAGCAAGGTAACCTGTCTTGTTTCACTGTTCGTTTTATATGTTTTTCCCACCATCATGACAAATGCAATAAGGCAAATGCCGATTACAAACAGCAGTGTGGAAAATATAAATTTTAAAAACCTCTTCATTAAGTTAAGTCTACTCTCTTTGATATGAAGTAAAGAATATCTTCAAAAACCTGCTCCCTGCAAGGTTCATTATGAATTTCATGTCTTAGTCCTTCATATAATTTTATTTCAACATCCTGCATGCCTACAGACTTATACTCTTCGTATACCTTTGTAACTCCCACGCCGCAGTCACCTACTGTATCTTCCTTACCTGAAATGAGGAAAATCGGTAATTCTTTAGGCATAAGGGCAACATTCTTATGGTTATTTTGTCTGTCAATCAGGGTAAACATTGTCTTAAATCCATTTACCGTGAAGGTAAATCCGCATTGAGGATCCGCATCATATTTAACCGCCACATTATGGTCTGTCGATAACCAGTCATTTCTGTTCTCAACCGGTATATTTTTATTATTTCCGAAAGAAATCGTATTAAGCAGGTTAGAAACATGTTTGTCACCCATAAACAAACCCTGCAAACCGGCAATTGCCAGGCCGCCCTTAATGGCAGCCGCAGGCTTGGTAGCCGTTCCGCATACGATGGCCGCGTCAATGCCGCTTCCGTAGCGCATCATATAATTTCTTAATATGAATGAACCCATACTGTGTCCCCAGATAACATAGGGAACCCCCGGATACGCTTCCTGTGTGATCTTCTTCAGTCTGTGCACATCACGCACCACAACGGTTGCCGGATCCTGAGAACAAAAATATCCGTATGTGCCGCCTGCCGGAACACTTTTGCCGTGTCCCAGATGATCTTCAGCCGTTACCAATACTCCCCTCTGGGCAAACCACTCGGCAACCTCTTCATATCTTCCTATGTGTTCGGCCATTCCGTGAACGATTTGAAGTATACACTTTACCTTTCCGTCCGGAATATATCTGTAAGCATATAATTTAGTCTTCCCATCACGTGAATCAAAAGTAAATTCTTCTCTTTGCATATAGACCCCCCTATTGCATTAAGCTATCTCTGCTCCCGACGGCATATCTTTTTCAGGACTTAACAAGGCAAGATTTCCTTCGGCATCTTCTGCACAAAGAAGCATACCTTCCGAAATAACACCCGCAAGTGTTGCCGGCTTTAAGTTAACGAGAACCATTACCTTCTTACCGACCATTTCTTCCGCAGAATAATGCTGTTTGATTCCCGAAACAATCTGTTTTACGGATGAACCTATCTTAACCTGTGAGCAAAGCAGTTTCTTTGACTTGGGAACCTCTTCACACTTGATTATAGTTCCTACCTGGAACTGAAGCTTTGCAAAATCATCATATGTGATTTCAGGTTTATTTTCTATGTCTATTACCTCTTCTGTCGGTTCTTCCTGCACGCCGTTTTCTCTTACATATTCCGCGATCTGTGCCTCTTTAATCTTATCAACCTTAGCCATTACCTCATTGATGTCCATTCTTGCAAACAGAATCTTCGGAGACTCGGTAACCTTTGTACCTGAAGGCAGTAATCCGTATTTTTCAAGATCTTCATATGCACGTTCCTGGGTGTTAAGCTGTTCCAGAATCGCATCTGAAGTATTGGGCATAAAAGGTTTAAGAAGGCTTGCGCCTATTACAATTGATTCCGTCAGATTATACATAACTTCCGCAAGTCTGTCTTTTGACGCTTCGTCCTTGGCAAGAACCCAGGGCTCCGTTTCATCAATATACTTGTTACAACGTCTAAACAATGTAAACACTTCGCTTAATGCGTCAGCTATTTTCATCTCGGACATTTTTTTGTTAACTTTGGATAAGGTACCCGTAACCACTTCCTTAAGGTCAGCATCTACGTCCTTCGTAACTCCCGTAGAAGTTACAATACCTCCGAAATACTTATTGCTCATTGAAATAGTACGATTAACCAAATTTCCCAGAATATTGGCAAGTTCGGAATTAAATCTTTCAACCACAAGTTCCCAGGTAATGGTACCGTCATTTTCATAAGGCATCTCGTGAAGTACAAAATATCTGACTGCGTCTACGCCAAATACGTCAATAAGGTCATCTGCATAAATAACGTTTCCACGGGATTTACTCATCTTTTCGCCTCCCTGAAGAAGCCATGGATGACCAAATACCTGCTTGGGAAGGGGTTCGCCCAATGCCATCAGGAATATAGGCCAGTAAATAGTATGGAATCTTACAATATCCTTACCGATAAGATGTAAATCGGCAGGCCAGAACTTCTTATAAAGATCCGAACTGTTTCCATCTACATCATATCCGATACCTGTAATATAGTTGGAAAGTGCATCCATCCAAACATATACAACATGTTTTTCATCAAAAGTAACCGGAATTCCCCACTTAAACGAGGTACGGCTTACGCAAAGATCCTGTAAGCCCGGAAGAAGGAAATTGTTCATCATCTCATTCTTACGTGATACGGGCTGGATAAATTCCGGATGCTCGTTAATATATTCAATAAGTTTAGGCGCATATTTGCTCATTTTGAAAAAATATGCTTCTTCCTTTGCAGGTTCTACATCTCTTCCGCAATCGGGGCATTTTCCGTCTTTAAGCTGAGATTCCGTCCAGAATGATTCACAGGGAATACAATACAGGCCCTCATAGGCTTTCTTGTAAATATCTCCCTGATCATAGAATTTCTTAAACATTTTTTGAATCTGCTTTTCATGGTCCGGATCTGTTGTTCTTATGAACTTATCGTAAGAAACATTAAGATTGTCACAGATGCCTCTTATGATTCCGGCAACATTGTCTACGAACTGCTTGGGTGTTACGCCTGCAGCTGCTGCCTTCTGCTCAATCTTAAGACCGTGCTCATCCGTTCCTGTCTGGAAAAAGACATCATAACCCTGCTGTCTTTTGTATCTTGCGATAGCATCTGCCATAACCACTTCATACGAATTACCTATATGGGGCTTACCTGAGGTATATGCAATCGCCGTTGTTATATAATATTTTTCTTTGTTACTCATTAACTTTACTTCCTTTCATCTTCATTCGATGTATTTTGCGCGCCAGTTTAGGAGCACATCCCAGTATAAAAATATACTGCTTATTCTTTTTGGTAAGATATTTATTGCAAAGAGCTCTCCACTTGTTCTTACGCAGATATTTCTTAACGCTCTTATAAAATGCATCCTTATTGCTCATCTGTGCAATCGGAATATGTAACATATACTCAAGTCTTTGGAACAGGGCAAATCTTTTTGCCTCCTCAACCAAATCGGGGTAATCTTCTTTTACTATTTTGTATACTCTGTCTGAGTTGGTTACTATATCTTTGTACACAGGCGGAAAATAATTTTCATCCGTAGTTCTCGAATTAGAGCACATTCGATAAACCACGTGGTAATCCTGCCAGGGTAGAACCGCAACTGCCTTAACTTTCCAAAGCATCTGTATCAAAAGATAAAAATCTTCGTTAAGTTCTCCCTCCGGGAATTTGTACTTTTCAAAAAGCGACCTGTGTGTAAGCTTCGTACAAAAAGAGCAATCACCTCTGTGAAGCAGTAATTCTCTCATCACATGTCTGTCATCATAAATCTCGGCATTTTCAGGGGGGATGCAGACATCCGGCATCCTGTTTCCCTTTTCGTCAACCTCATCCCGTGAAGTCTGTACCATCAAAAGGTTTTCCTCAAGAGCTGCCAAAAGAAGTCTTTCATACATGGCCGGCTCAATATAATCATCTGCATCCACAAATCCGATATAATCGCCGGTAGCAACGGTTAATCCGAAGTTTCTTGCCGACGAAGAACCGCCGTTTTGTTTATGAAGGACCTTTATTCTCTTGTCCATAAGCGCTATTTTCTCTGCCAAAGCGCCTGTATTGTCAGTCGAACCGTCATCAACCAGGATTATCTCCAGATTGGTATATGTCTGTCTTTCTATGGACGTAACACATCTTTCAAGACAATCCATGGCATTGTAAACGGGAACAATTACACTTATTAATATCTGTCTATTTTCTTCCATCCAGGTATTTCCTATACTTTTCACTTTCCATATATAAGAACATTCGGCTAGGCTTGACCGGAGTTGCCTTTGATAAGGGACCCTCCTCAAGGAATATCTTATCACCCTTAAGCCAGCCTTCCATAATATTCATCAAATTATCTGCCACATAATCCGCATTCCACTTTGAAACTATGGTTTCATACGCATTTCTGGCCATTTCTTCACGATCAAGCTTATGTGTCATAAGATAAAGAACTGCTTCTTTCATGGCATCATAGTCTTCACCATCATAAGATACTCCGTTCTTCCACTGATTTATAAGAAACGGAACCGCACCTGCAAGTGAACATGCAACCACCGCGCATGCACTGTTCATAGATTCATTAACAACTGCGCCCCATCCTTCAAGGTGATTGGACGGAAATATATGTATATGGCATCGTTCCATTATAGTACGCACTTCCTTCGGTTGCAAAAAACCGTAAAAAGTTACAACATCCTCCAATCCATTCTCCGACACCATACTTTTAAGTGTATCTTCAAGTTCTCCCGCACCAACCATATGTATCCTAAACTGGGGCAACGGGTCGGCATAATCGGCAGCACGTCTTTCATTTTCCTTCTTAAGATCGGCAGCAAGACGAATCATATATTCGGGATGCTTTAACTTCATAAACCGTCCGGCATAGAGAATATCGATTGTCTCACTTAAGTTCTTCTTATCAAGTAACTGGTCTATATTATAGTGCTTCGTTTCCGGAAAATATCCAAACTTATACATTTTACCGGGATACGAATGAATCAGTTTAAAGTCGGAAGCGACATACGCTCCGCAACAGAACAAATATGCCGGGCCTTTTCTGAACTTAAAATGCTCAAAATATTTAGACACAAGACCTCTTGGCGAAAGCATCTTCCATTGGCCTTCACGGTATATCCTCTCGGAAATTCTGACCGTAATCTTTTTCTGTCGCATTCTGGCCTTAATTATATCTACCTGCTTCGTCCATCCTGCCAAAAGGACATCGCAATTCATAATTAGTTTTTTGCACTCTTCTTCGTTCTCATACATCAGTTTTACATAAGAAAGTGATGCAAGCCCTGTATCCCAGCCCATATTAACGCGCTCTTCTTCCATGGGCTCGGACTGAATAAACACAAAATTATCCTGCAATCTTTCATACAAAGCATCGCAGAAAGGTTTTTGATGATGATTTATGTAGTTGGAAATAAAAACTACTTTCATTTTTCCTCAACCATTGCATTATAGGTATTGATTAACGCCTCAAAATTAAGCTCGGGGTTAAATTCTTCCCCGGCTCTTTCATAGGCACGTTTACACTTATCCAAAACCACCGAAGGTTCATTGTCTTCCGATGCGAAAACCGCATTTATACATTCGGCAAGCTGTTTTGAATCACCTCGTTCAAAGATATACGCTTCATCTTCGGAAATCATATCAAGAATTCCGCCTGCCGTTGAACATACAATCGGGACACCAAGAAGCATCGCCTCTGCAAGTGTATTCGGAGAATTCTCAACATAAGAGGCGCAAACATAAAGTGCACATGATAAATACTCTTCCTTCATTTGAGTTTCGGTAAGATTTCCCAACACCGTAATATTGTCTTCCAAATCACCGTCTTTAATAAGTTTTCTAAGATACTTGCCATAGGCAGGCGTCTTCAGTTTATCTTTAAAGCTTCCGGCATTTATAATACTGTTTCCGGCAATTTTAATTTTTAAATCAGGGTACTTCGTCTTTAATTGGCTGCATGCTTCCAAAAGGAAATGCATTCCTTTAATGGGATAATCACCCTGTCCCAAAAAGATAGAATGTCTGTCGGCATATTCAACTGCCCATCTTCCGTCATAGAAACTGCTTCGCATAGTTTCGTTTACTTTAAAATAACGTACGTCATCCTTAATCGCAAGAACCGCATCCCTGTCAAATTTCGTTCTTCCTATGATATTGTTTGTGCATCCGACAGCTGCAGCTTCATTTACCGCTCTCAAATAAAACTTTCGCTGTTGCTGCTTTATTGAATCCTTGCGGACAAAATCCCGAAACGTAACCGAAGATATTACTTTCTTGGGAAGTAATGCCATATAGTCCTTAGCTATCTGAGCGCATATACCCTGCATGGAAATAACAGTCCTTTGCGGATTGTTAAACATCTTAGCCGTCGCATAAGCATGCGGGAATTCACTTCCGAATATATGAACCAAATCCGGTTCAACCTTTTTAAGTATATTGTTAATTGCGCTTTCTATGTCATCATCATAATATTCCGG
>JAZUIS010000051.1:0-6272 GCA_045642345.1 Lachnospiraceae bacterium
TGGCCTACGTGATACTTGGCAAGGGTATTCCGTATTTAGTAACGGGCGCAAGGTTACCGGAGCAAAAGCCCACTGCAACCGGACATATTGCCCGTACAAAATGTATAATATATGGTAAAATGAGTGGGTGGTATGTAAGTATACGATATGGGAGGTAATTATGCTTTTTGGAGCGCTTGAAGCGGGCGGAACAAAGATGGTGTGCGCAATTGTGGATGATAAAGGCAATATCCTTAAGGAGCAATCTTTTCCAACCAAATCACCGAAGGAAACAATTCCGGAACTTGTAGAATATTTTAAGAATGAAAAGGCAGATGCACTCGGCATTGCATGTTTCGGCCCCATTGATCTTAATCGTGAGTCAAAAACATACGGATATATTACATCAACTCCTAAGGAAGGATGGGGTAATGTAGACATAGTAGGCGAGTTTAGCCGAGAACTTAATATTCCCGTGGGATTCGACACGGATGTTAACGGTTCGGCGTTGGGAGAGCATACCTACGGCGCAGGCAAAGGTCTAAACAATATAGTTTACATAACAATAGGAACGGGAATTGGCATCGGTGTAATCAGCGAAGGTAAGCTACTTCACGGTGCAATGCACCCGGAAGGCGGACATATTATGTTAACCAAATGCCGGGGCGACAATTATGAAGGACGTTGTCCGTACCATAAGAATTGTTTTGAAGGACTGTGCTCCGGACCGGCTATAGAAGAGCGTTGGGGACGAAAAGGGACAGAACTTACAGATAATAAAGAAGTATGGGAACTGGAGGCGGATTATATAGCCAAAGCTCTGGTTTCCTATACAATGATTCTCTCACCTCAAAGGATAATTCTCGGAGGCGGCGTCATGCACCAGGAGCAGTTATTCCCGATTATACGTAAGAAGTTCAAAGAATATATTAACGGATATATTAAAAATGAATACGTAGATGATTTAGACAGATATATAGTATGTCAGTCCCTTGATGACAGGCAGGGAATCCTGGGCGCAGCGAAGCTTGGACAGATGGAGTATGACAGAAAGTATAGATGATTATTGAATTTTGGTATCTGTAGCCTTTGGGCCGAATATGTAATCTTTTCGTTAGATATGGAGCGCGCGGGTTACGGAAAACGATGAAAAATGGTCAAATACGTAACCTTTTTGCCGAATATGGAGCGTGAGGGTTACGGAAAACGATGAAAAATGGTCAAATACGTACCCTTTTTGCCGGATACGGAGCGCGAGGGGTACGGAAAATGATGAAAAATGGCCAAATACGTAACCTTTTTGCCGGATATGGAGCGTGAGGGGTACGGAAAAAGCAGAAAATGCGTTAAATACGTAACCTTGCCTCTTGGACAGAGAAATATAAATACAGATTTGTTGGAGATTAAATTTATGAAAACAATTATTACCAATAACACAAGAATATCGGTAGCGGATAGTGCGTATCCCGGAGTTAAGCGTATAGCAGGATACGTAAATGGCGATATAGCCAAAGTGTTTAGAAGAAGTGAATCAAAGAATACAGCCGCTGCAGCTTCAGAAGACGAATCCCAAAAGCCAGCAGCCATAGCATCAGAAACTGAATCAGCAGTAGCATCAAGAACTGAATCAACCGTAGCTTCAAATGTATATGTTTATACACTTAACAAGGATGAAGTTCCGGACATAATTGATACAACAGCCATTGCAGGTAAGAGGGAAGTATATCTTTGGACAATAATAAATGAGGAATTGTATATAGTGGGCTCTGATAAGAGGGGAACCATATACGGAATGTTTCATTTGTCCGAGGTGATGGGAGTATCACCTTTCGTTAACTGGGGGGATGTAATGCCCGCTGCGAAGAATGAAGTGATAATAGATGAAAGCATGCTTCTTGTATCAAAGGAGCCTTCCGTAAGATACAGGGGCTTTTTCATAAACGACGAGTGGCCGGCTTTCGGTACCTGGTGTAATGAACGCTTCGGAGGTTTCAATGCCAAGTGCTATGAAAGGGTATTTGAATTGCTGCTCAGACTTAAGGGCAACTACATGTGGCCTGCCATGTGGGCGGCACGTTTTAATATGGACGGCCCTGATCTTGATAATGCCATCCTTGCAGATGAAATGGGAGTTGTAATGGGCATGTCACACCATGAACCCTGTAACAGAAGCGGCGAGGAGTATAAATATGTACGGGGGCCCAAGTCAATCTACGGTGATGACTGGAACTTCGTCCGCAACAGAGAAGGTATTACGAAGTTCTGGGAAGACGGGCTTAAGCGATGCGCTCCATACGAAACGGTTATTACAGTGGGCATGAGAGGCGAGGCCGACTCTACTATTTTGGGCCATGAAGCCACTCTTGCCGATAATATCGAGTACTTAAGAGACGTACTTAAAACACAGGAAAAGCTTATCAAGGAATGTGTGAACAAAGATATAATGAGCGTTCCCAGAATGCTTGCACTATATAAGGAGGTTGAACCGTTCTTTTACGGTGACGAAACAACACCGGGACTTATGGATTCACCGGAACTTGAGGGTGTAACTCTGATGCTTTGCGATGATAATTTCGGTAATCTTCGTACTTTGCCTACGGAACACATGCGTGAGCACAATGGCGGATACGGAATGTATTATCATTTCGATTATCACGGCGCACCCATCAGCTATGAGTGGGTTAACTCATCATATCTGCCCAAGGTTCATCAGAATATGTGCACGGCTTATGAGAATGGAATAAGGGACCTGTGGATAGTAAATGTAGGTGATATATTTACAACAGAGTTTCCCCTGGCCTTCTTCCTTGACCTGGCATACGACTATGATAAGTGGGGAATTACCAACAAACATGCGGGAAGTGAGTACACGAAACTGTTTATTGACAGGGTATTTCCGACTTTTTCGCAGGTGGAAAGGGAAGTAACATTTGAACTTCTTGAAGGCTATACACGCATAGCATCAAACAGAAGGCCCGAAACACTTAATGCAGACAGAATTTTGGAGAATTACCCGGAGGATGATCTTGATGAGCTCTACAGGGAATGCATTAAGTTAAGGCAGAACTGCGAGATGATGTATCAGGGAATGAGACCTCTTAATAAATTCAGCTTCTTTGAGTTTGTATATTATCCTCTTATGGGTAATGTAAATACTCATATGATGCAGCTACTTGCAGCACAGAATAAGTTTCTTTCTTCAATAGGCGCAGTTAAGGCCAATGAACTTAACAGTTCGATAATGGATATGCTTGCCTTTGATAAAGAACTTGTGGATATGGTTCACACAGAGCATGACGGATTTTGGACGGGAATGGGCCTTAGCGAACACATAGGATTCATTCACTGGAACGAAGAAGAAAACATTAATCCGACTTTGCACCAGGTTATAGGAACAAATAAGGCCGGTATTGTGGCAGTTAATTCCAAGACCCGGGAATATACCCAGGGCGGAGACTGGACAGGCCGGGTGCTCAAAGTGTATACGGATGACGAGGCTGTTATAGATTTGTTCGCCACTTCCTATAATGAGACGAAATTCAAGATTACGGCGGAGGGCGACCTTAATGTTAACGCCGCCACAGGTGAAGAGGAGAACCTGATAGGAAGCGACGGAGTATATCCTTTGTGCATTATGGTAAAGAATGATGGTTTACATAATGCGGCGGATGCGAAAAAAACAAATGATTTACATAATATCATCGGAACGGTTACAGTTATTACTGACAGAGGAAGGATAAAGATAGAAGTATATCCTAAGATTTGCGCGCCTGTTAAAAAATATGAGTTAAGCAACAGACTTAAAGAAATTTCAGAGGTTACTGTTGAGGTTCCCGCAGAAGGCGAATATGAATTAAGAATTCATATGATGCCAACCAATCCTCCATTTACGGATAATAAGCTGGAGTATGAGTACAGTATAAACGGTGAGTCGCAGGGTATTGTAAATGCGGTTGGCGATGGCTTCAAAGTTGGTGACAATGCACTTATGTGGTACGTGGGTGTACTTAACAATGACCGCGTAAGCAGCGTAAAATCAACGCTTAAGGCCGGCAAGAACATAATTGTTATTAAACCTTTAAGTGAAGGCATGGTGTTAAAGAAACTTGTAGTTGCAGGCCGGTGAAAGAGCAAAAAGGGTACGTAAAACGAGCAAAATGGGGCAAATATGTACTCCATAGGCCGGGATAATAGCAAAAAGGGTACGTAAAACGTGCAAAATGGGGCAAATATATACTCCATAGGCCGGCATGAGAGCAAAAAGGGTACGTAAAACGAGCAAAATGGGGCAAATATATACTCCACAGGCCGGTGAAAGAGCAAAAAGGGTACGTAAAATGGGCAAAACAAGCTAAATATGTAACCCACAGGCCGGTGAAAGAGCAAAAAGGGTACGTAAAATGGGCAAAATGGGGCAAATATGTAAAATATGCACCGACGGGCCGACGAATAGGGACAACACACAAGACCAGTACACAGGAACGGTACATAGAAACAACACACAGGAACAACACACAGAGACAACACACAAGAACAGTACATACAACAAATACCTACAACCAACAGGTAATTAACGCTTGCAATTATGGTAAACCGGTGGTATAGTACTAAATGTAATAAGTAGTTATTTAGTGGTGGCTTTCAAAGGCCACCACTTCTTTTTGAGAAAAAGAGGTGAGCGTTTGTCTAAGAAAGAGACTATCGAAGAACGCACTGAGGCATTGCTAGAGTCCATAGCCCAAGATGCAGGGGTTAGGGTTTACGATGTCGAGTACGTAAAGGAAGCATCGGATTATTACCTAAGATGCTACATTGACAAAGAAGGCGGAGTAACAATTGATGATTGTGAGGTCGTATCAAGAGCCATGAGTACCAAACTTGATGAGGATGACTTCATTAACGAGGCCTATATTTTGGAGGTTAGCTCCCCCGGACTTGGGCGGACACTCAAAAAAGACAGACACCTTAGCTACAGCATAGGTGAGGAAGTCGAAGTTAAACTTTTTAAACCCGTGGAAGAGGGTAAAAATGCTCCTAAGCTGTATGTGGGATTCTTAAAGGAATTTACACAGGACACGGTAACAATTGAGGTTCCCGTATCGGAAGAAGAACTTACCGATATGGTTATCGATAGAAAAAACATAGCAGTCATCAGATTGACGCTGGACTTTTAAGCGGCATATAAGCCAAACCTAATTTAGCAAACAATAGTATTTTTCATAAGGAGGAAAAACGGAAAAATGAACACAGAATTAATGGAGGCATTGGATTTATTAGAGAAGGAAAAGGACATTAGCAAAGAGACTTTGTTCGAAGCTATTGAGACTTCTTTATTAACAGCATGCAGAAACCATTTTGGAAATGATGAGAATGTAAAGGTTGAAATCGACAGAACTACAGGTGACTATATCTGTTACGCAGAGAAGAAGGTTGTAGCTGACGAGAACGTTGAAGATTATAATCCTTCAACAATGATTACCAAAGAAGAAGCTAAGAAGATTAAGGACGGCGTAAGAGTGGGAAGCACAATTAACGTTGAAATCAAGTCAAAGGAATTCGGAAGAATCGCTACTCAGAATGCCAAGAACGTAATCTTACAGAAGATTCGTGAAGAAGAAAGAAACGTTATCTACAAGCAGTATTTCGAGAAGGAAAAAGATATCGCTACAGGTATCGTTCAAAGATATGTAGGTAAGAACATAAGCATTAACTTAGGTAAGGCAGACGGTCTTTTGAATGAATCCGAAATGGTTCCTACAGAGCACTTTAAGCCTACAGAGAGAGTTAAGGTTTATATCCTTGAGGTTAAGTCAACACCCAAGGGCCCCCGTATTTTGGTAAGCCGTACACATCCCGAGCTTGTTCGTAAGTTATTTGAATCAGAAGTTACTGAAATCAAGGACGGTACAGTTGAAATTAAGTCAATTGCAAGAGAAGCAGGCTCACGTACAAAGATGGCTGTTTATTCAACAAATCCTAACGTAGATCCTGTAGGTGCATGTGTAGGTGTTAACGGAACAAGAGTTAACTCAATAGTTGACGAACTCCGTGGTGAGAAGATTGATATTATCAACTGGGATGAGAACCCCGGTGTACTTATTCAGAATGCATTATCACCTGCGAAGATTGTTGCTGTATTTGCCGACCCTGATGAGAAGTCGGCTAAGGTTGTTGTACCTGATTATCAGCTTTCACTTGCTATCGGTAAGGAAGGTCAGAACGCACGTCTTGCTGCAAGATTAACAGGTTACAAGATTGATATTAAGTCAGAGACACAGGCTAAGGATGCTCCG
>JAZUIS010000052.1:0-9556 GCA_045642345.1 Lachnospiraceae bacterium
CTTATTGGCAATAGTCTGAAAACTTCCTTCACCATTTAAATAAGCCAAAACCACTTTCTTCTTGAATTCAAAAGAGTATTTATACAAAAATACCGACCTCCAATCGTTAGATTTTTGGTCTAACATTTGGGGGTCGGTACATGCTGTCTGGACTCTTTTTTATTTATGCGCTTGGCTCGTTACTCTAGTACATCCCACCCATGCCGGCGCCGCCTGCGGGCATTGCAGGAACGTCTTCTTTGATGTTGGCAACAACTGACTCCGTTGTAAGGAGTGTTGATGCAACAGATGTGGCATTCTGGAGTGCTGAACGAGTTACCTTTGCAGGATCAAGGATACCTGCCTTAACCATATCTACATATTCATCCTTAAGGGCATCATAACCGATTCCGGCTTCTGATTCACGAACTTTGTTAACGATTACAGATCCGTCAAGGCCTGCATTGTTAGCAATGAAGAACAAAGGAGCTTCAAGGGCTTTAAGAACGATCTTGGCACCTGTCTTCTCGTCTCCGTCAAGAGATTCTGCAAGCTTTGCAACTTCTTTTGAAGCATGAATGTAAGCAGAACCACCGCCGCATACGATACCTTCTTCAACTGCTGCCTTAGTAGCTGCAAGAGCATCCTCAAGACGAAGCTTAGCTTCCTTCATTTCTGTTTCTGTAGCAGCACCGACTCTGATTACTGCAACACCGCCTGCCAATTTAGCAAGTCTTTCCTGAAGCTTTTCTCTGTCGAAGTCGGAAGTTGTCTTTTCAATCTGAGACTTAATCTGAGCAACTCTTCCTGTAATAGCTTCCTTATCGCCTTCACCGTCAACGATGATTGTATTTTCCTTCTGAACCTTAACCGACTTGGCACGACCGAGCTGATCTAATGTAACGTCCTTAAGTTCAAATCCAAGGTCTGAGCTTATTACCGTACCGCCTGTAAGGATTGCGATATCCTGTAACATATCCTTACGTCTGTCACCGTATCCGGGAGCCTTAACAGCAACAACATTGAATGTTCCGCGAAGCTTATTAACGATTAATGTTGTAAGAGCTTCACCTTCGATATCCTCAGCTACAATAAGTAACTTGGCACCTGACTGAACAATCTGCTCAAGTAAAGGAAGGATATCCTGAATGTTGCTGATTTTCTTATCTGTAATAAGAATGTAAGGATTATCAAGAACAGCTTCCATCTTTTCCATATCTGTAGCCATGTAAGCTGAAATGTATCCTCTGTCGAACTGCATACCTTCAACAAGGTCTAGTTCTGTAAGCATTGTCTTAGACTCTTCGATAGTGATAACACCATCCTTTGAAACCTTCTCCATAGCATCTGCAACAAGCTGTCCTACTTCATCATCACCTGCTGAAATAGCTGCAACTCTTGCGATATGCTCCTTACCGTTAACAGGAGCCGAAAGTTTCTTAATATTCTCAACAGCACAATCAGTTGCCTTCTTCATACCCTTACGAAGGATAATCGGGTTAGCACCTGCTGCGAGGTTCTTCATTCCGTTATTTACCATTGCCTGGGCAAGAACAGTAGCTGTTGTAGTACCGTCACCTGCTACATCGTTAGTCTTGGTTGCAACTTCCTTAACGAGCTGCGCACCCATATTCTCGAATGCATCTTCAAGTTCAATTTCCTTAGCAATTGTAACACCGTCATTTGTGATAAGAGGAGCTCCGTAGCTCTTATCAAGTACTACGTTTCTTCCTTTAGGTCCAAGTGTAACTCTTACTGTATTTGCAAGCTTGTTTACGCCTTCTTCCAATGCTGCACGTGCTTCTGCACCATACTTTAAATCCTTAGCCATTTATATCATCTCCTTAATTTATATCTTTTTACATGTACAAAAATATACTTACTCGACTACAGCAAGCACATCGCTCTGACGAACGATTATGTATTCTGTATCCTCAAGCTTAACTTCTGTTCCGGCATATTTAGAATAAATAACTTTATCTCCTGCCTTAACTTCCATCTTAATTTCCTTACCGTCAACAACTCCGCCGGGGCCTACAGCGATTACTTCTGCCTGCTGTGGCTTTTCTTTGTTCTGACCGGGAAGTACGATTCCGGATTTAGTAGTTTCTTCTGCTTCAAGCTGTTTTAATACAACTCTGTCACCTAATGGTACTAACTTCATTTTAATGCCTCCTTATATATATGATGTCTTTTTGCAAGTACATCAACGGTGCCCTCGCGGCACTTAAATTTATATTTATTAGCACTCTTCATTTTTGAGTGCTAACCCTACGTTGCATATATTATCACTAGAAAATATCTAATGCAAGACAGTTTATAGTTTTTTAAGAAATAGTTTTTTCAAATAAATAGGGTTTTCTTTTATTGTATCTGATGCCTATTGTTTTACCCTTAATTTCATCCGGCTCCGGGTCCGGCAACGGATAAAAAGAATAGAAACCTCTTCTTAATTTTCCTTTTGCTTCATACTCTATTTCATATTCATAGTAATCCATTTCATGAACCGTGCCTGTCTTTGTCATTTTACCGGCCATATTTCTTTTTCCGGTAAAAGTAGCCGTTGTTTCGACATATGACAAAGTTTTGTCTCTATGATTAAGATTAACCATCAATTCAAAAAAATTCATTTCAATATCCTCACCCAATAATATTTCCGGTCAAAATCAAACGGCACGGAGTAATCTTCGCGCCGTCATTTTAGAAAAATGGTATATTAATTGTCATTGCTGTCATAAACCAGATAATATATGCAATCCACAACCCCAGGAAAATAAGAACCGGTTTGTTCTTCTTATTAAACTTAAGTGCCACAAATAGTAACACTACCGAACCTATACATCCTACTTCAAGAATCTTGGACAATAATCTGATATTATCCGGACGATTATGCATTGAACCGTAACGTATACTAAAATATGCCATTCCGGCAACATCCACTATAAGAAGTATCATGCCTATAACCGACAAAACAATACTCTTCCTTTTTCGCGGCGCCTCAGGCAAATCCTCACATGATTCCAATTTATCAATATCTATCGTACGTACCGGCATACAGTCACTCTTTCTCGATTAACCTGACACAAATATCACTCTTCACAAGCTAATCTGCCACAATTATTCTTTCGGGCTAACCTACCATTAATGCAGCCCATGCTCCAAACGTTCCTGATATCCCGGCGCGTTCTTGGTCTGAAACTTATCGTCAAACATTGCATACTCCGCATCAGACATCAGTGTCTCTATACTCTGTTCAACATTTGTTTTATAAACAATGCCAGCTGCCACAGAAGGTGCCAATATATCATCTTCATAATGAAGGCATCTGTCTTTAACATCCTGTACGAAGAATTCTGCTTCGCCTTCGGTAGCCATAGGTATTACCACACCGAATATGTCCCCATCCATTCTTCCTGCCACGAAATAGGGTTTAGCCTCAGTATCAATAATATCCGCAATAATCTTAATCAGTCTGTCGGACTCTTCATCACCGAAGTTCTCATTAACAAATCTCCAGTTATTAATATTGAAATTAATAATTGCAACCGGAAGTACCTGTGATCTGTCAATGGTATTAACTCTCTTATCAAAATAATCCTTGTTAAACAATCCCGTGAGTTCATCTTTTTGAGAAGATGCGTGTAAAGAACGCTTACGTTCTTCTATCATCTTGTCTATCTCCTCATTGCTGATAATACCCGACGCCTCGGCAAAAGGTTTTCTTTCATCAACCTCGCTAAACTCTATTGTTACTTTCACATTCTCCGGCATATTCTTAAGCATACTTCTAAGCTCATCCAAAGAATACTGATTATCAAGTGAAAATTCTTTATCTGCCCCCATTATTCACCTCTTCTATATATTTGTGTACAAAGATATACACTTGTCAATTTTACTATAAATGCATATTTTTGTCGACCAAATAAGACTGCTTGTCTCTGATAGCTGTATTCCCTGCCAATACTTCTTATGTAGGCCTGTGGGGGGTACGTATTTCGCCTATTTAGCTCGATTTACGTAACCTTTTTGCTCTTAATCAGGTCTATGGGGTACGTATTTTCCCTGTTTTGCTCGATTTACGTAACCTTCCGGCCGGAAACAACTCATTGCACTTAGTTATTGGATAATTCTAAGCAAAAATCCGCATAAATAACATGAATAGTCTTATCTTCTTGACAGTAAATCCACATTAATTCACAATACAATCATTATGAGCGATACATCAAAAGATATAGAACAATTAAAGAATCGTCTTAAGGACCTGGCAAACAAATCCTACGGACAAAGTATATACACTTTTTCCGGATTTTTAGGGTTAAGCGAGCAGGACATCTATCACCAAATTGAAAAGGAATTATCCTTCGCGCATCCTGCATTGTGGGGCGGATATGAAGGTGCGGAGCGTGTAATCATATCCTTCGGAGAGGAAGAATCACTTGGATACGAAGCTCCCATTCCGATTGTATGCCTCCACATTACTCCCATGGCTCCCAAATTTGCCGAGAAATTATCTCATCGGGACTTTCTTGGTGCGCTTATGAATCTTGGAATCGAAAGAAGTACTTTAGGCGACATTCTCGTTAACGAAAAGGAATGCTATCTTTTCTGCCTGGAAAACATCAGCCGGTATATCATCAACAGTCTTGATAAAGTGCGTCATAATTTCGTTAAATGCACCATAATTGCCAATATAAAAGAAGTTCCCAAGGAAGACCCTCGGGAACTTACCGTTCAAGTTGCTTCATTACGGGCTGATGCCCTTATTTCAAAAGTATATAATCTTTCACGTGAATCATCCCTTGAATTATTCAGAAGTTCACGGGTTTTTATTAACGGTCGCTTAACTACCGATAATTCCAAATTGCTTAAGCCCGGAGATGTTGTCAACGCCAGAGGCTTCGGCAAATTCACCTTAAGCAATAACTCCCATACCACCCGCAAAGGAAAAATTTCCCAGACAGTACTGGTATACAGATAATTACTCGTCCCATCACCTTTCAATCCCTAGTTTTGAAAGATATTCTCTTTGTTTTTCTTCCATAACTTCCCGTTCATCATCTTCCATATGGTCATAACCCAAAAGATGAAGCATACTGTGGGCTATTAAAAAAGCATATTCTCTTTTTACGGAATGACCGTAATCATTAGCCTGTGAAACTATACGGGAATCATTAAGAACTATCTGTCCGAGCATAAAAAGCTCGCTTTCGGGATTAATAAGATAATCATCATTAAAGGAATCCGAATTGTAATCTGCCGGCGAATCCCAATCCACATTAGGAAAGGACAATACATCTGTAGTTTTGTCAATATTACGGTACTGCGAATTTATATCTTTGACCGTATCTTCATCGGTAATAAGAAGTTCAACCTCGCACCCTTTGGGGCAACCCTCACCCATAAGTACAATCTCTACTACACTGTTTGCTATTACCAATAAGTCAAAATCCGATTCAAACCCGACTTCATTATCCAAATTAACCATTTATGCCTCACTGTTTAATACTTTTGCAATCTCTGCCTTAAGTTTATTTATAGCAATGGGTTTACTCACATAACCGTCAAATCCCATCTCAAGATACTCCTTGCTCATGCCGGCCATTGCGTTTGCCGTCAGCATAATTACAGGGGTATTTTCATTTATTCCTTTCATTTCCCTAAGTCGCTTAAAGGTCTCTATACCATTCATTTCGGGCATCATATGATCCAGGAAAATAATGTCGTACTTATTATCCACGCAATCCGCCAAAGCATCTTTACCGTTATCAAATACAACAGAGCGCATTCCGAACTTTATTAAGAATCGGCTTATAAGTGTAAGATTCATCTTTGTATCATCAACAACAAGAGCCTTCTTACCTGTAAAGTCGATGTCTTCAACATCGGATTCCTCTATTATATTGGTATTGGATGCCATCTTCTGATTCAGTACCATGGTAAAGGTTGTTCCTACTCCCACAGTGCTGTCCACCTCAATCGTTCCACCCATTTCATTAAGCAGATTCTTGGTTATGGAAAGTCCAAGACCCGTACCTTCAATTCCTCTGTTGATACCCTCATCCAGTCTCTGGAATGCATCAAACAGCTTAGGAATAGCATCCTTACTGATTCCTCGCCCGGTATCCTTAACAATAAACTTAATTGTGCATACAGAATCATCACTGTTATCTACACGTAAAGCTTCAAAAGTGATTGTACCGGCACTTGTATATTTAACAGCATTAGACAAAACATTCAAAACGCACTGTCTTACTCGAACGCAATCTCCGTTAAGATAATGCGGAATATTCTTATCCACATTAAGGATAAACTTAAGACCTTTTTCACCTGCCTTAAGCTTAATGTCTGTTCTTATTTCCTCAATCATTTCATCAAAGGAATAATCCGTATCAATAATATCAAGTTTTCCGGAATCTATCTTGGAATAATCGAGAATATCGTTAATAACGGCACGTAAGGTTCTTCCGGCTTTATTAATATTTTGGGAATACTCATGAATATATTCAATATCATCAGAGTCTGCAATCAGGTCATTAAATCCAAGCACAATACCAAGAGGGCTTCGTATTTCATGGGACATATTGGCAAGGAAGTTCTTCTGCATTAAGTTGCTTTTCTCAAGAGCCTTTTCGGATGCAACTGCCGCATCTCTTTCTTTGGCATATTCACTTTTTAGTTTGATAAGTAATGCCGCGATTACAGCACTTGTTGATAGTCCCACAACAGACCAGCATATGTTTTCCTGTCTTGAATCCATAATAAGCCAATCAGGTCTTGGCAGCATAGTTCCCACTCTTTGACTTATCGGAGTAATAACCAATGAAACAGCAAGATAAATATTGCTTACCTTACCGGAAAAGCACATAATCATTGAAACATAAAGACATACGAACAGAATATTGGCAGAGCCGTCCGCACCGCCTAAGAAAAACCACATTACAGGAATAATAAGAATATTGCTTGACAGATAAATATACTTAAGTACATTAATCTTATGGATAGCATACCCAATTCCCACAGTTAATGCTATCCATATAAGATTGGCGATATACATAAGCGTAATTGCAATCGGAAGCTTCACTGCAAAAGAAATAATTGCATCCAAAAGATTCCAAACACATACGGATAAAACAAAAAACTGTGTAAGTCTCGCCTCCAAAGAGACCTCGCGACCACCAAACATAACCTTCATTGCATTCCCCCCTGCGCAGTTATTTTCTTCCCGTAAGCTTAGCTAAAGTATTTTCCAGTTTAGTTCTGATAAAGTCTTTATACTCATCCTTTACCAGATAATAAATATACGAATCGATTACCATTTCAATCGGCAATCCTCGTCCTACTATTTTAAAATTAACAAATCCCTTATCAATATATGAACCGATATCCTCTTTGCTGATAAAGGCCTCCCGCTTCATACATTCTCTAAATGCCGGAACGGTTTTTCTGTTAGGACAGTCAAAGCTTGTTCCTTTATCAAAGGTAAGCTGCCTTAGTGACTCATCCTTATAATGTGCCACTCTTTTAGGACAATTAGGGAAGCAAATCTCATCCACTAAAATTTCAACACGAGATGCAACCTCGGACAATTCCGAAAGCACCTTTTCATCATGATTTAAATCATAATCAAGAACCACAAGCGCATAATCCTTATCAAGTTCAGCTTTTAAAGCCTCAAGAGTTTTAATACGCTTCGTTGTTGAGGAAATGAATTCAAAATCAGGATAGTTCTTGCGAAGATACTCCTCTAATACCGGTGTATTAACAAGCACCTGATTCTTACCGTTATTGGCAATATCCATTATAAGATTGCAATACGTATCGTTAACATGCTTTTCTTCAAGAAGCGAATTGGTCCATGTGAATCTGACAGGTACGCCAAAATCATTATATGTTTTAATAATCTTTTGCATATCAGACTTGGCGGTAACACCAAATACCGCTCTTCCGCCGTTCCAGATAGCTCCGGGGAAGGTGCCGTATACACTTCCCACCGCATATCCGTCGTTGAACTTATCCGGATACTCTTTCATTAAATTGATGATTACCTGATTAAGGTAAAAGAAATAACAAAATCCCGGCAGATGCCAATATATCTTTTTATCCAATAATATATCCTCTAAAACAAACTACTGTCTTTGCATCAAACTTCTTAAGATCTTACGGCCATACCGACGGCCGTGGCTTATTAACCGTAATAATTTTTGAAACCTCAAGGTTACGAAGTAATGTTATCCTCGCTATCCCGAAATACTCGGGCTTTATCATATAGAAGCAGTAAGTATCTATAAGAGAGAACAAATTAGCTGTTCTACCTTCTATTTTGAAATTATTGATTCCCTTTGGAACATATTTATTCCAAATCTGCTCCGGTGATACATACGTAGGATAATCCTGAATCGTCCAGATGCAATTGTGTTCACCGTATTCACAGTACCAGGGTTCTATCGGAATTTTCTTATCAGTCGGGTTATTCCGATTCTTCAATATATTTCTTTGATCCTTGGCAATCTGCCTGTAATGCTCCCCACGCCTCTTACAGGCCGGTTCACAGCAGGCATTAATCAATATTTCAAGTTTATCCTTGCGCTTAATTTCGTCAAGAAACTCCCACTTGCCGTTAAGATTATAATCAAGAACCACATACTGATAATCCTTCTGCAATTCCTCGTTCAAATCCTCAGCATTTTTAATTTCTTTACACGTTGAACTGTTCAACTTATACGAAGGATACTTTTCCCGAATATACTCTTCCAATATGGGGGAGAAGATTATAACTTCGTTCATTCCGTTATCCCCAACTTCCATACAGAAATTGCAAAACGGATCATCAAGATCATGTTCCGTAAGAAGCGGATTCGTAAATGTATATCTTACCGGAATTTTCTTGTCGTTTATTGACTTGACAACATGCTTAACAAACGCAGAATCACACTGATCATTGGTAATCAGTCTGCCGCCGTTCCACAAAGATATGGGAAAGCAACCGAATATTGATGCTATTTCAACATCATCCCTAAAGTACTCGGGATGGGTTTCAAGCATACTGATCCAAAACATATTCAGCGGAAAATTATATCTTAATCCCGGTAAATGAAACCTGACTTTACTCATTCACTTCTTCTTTCTTTTCGTCTTTCTTAACAGGAATAATTCTCTTATATGAGAATGACTTAAACAGTGCTTCTACCATTGTATCACTTTCTTCATAGTTTTGGGCGAAGATTCCCACCGTACATCCTACAAAGCCTCCGGCAACCTCTGTCGAAAGGCACGATATATCGATATCCTTAGCAAGATTCTCAAGTTTTCCTTCATTTACCATAAATATATTTGCTTTTGTTCCGATTACGTTAAGTACGAAAGTAACGAGGTTCTGAGCCGCCATCAGTGAGCCGACCTTTTCTTCCTTACCGTCTTTACGTACTATAACATCAGCATGACATCCGCCGTACTCTACGCGTACATTAAAATCTTCATTTTGGAATAAACACAGTCCTGCAACAGCACCGTCATACAAATCATCTCCCTTGAAGGTAACTGCCGCTTCAAAGCAATGACAATCCTGACGAAGACAAAT
>JAZUIS010000053.1:0-17261 GCA_045642345.1 Lachnospiraceae bacterium
ACTGTTTTAAGAAAAAATTATACAGTTAGAGGTATATGAAGTAATGAAATTATTGATACAAAGAGTTCAACAGGCTTCTGTGGAAATTGATAGCGAGGTTGTCGGCAGCATTGACAGAGGATTTATGGTACTGTTCGGAGCTTGCGAAAATGACAATACTGTCATTGCAGATAAAATGCTCAAAAAGCTTGCAGGATTAAGAATATTCGAGGATGAAAACGGGAAGACAAATCTTTCTTTAAATGATGTCGGCGGTCAAATTCTTCTGGTATCACAGTTTACGCTTTATGCGGACTGTAAGAAAGGCAACAGACCGTCCTTCAGCAAGTCCGGAGATCCCCAAAAAGCAAATGAATTATATGAATATTCGGTATCAAAACTGCGAGAGGAATACGGATTTGATGTTAAGACTGGACAATTCGGAGCTGATATGAAGGTTAGTCTGATAAATGACGGTCCCTTTACAATTATTCTTGATTCTGATGAAATTATGTGATAATGCAGGTATAGAATGAATATAATGATAAATTTCGAATATAGTTTTTGCTGTAATCGGTAGATATTGAGGTATTATATCTAGACTCCCCAGGTAGCCGATAAACAATTCTCGATATAGAGAAATAAAAGTCAGAATTAGAGTATTTTTAATCTATTATTTGAGGATTATAGAAGGAATTCTCGATATAGCAAAAAAAATAAAATATTATCAACCGATTTCATAGATTATGTTGTTTTTTTCTAAGAAAAAAATGTATATAGAGAAAACGCAACTTATGTAAACCGAAACCACCTAGAATAGTGGATAAAAATAAAGAACAAACAAAAATAATACATAATTTACAAGTGAGGAGAATATAATGGCATTTGATATAGCGAAACAATATTTGGACAGTAAAGGATACGGTGACAGGGTGCTGGTATTTGATGATTCCAGTGCCACAGTTGAGCTGGCGGCGCAACGTATCGGTACAGAGCCTGCCAGAATTGCAAAATCACTTACATTTTTGGTGGATGATGCTGCGGTAATGATTCTTTTTGCAGGGGATGCCAGAGTTGATAATGGCAAGTTTAAGGTATTCTTTAGTACCAAAGCGAAGATGCTTTCGTATGATCAGGTCCATGACATGATAGGACACGATGTGGGCGGCGTGTGCCCATTTGGAATTAAGGAAGGCGTTAAGGTGTATCTTGATGAGTCTCTTAAACGTTTTGATATTGTTTATCCGGCATGTGGCAATGATTTTAGTGCAGTTAAGCTTACAATTCCGGAACTTGAAGAACTGTCAAACTTTATAGAATGGATTGACGTGGCTAAGAATACAGAAAACTGATACGAGTGTCACCCATAGAATTCCTTCAAGAAAGTATTATTTACGGAACCTACAGAATCTCTTCAAAAGTATATGACTGAACTTTAAGTCCAAGATGCTCATAGAAGCCGACTGCCTTGGGATTACATTCCCAGGCATGGAGTGTAACATTATGATAACCGTTTTGTTTGGCATAGTTCCTGACATAATCGTACAGAGCTTTTCCGACGTGTCTGCCTCGGGCATCTTCATGAACACATAAATCATCGATGTACAGAGTTTTATAGGCATTGACGGAAGCACTTTCGGTTCGGTCGTTGGTTTGGGTAAAGCAGTGCCCAAGAACTGTTCCTGTCTCATCCTCATATACAAAAACAGGATTATAGTCATCAATCAGGATTTTAGCTAATTCATCATCTGTATATTTTTGTCCATGAGGTTTAAAAATATCAGGCCTTCCGGCATTGTGTACCGCAAGCACCTGCTGAAGTAATTCGTTAATTTGTGGTATATCCTCTATTTTTGCACGACGTATCATAATTGTTGTCCTTAAAGTGATTTTAATAAGAGAAAGACCTGATGAATAAGGTCTTTCTCTTTTTTAGTTTAGTTAAGTGCCCAATCGAGGCCTTTGACAAGCCATTCTCTCCAGAAATTGAAATCATGGACACCGGGGCCTGTATGAAAACTTACAGGTACATTTTTGGAAATAAGGAATTCGTTAAATTCTTTATTTGGCTCCAATAAGAAGTCTTCTGTTCCTACAGCCATAAAGATATCGGGAATGTCCTTCTTTTGAGCAATCAGATTATTTACTAGAAATTCGGGATCATTGATTGTTTCTTTGACGGTTTTAAGGTCACCGAAGGTCTGAGCGTAATAAGCATAATTGGCGATCGGATTATCCATTTCGGGAGTCATGTCTTTTAATCCGTTAATAATTAATGCAGAAGATAATGCAATAATTTTGCCAAAGGTATCAGGATAAGCAAGCCCTGTGTGAATGGCACCGAAACCACCCATTGATAATCCGCCGATGATAGTATCTTCACGTTTGTCGGAAAGATTAAATGTCTTTCGCGTATATTCAATGAACTCTACACCGGTGAAATTCTGATATTTACAGTCGGAAGATGCACCGTTTAAGTAAAAACTGTTATCTCCCTGCGGACAGAAGATATTTATGTTATAGTTGTTGGCGATTTCCTGAATAGGAGCGTTTAGAACCCAATCGGTGTCGTTTCCGCAATAACCGTGCAAAAGATATACGTTTTTGACAGGTCTTTTATAATGGGGATTATCTGCCTGCGGATAGGCGTTATCGTTACAAAGCACTGCCTGAAAGTGCGTTGCGCGGGATAACTCTTTTGAAAAGAAAGTTCCTTGAAATTGTGCCATAATCAGCCTCCTTAAATCTATAGTTATGTTTTAATTATCTATTTTTGATTCGTCAATATCGTACATTACAAGTGCATGATTGGTACGAATAAGTTCTTCATTTACCGAAATTCCGGTATGTTTGTCTATGATGTCTCTGTATACTTCACCACATCTGTATACCCCATCAGCTTCCCTTATGAATTTTTCATTACGTGTTTTGATATGGTAGGAGACACTAAGCTCCGAATCGGCACGCAGTTCACCGCAAAGATATTCGTCGGTGGTATAAGTTATAAGCTGAAAAGTTATATCCGTAGGATTATAGAATCTATAATCCAAATAATTATAAAAGATAGAAGTTCCTGTGCCAAAAGGAACCTGTCTGTTAAAATCCGGGAACAAATCATATCTGTCATGATGATGGTGCTCGGTAATCTCGAGAGGAGAGTGAAGTACCATCCAATGAATTAAATTGGTGAACTGGCACATGCCGCCGCCGATTCCGGCACTTGTCTTGCCGTTTGAAATCTGAAGGCCGTCTTTATACCCTTTGGAACGGGACGTCTTTCCTACCAGTCTCCAAAAAGAGAAGGTCTCGCCCGGCCTGATAAGAATATTGTTAACATGAGGCGCAGCAATTCCCAGATTAACGGCCTTATTGTTCTGAAGGTCCATATCAACGTTGCCGAGTCTGCGGCGTATAAGGGAATTGTGTGAGTATACCAAAACGGGAAGAGGCTTGTCGTCCTTAATTGTGGCAAACAGAAGACCGTTGGTAGCATCTGCGATTTTACGCTTAAGGATGAGCCTTTCGACGGATATTTTGTATGTAATTGGAGATATTTCGCAGAATAATTTTCGTGCCATAAAAAACCTCTCAATAATTATATCACAGTATCGTAAATTGTATATTTTTTACACATATTGAAAATGCAGTCTGCCATAGAAATCTGTGTGTTTTTTTGGTATTATTGGTGGGTGGGTTATACGGAAAGTTTAAGATGGTTAAACAATTATGAAAAAGCTGTTTAAAAATATAATTGAATTCGGAAAAGATATGAACAGACATAACACTGCAGCATATGCAGCGTCTATATCTTTTTGCTTCTTTATGTCGCTTCTTCCGACACTTATGTTTGTTTTTGCACTGGTTCCGTATCTTCCTATAGACAAATATGACATTGTTGTCACAATTGAGGCAATAGTGCCGAATTCGCTTCAATCATCATTTACTCAAATAGTAGAAGATATTTATAACAATTCCGTCTCGTTGCTGCCTATTACGGCCATAGCTACGTTATGGTCTGCCGGAATGGGAATGGTAGGACTGATACGAGGCCTTAACGGGGTGCTGGATGTTGAAGATAAGCGTAATTATTTTTTGCTTAGACTGATAGCAGTGGGTTACACAATTCTTATGCTGGCAGTGGAGTTACTGTCAATAGTAATTCTTGGTTTTGGCCGAAGTATACTTGCGGGAATCCGTCAGTTCTTTAATATTCCCCAGACGGTGCATAACTTATTCTTCTTCAGAGCTATTTTCGTATGGATAATTCTCATGATAGTATTTGATTTGATTTATGCTTTTTTGCCTGCCGAAAGACAAAGAATGTCGCTGTCTCTGCCGGGAGCTGCAATCGCGGCGCTTGGCTGGTGCGTAATGACATGGGCATATTCGATATACATTGATTATTTTAACGGTTTTAGTGTATATGGTAATCTGACAATGATTATGGTGCTGTTGTTTTGGCTGTATGCATGTTTTTCGTTGCTTATCTTCGGCGCGTTCCTAAACAAGTATTACAAGAATTACATAAGCAAAGGATATTCTAAAATCAGGAAGAAGATAAAAAATGGAAAAGACAGTAAACGAAGTAAAAAGAATAGTTAAAGAGGCTTCTAAGATAATGCTTAAAAGGGATTTTACCGTAAGCATTAAGTCGGACGAATCAAATATTGTAACAAGTGCGGATATAGCTGTTCAGAAATTCCTTGCCGAGCAACTTACGGGAATCCTTCCGAACAGTATATTTTTGGGTGAAGAGGGCAAGCTGCCGGCTGAGTTGACAGATGGAAGCGATGCAACGGAAGATACATATATATGGGTTAACGATCCTATTGACGGAACTGCAAATTATGCAAGAGATATGGGCCTTAGCGTGATTTCCGTAGCACTTCTTAAGGGCAAAACTCAGATGATAGGAGTTGTGTACAATCCCTATCGTGATGAAATGTTCTGGGCGATTAAGGATAAGGGTGCATTTATGAATGATACTCCGATTCATGTTTCTGATAAGCCCTTCAGAACGTCTATGCTTTGTTCGGCCATGAGCTTATATGACAAGTCACTTGCCAAGCCTTGCTTTGATATAATCGAAAAGATATACGATGAAGCGGATGATTTAAGACGTCTTGGAACGGCTGCGCTTGAATTATGCTACCTGGCCTGCGGCAAGGTTGACCTGTATTTTGAAATAAGATTGTCTTGTTGGGATTATGCGGCAGCAACACTAATACTTAAAGAGGCAGGCGGATATTTTGACGTTATGTTTGCAGATTCGGTAGTTCTTGATAAACCTGCGGGAATAATCGGAGCAAATACTGAAGAGAATTTTGAGAAGATAAAGGATATAGTTTATGGAGTGATACCGGCTCCGTTATATTAATCAAGAAAGGGTTTGTTATGCAATACAGAAAAGATATATCGATTCTCGGATACGGATGTATGCGCTTTACACATTCGGGTGCATCCATCGATTTTGATAAGGCCGAGAAGGAAATTATGCGTGCATATGAAAACGGTGTTAATTATTTTGACACCGCATATATTTATCCGGGCTCAGAGGTACTTATAGGTGAGATATTCGAAAAGAACGGAATAAGGGAAAAGATAAATATAGCAACCAAGCTGCCTCCGTATCTTTGTGTTAAATCAAGTGATTTAAACAGACTTTTTGAAGAAGAATGTAAGCGTTTAAGAACTGATTATATAGATTTTTATCTGATGCATATGCTGACGGATATTGAAGGCTTTAACAAGTTAAAGAAGCTTGGCTTCGAGGACTGGGTTAAGGAAAAGAAGGAGTCGGGACGTATAAAGCGTATAGGCTTTTCCTTCCATGGAACTTCTGAAATGTTTATTGAAATTCTCAATGCATACGATTGGGATTTTGCGCAGATTCAATATAATTATTTGGATGAACATACTCAGGCAGGCGTAGAAGGCCTCAAGGCAGCAGAAGCAAAGGGCATTCCCGTTATTATTATGGAGCCGCTTAGGGGCGGTAAGCTTGTTACCAATCTTCCTGCCGATGCTGTAAAAGCAATGGATGATTCCGGCAGAAAATGGTCTCCTGCAGAGTGGGGACTTAGATGGTTGTGGAATCAGAGCGGGGTAACCTGTGTGCTTTCGGGAATGAACAGTCTTGATATGGTTGATGAAAACTGCCGAATTGCTTCCGAAGCAACCGAAAACAGTCTGACTGATGCTGATTTTGAAGTATATTCGAATGTAAAAGAAGCTATTTTAAGAACGACCAAAGTTCCATGTACCGGTTGCAGATATTGTATGCCGTGTCCTAAGAATGTAGATATTCCCAATCTTTTTGCAGCTTGGAATCATATGTATTCAGAGGGCAAGCATGAGGCCAGAATGGAATATTTCAGACTTGTGGCACTTCGAAAAGAAAAAAGTAATCCTTCTGAGTGCATAGGCTGCGGTAAGTGTGAATCTCATTGTCCTCAGGGAATAGATATTCGTAAGAAACTGAAGGAAGCCGAGAAGGAAGTATTTCCGTGGTATTACAAGATTGAAGCTTTCTTCATGAGACTTATGATGTTTGCCAAACGATAAATACGAAAGAGGTCAGATAATTGACATACGATGATTTAGACGGAATGTATTTAGAGTCTGCCGAGGAAGAATATCAGGATCTTATGCGAAGACGTGCGGTTCGTGATGAAGAAATCAGAAGACGCAGGGAACTTCGCGCCAGACAACAGAGAATGAAGGTAAGGACAACTTTAATTGCCATTGGGCTGGTTGTGGTGGCATTTATATCTTTTGCCGTGGTGGAACTTGTTAAAAAAGTAACTTCCGATAAAACCCAGGATGAACAGGCTCTTGTTTATGAAAATATAGAAGTTGAAGATTTTTCGGGTGGTGAAAATTCGCCGCTTGTGGAAGCTGAAGACGGATTGCTTGAAGATGACAATGCTGTCGGTTTTCCATATTTGGGATATAACGCAACTGCAGGAAATGATGATACTGTGATTCATGATACTCATATTTTTGGCGGATATTCAATAGGCAGATCGGATACTTCTTCATATATTGCAAGTGAAAATATGCAAAGCACATACGCTGTGCTGATTGATATGACTGACGGAAGCGTTATTGCTCAAAAAGACGGATTTACCAGAATTAATCCGGCATCGATGACCAAGATATTGACGGTGCTTGTGGCGGCGGAGCATCTTACGGAAGATGAGCTTGATGCGACTGTCACAATTGAACTTGATGACACGGATTATGCATACGTGCATGATTTGTCAGCCGTTAACTGGGATGCGGGAGAGCATGTTACCGTTCGCGATTTGTTTTACGGAACGATTCTTCCATCCGGCGCGGATGCGGCCCATGCCCTTGCCAAATATGTGGCAGGTGATGAAGAAACCTTCGTAGAGATGATGAACGCAAAGGTAGAAGAGCTTGGACTTTCGGGTACAACGCATTTTACCAATTGCGTGGGCTCTTATGATGAAAACCATTATTCGACCTGTGCCGATATTTCAATGATTCTTAAGGCTGCAGTTGAAAATGATTTTTGTTATGAGGTTCTTAAGGCTCATACTTATACGACAACGTTGACGGGCGAGCATCCTGAGGGAATTCAGATTTCCAACTGGTTCCTTAGAAGAATAGAAGATAAGGATACACACGGTGAAGTAATCGCAGCCAAAACAGGATATGTTAATCAGTCCGGTTCCTGTGCATCAAGCTACATGATAAGCAATTCCGGTCATCCGTATATTTGCACCACGGCGGATGCACATTCTTCCTGGAGATGCATCTACGATCACGTGGATATTTACACAACGTATGTTAAATAATGTGACAGTAGGGACGGTTCTTTTTGTCACGTTTGCCGATATTTAGCGGTTTCTGAAAAAAGTGTGACAGTGGGGACGGTTCTTACTGTCACATTTTTTGTGATATTATAGTTATTGATGAAAGTGTCTGCACCATATTATTTATTTTACGTCAGCGCTCATGCAGTTCTAAGCGCTGCAGATTTAAAAGGTATTCGAAATGCACGGCACCGAACTATTCGCCATCCATGGCTCAATTAGTTCTTGGGCAATCATCCTGCTTGCCCATGCCTGATAAGTGCAGCGCCAAGAACTGCTTTAAGAGCGCTTCCTAATGAAATTAATAATACGGTACCGACACTTTCATCTTAAAAACACAATATCAAAAGTGTGACAAAAAGAACCGTCCCCACTGTCACACTTTTTTCAGAAACATTGAAATATCAAGGAATGTGACAAAAAGAACCGTCCCCACTGTCACATATTGCGTAAAAATATATGTTGGGCTATTATATATAAGGATTTTGGCACTAACATGTAAAGGAAATAAAGAAATGATATACACTAATGTACTTGAGGCAATCGGTCATACACCGATAATTAAATTATCGAACAAGATGGTTCCGGAAGATTCGGCAGAAGTTCTCGTAAAGTATGAGGGCGTAAATATTGGCGGTTCCATCAAAACAAGAACTGCGTACAATATGATTTCCGAGGCTGAAAAGAAGGGAATCATTACGGAAAATACAATTATTGTTGAGCCTACAAGCGGTAATCAGGGCATTGGTCTTGCACTTATAGGTGCGGTCAAAGGGTATAAGGTCAGAATCATTATGCCCGACTCTGTATCGGAGGAACGTCGTAAGCTTATTAAGGCATACGGCGCGGAACTTGTTCTGATTCATGATGACGGTGATATCGGAGCATGTATAGATGAATGTCTTCAGACAGCACTCAGAATGGAAAAGGAAGATCCTAATGTGTGGGTACCGCAGCAGTTTACCAATAAGGATAATCCTCTGGTTCATAAATATCACACAGCACTTGAAATCCTGGAGCAGGTGGGACGCCCCATTCACGGTTTTTGTTCGGGAATCGGTACGGGCGGAACAATTTCGGGAATCGGTGAAACTCTTAAGAATCAGTATCCCGATATTGAAATTTGGGCGGTTGAACCTGAAAATGCAGCCATATTATCCGGCGGAAGCATCGGAACTCATCTTCAGATGGGAATCGGTGACGGATTGATTCCCGACAATTTAAATACGAAGATTTATTCGCATATAGATATAGTAACTGATGAAGAAGCTCTGGAGACTTCAAAGAAGCTTATTCGCAACGAAGGAATTCTTTGCGGTATATCATCGGGCACCAATGTTACGGCTGCTTTAAGACTGGCTAAAAAACTTGGCCCGGGCAAGACGGTAGTTACGGTATTGCCAGATACCGGCGAAAGATACTTCAGTACCGAGCTTTTTGATTAAACCGGACAAAGATATCAAATTATGAAAGCAACAGTATTAATTGACAATATTTCTCATAAAGATTTAAAAGGCGAGTGGGGGTTATCCATTCTTATTGAATATAACGATAAGAAGATTCTCCTGGACGGCGGTACCAGTGGCCGTTTTATAGACAATGCCGATAAAATGGGTATTAGTCTTAAGGATATTGATACGGTAATTTTGTCCCATGCCCATTATGACCATTCGGATGGGCTGGTAAGGTTCTTTGATGAGAACCCTGATTGTAAATTGTACATACGCGATACTGCAAAGGAAGACTGTTACGGCGGCAAAGGCTTTGCCTGCCACTACATCGGAATCAAGAAAGGCTTCCTTAACAAGATAAGTGACCGCATTATCTATGCCGGCGGTAACTATGAAGTGATGCCCGGCGTCAAACTTATTCCTCATACAACTCCGAACCTTGATGTACTCGGAAAGAAAAATCTGCTGTTAAGAAAAAAAGGTTTCCTTAAATTCGTTCCGGATAATTTCGACCACGAACAGTCGCTTGTTTTTGAAACGGATAAGGGAATTATTATATTTAATTCCTGCTCCCACGGCGGTGCCGATAACATTATTAATGAAATTAAAGCCCTCTATCCGGACAAAGATATACTTGCTCTTGTGGGAGGCTTTCATCTTTTTAGGTCTTCGGATGAGTATGTAAGGAGACTTGCCCACAGGATTAAGGATACGGGAATTCAAAAAATATATTCCGGCCATTGTACCGGGGAACATGCCATGGAAATCTTAAAAGAAGAGCTTGGCGACAGCGCCGTACAACTTTATTGCGGCCTTGAAATGGAGTTTTAATTTACATAATTTTGCTTCGTAAGATAAAATCTTTATATAGAAATAAAAATATATATTTTTACTATTGACGTACTATATATGGTAGTGATAGTATATTGAAGATTTAGGTAAAAATACTGCCGAAAGGCAGAAAACATATGATAAATTCAATAGCAGGAGGAAGATAAGATGCCAAAGAGAACAGACATCCATAAAGTCCTGATCATAGGATCGGGCCCAATCATAATTGGTCAAGCATGTGAATTCGACTATTCGGGAACACAAGCGTGTAAAGCGCTTCGTAAACTGGGATATGAAATTGTTTTGGTTAATTCAAATCCTGCTACTATAATGACAGACCCTGAGACCGCAGATGTCACCTATATTGAGCCTCTTAACGTTGAACGTCTTGAACAGATTATTGCTAAAGAACGTCCCGATGCTTTGCTCCCTAATTTAGGTGGTCAGTCCGGTCTTAATTTATGCTCCGAATTATATAAAGCCGGTGTACTTGATAAGTACAATGTTGAGGTAATCGGTGTTCAGGTTGATGCTATCGAACGTGGTGAAGACAGAATCGAATTCAAGAAGACAATGGATGAAATCGGTATTGAAATGGCCCGTTCAGAGGTTGCTTACACAGTAGAAGAAGCACTGGCTATTGCAGATAAGTTGGGTTATCCTGTTGTTTTAAGACCTGCATACACCATGGGCGGCGCAGGCGGCGGCCTTGTATATAACAAGGAAGAACTTACAACCGTATGCCAGAGAGGTCTTCAGGCTTCACTGGTAGGACAGGTACTTGTAGAAGAATCAATTCTCGGATGGGAAGAGCTCGAGGTTGAAGTAGTAAGAGATGCAGACGGAAACATGATTACAGTTTGCTTTATCGAAAATATCGACCCTCTCGGAGTTCATACAGGTGACTCTTTCTGTTCTGCTCCCATGCTCACAATTTCCAAGGAATGTCAGGAACGTCTTAAGGATCAGGCATTCAGAATCGTAGATAAGGTACAGGTTATAGGCGGAACTAACGTACAGTTCGCACATGACCCTGTTTCGGACAGAATTATTGTTATCGAAATTAACCCCAGAACATCACGTTCATCAGCTCTTGCTTCCAAGGCAACAGGGTTCCCTATTGCTCTTGTATCGGCAATGCTTGCTACGGGACTTACACTCAAAGATATACCGTGCGGTAAGTACGGTACACTTGATAAGTACGTTCCGGATGGTGATTATGTAGTAATTAAGTTCGCTCGTTGGGCTTTTGAGAAGTTTAAGGGTGTTGAAGATAAGTTAGGTACTCAGATGAGAGCCGTAGGTGAAGTTATGAGTATCGGTAAAACATATAAGGAAGCTTTCCAAAAGGCTATTCGTTCTTTGGAAACTGGCCGTTTTGGTTTGGGCTATGCCAAGGACTTTAATTTGCTTGATAAGGAAGAACTTTTAAGAAGACTTGCAACAGCTTCTTCAGAGAGACATTTCTTAATGTATGAAGCATTAAGAAAGGGTGCAACCGTTGACGAAATCTTTAATCTTACTAAGGTTAAGAAGTGGTTCATCGAACAGATGAAGGAACTGGTTGAGGAAGAAGAAGAACTTAAGAAATCTAAAGGAAGCCTTCCTGCAGATGAACTTCTTATTAAAGCTAAGAAGGACGGATTCGCTGATAAGTACATTGCTAAACTTCTTGATGTTAAGGAAGATGATGTTCGTAACAAACGTATATCTTTGGGCGTAGAGGAAGCATGGGAAGGTGTACATGTATCAGGTACAAAGGACAGTGCTTACTACTACTCAACATATAATGCAGAAGATAAGAATCCTATTAAGTCTGATAAGCCTAAGATTATGATTCTTGGCGGCGGTCCGAACAGAATCGGACAGGGTATCGAATTCGACTACTGTTGTGTACACTGCTCACAGGCTCTTAAGAAACTGGGATTTGAAACAATAATTGTTAACTGTAATCCCGAGACAGTTTCTACAGACTATGATACTTCGGACAAGTTATACTTCGAGCCTTTAACTCTTGAAGATGTACTTGCTATTTATAATAAAGAAAAGCCCCTTGGCGTAATTGCTCAGTTCGGTGGTCAGACACCTCTTAACCTTGCTTCACAGCTTGAGGCTAACGGAGTTAAGATTCTTGGTACTTCTCCTGCAGTTATCGACTTGGCAGAAGACAGAGACCAGTTTAGAGCAATGATGGATAAACTCGGAATTCCTATGCCTGAATCAGGAATGGCAGTTACTGTAGATGATGCTTTGGCAATTGCAGCCAAGATTGGTTATCCTGTTATGGTTCGTCCTTCATACGTACTCGGCGGACGCGGAATGGAAGTTGTTTATGATGACGATTCACTTCGTGAATATATGGCAGCAGCTGTAGGTGTAACACCTGACAGACCGATTCTTGTAGACCGATTCTTGAATCACGCTCTTGAGTGTGAGGCAGATGCTATTTCGGACGGAACACATGCTTATGTTCCTGCAGTAATGGAGCATATTGAACTTGCCGGCGTTCATTCAGGTGACTCTGCCTGCATTATTCCGTCTGTTCATATTTCTGAAGAGAATGTTAAGACTATCAAAGAATATACAATTAAGATTGCGGAAGAGATGCATGTTCGCGGACTTATGAATATGCAGTACGCTATCGAGAACGGTAAGGTATTCGTGCTTGAGGCAAATCCTCGTGCATCACGTACCGTGCCCCTTGTTTCGAAGGTATGTAACATAAGAATGGTACCTTTGGCTACAGATATTATTACATCGGAAATTACAGGTCGTCCTTCACCCCTTAAGGATCTTAAGGAAAAAGATATACCTAACTACGGTGTTAAGGAAGCTGTATTCCCCTTCAATATGTTCCAGGAAGTTGACCCTGTACTTGGACCTGAAATGAGATCTACAGGTGAGGTACTTGGTTTATCTGGTTCTTACGGTGAGGCATTCTACAAGGCACAGGAAGGTGCCGGCGGTAAGCTTCCTCTTGAGGGAACTGTTCTTATTTCTGTTAATAACAAGGATAAGGAAGAAATTGTTCCTATCGTTAAGAGCCTTGCAGATGACGGATTTAAGATTGTTGCCACATCAGGTAACTACGATACATTAACTGCAGCAGGTATCAAGGCTACTAAGGTTAATAAGATGTATGAGGGTCGTCCTAATATTGCGGATATGATTACCAACGGTGAGATCAACATGATTGTTAACTCACCTATCGGTAAGAGTGCTGCTCATGATGACAGTTACTTACGTAAGGCTGCAATTAAGGCCCGCGTACCTTATATGACAACTGTAGCAGCAGCAAGAGCAACTGCAGAAGGTATCCATTATATTAAGACTCATACAGAGTCTCAGATTAAGTCTCTTCAGGAACTTCATTCTGAAATTAAAGACAAGTAATTGATATTTTTGTAAAAAAACAGTTGTAGAATAATAAAAAAATAAAGTATAATTCTCATTGGGTGGTTTGGTTTATTGGAATCAAACCACTTTATACTTTTAAGGAGGAAAAATTATGAAATTAGCAATATTAGGTTACGGAAATTTAGGCCGCGGTGTTGAATGCGCTGCCAAACAAAACGAAGATATGGAATTAAAGTATGTCTTTACACGTAGAGATCCTTCTACAGTTAAGATTCTTACAGAATCTGCAAAGGTAGTTTCTGTAAATGATATTCTTGATTATAAAGACGATATCGATGTGCTTATTATCTGCGGAGGTTCGGCTACAGACCTGCCTAAGATGACACCGGAGTATGCCAAGTATTTTAATGTTATTGACAGCTTTGACACACATGCCAAGATTCCGGAGCACTTTAATAATGTTGATGCTGCTGCAAAAGCAGGTAATAAAATTGCTATGATTTCAGTCGGCTGGGATCCGGGTATGTTCTCACTCAACAGAGTATATGCCAATGCTATTCTTACGGATGGCGCTGATTATACGTTTTGGGGAAGAGGCGTAAGCCAGGGACATTCGGACGCCATAAGAAGAATCGAAGGTGTTGCGGATGCAAGACAGTATACTTGCCCCGTTAAGGAAGCAATGGATGAGGTTCGTAAGGGAACACAGCCTGAACTTACCACACGTCAGAAGCATACAAGAGAATGTTATGTAGTAGCTAAGGAAGGTGCTGACTTAGCCCGTATCGAAAAAGAAATAAAAGAAATGCCCAATTACTTTGCAGATTACGATACAACGGTTAACTTCATATCACAGGAAGAACTTGATGCAAATCACAAGGGAATTCCTCACGGCGGTGTTGTTATCCGTACAGGTAAGACCGGTTGGAACGGTGAGAATACCCACGTTATTGAGTACAGCCTTAAACTTGATTCTAATCCGGAGTTTACTTCATCAGTGCTGGTTGCTTATGCACGTGCCGCATTTAGAATGGCGTCTGAAGGAATGAGCGGATGTAAGACAGTATTTGATGTGGCTCCTGCATATCTTTGCAAGGAATCAGGGGAAGAATTAAGAGCGCATATGTTGTAAAAGTTAAGCGCAGTGCTACGGGAATATATGTTGTAAAAGTTAAGCGCAGTGCTAAAAGGATATATGTGCAAAAGATGAATTTGTTATGAGGGTTCATAATAAAAAACTATATTAATTATTAGGAGAGGTTTTATGCAAGAAAGAGAAAGACTCGGAAGCCGTTTGGGCTTTATCTTACTTAGCGCAGGATGCGCTATAGGAATGGGAAACGTTTGGAAATTCCCTTACATGACAGGACAGTACGGCGGTGCTATTTTCGTATTGTTCTATATTGCATTTTTGATTTTATTGGGATTGCCCGTAATGACCATTGAATTTACCATGGGAAGAGCGTCTCAGAAATCACCTGTCAGAATGTATCAGGAGTTGGAACCTAAAGGAAGCAAGTGGCATATACACGGAATAGTTTCCTATGTTGCCAACTGGTTTTTGATGATGTTCTATACCGTAGTTACGGGATGGATGTTTTATTATTTCATCCAGATGGTTTCAGGTAAGTTCGTAGGTATGGATGCGGATTCTATCGGTAATGTATTCGGTGAATTGACGATGGATTACAAGACTATGACAATATATATGGCTGTTGTAGTTGTGCTTGGATTCCTGGTCATATCTTTCGGTGTTCAGAAGGGTCTTGAAAAAGTTACCAAGATAATGATGATAGCCCTGCTTGCTCTGATGCTTATCCTGGCTGTTTACAGCTGCACATTACAAGGCGGTTCCGAAGGAATTAAGTTCTATCTTTTACCTTCAACTGAGAATATTAAGGATGCCGGTTTATTTGAAGTTATTGTAGGTGCAATGAACCAAGCATTCTTTACATTAAGTTTGGGTATCGGTTCTATGGCTATCTTCGGAAGCTATATCGGCAAAGAAAGATCGCTTACGGGTGAAGCTGTTAATGTAATTATATTGGATACATTTGTTGCATTGGTGGCAGGACTTATTATTTTCCCCGCATGTGCTTCATTCGGTGTTGATGCAGGAGCAGGTCCTTCACTTATCTTTATTACATTGCCTAATATATTTGCAAACATGGCAGGTGGAAGAATCTGGGGATCATTGTTCTTCATATTTATGAGTTTCGCAGCATTCTCAACAATACTTGCAGTATTCGAGAACATTCTTGCATGCTCTATGGAATTGTTTAACTGGTCACGTAAGAAGGCTGCAGTTATCTGCGGTATTATAATGTTTGTTTTATCATTACCATGTATCTTCGGATTTAATATCTGGAGCGGATTCCAGCCTCTTGGCGAGGGAACCGGTGTAATGGATCTGGAAGATTTCTTCGTATCTAATTTAGCATTACCTATCGGCTCGTTATGCTTCGTATTGTTCGCAGTTCTTAAAAAAGGCTGGGGCTGGGACAACTTCATTAAGGAAGCTGACGAAGGAGAAGGAATTAAGCTGCCTAAGTGGCGCTGGTTTAAGGGATACATTAAATACGTACTTCCGGCAATCATTATCTTTACATTCTGCCTTGGTATTTATAATTTGTTCTTTAAATAAATGAGTGGTTGATATAATTATGTATTTATATCGATTTTATTAGTTATATTGTTTTTGCTAATTATATCGATTTTATTATTTTTATTGATTCCAATTATTTATAGTTTTTATTATTCTCATAGTTTTTATTGTTTTTATTAGGAATTTTGGATTTGACAATCGCTGGGTTTGAGTTTGACAATAACTTAAATACAGCGATTGTTTTGTGTTGATTGTTTTGTGTTGATTATTTTGTGTTGATTGTTTCATATTGCTTATTTCGTGTTGCTTATTTCATAGTCAAATGGTATGATTTCGGTATCTTTAAAATGAATGTCGGTGTTTGTTAATTTCGGTTATCTATAAGAAATTCGAATTTTTCGGATTTTTCTTAATGTTTCTTAGAGATTCCCTTATATATTTGTGTTTAGTTATATGTGAAGATTGGACTTGTACTAAATTGGTGCCATACATAATTTGTTGTGTCGAATTGGCAGTGCTGTTTGATGTTGTGCCGAATTGGCATCCTGATGATTAATGTTGTACCATCAGAAATTACAATTGATTGTTTGATGGTATGGTATTTTGGCAAAGATATATGAGATTACCTTTGGTTTTGATATATCGGGTATTTGAAGGTCAATATTTTTGTTGGTAAATGCAATATTGACCATCAAAATTCATTATACGTGAATGGAAGGTAATTAAGTGCGAAAAGTTTGCCTGTGAAAAGTACGAATTTGGATATTGAAGGTAATTATTTGTAAATATGTGGGAAATCATTACCTATATTTACAATAAAGTTTCAAATGATGGTACATGAAGCTCAAAATGAAGGATTTGTATACCATTGCTAGATAGGAAATTATGATGAAAGGTAAAATGTCACTATTATAGTTGACAAGGCACAGATACTGCGGAGTGTTACAAAGAAAAAAGAGCTGCATAATGGCCGCGAAGGCAAAAGAGCTGCATAATGGCCGCGAAGGCAAAAAAGCTGCAGGAGTGTTGCAAAGGCAAATTGGTCAATGATGTAAAGAAGGAGCATTCCTGTAATTCAGAAATAACGCCAATTGAATAAAAAAGAACCTCAAGGTAAGATTGAGTTGCATCTTGGCGAGATGTAAACAACACAATAATTACCGGAGGTTCAAAATGAATTTAACACAGAATGACAGA
>JAZUIS010000054.1:0-6714 GCA_045642345.1 Lachnospiraceae bacterium
GCAAAATTTTTTCGCATTGTTTCTATTCTTGCTATTTTACTGACATATCCGGGCGCTACTATTCCCGGGATTCCGCATGTTGCAACAATTTGTTCTGCTTCTACCAAAAATTGATCTGCTTCGGCATATCTATCCCATAACGAATCTATATACCCCGGACTTATTGATTCTACTCTTGATAAAAAGCCTGCTACATCAAGCTTCTTTATATCACCCATAATATTTAACCAATTTCCTTCTATTTGTCTTCGATTTTCATTTTATTAAGGTTTTCCATCACTTCCTGAAATTTTTCAATTTCTTTACTTATAATTTATTCATATACATAGTTTTTCTTCCTGAGCCAGTTCTTATTATTACACCTTCTTCTACAAGTTTCTTCAATGCTGCTTCAACTGATGAACTGCCAAGACTTGGACAAGATATAAGTGTATCCTGCTTTGAAAATTTCCCAAGTGTACTTTCAGTATACTTTTTAACAATATCATATGCAGTACTCTTATTTCCTGTCTTTGAGGCAAGCATAACTCTTGATTCAAACTCACGATAGCAAGACAAAACAATCCCTAACATATATTTTATAAATGCCTTTGGATCATTATCTCCCTCGTACCATTTTTGATTTGACTGCTGTAATACTGCATAATAACTATCCTTTGTGTCAGCTATTGCTTTTTCAATACTTATATATTGCCCTACTATATATCCGCTTCTATATAATAACAACAATGTAAGCAATCTGCTCATTCTTCCATTTCCATCATTGAACGGATGAATACACAAAAAATCTAATATAAAATTTGGAATTAAAATAAGAGGATCAACAACACTTTCATTAAGAGCTTTATCAAATTCGTCACATAGCCTGTCGATTGCATCAGGTGTCTCATACGGCTCCAGTGGTTTAAATAATACCACCTTTTCTCCATTTTCCAACACCATATCGATTTCATTAGGTGCAGTTTTATACTTACCTGCATATGAAAAAGCTGTGTGCTTTAACATTTCCCCATGCAATTGTAAAATATAATTACTGCGTACAGGAATTGCTTCATAACTCTCATGAACAATATTTAACACATTACGATATCCAAGAATTTCTTCCTCATCTCTATTTTTCGGTGTCGTTTTGTTCTCAACCAATTGTTTCAATCTTGCATTAGTTGTTACTATACCTTCTATTTGATTTGAACTTTCAGTACTTTGTATTTTGGCAATTTCAATCATGCGATTAAGTTCAACAGGCTTTTGTCTCAAAAGCAGTTCTTGTTTTCCTTTATATTCGTGGATTTGGGCAACGTATGCCATAATCTCATTATCCCAGGTTCTTTCCGATAATTTTGAATAATTAAATTCTCTCATAAACCTTCTTTCTCCCAACTTCTATTTTATATCCCAAATATACGCTTGTTTTGGGAGAAAATCAATTGCTTTTAGGAGATAATTTCGTACATCACTTATTCATCGACTTTTTCTTATCCAGTATTTCTTTAAGCGATTTATCATACGGAGCCCTGGCAATGCCATACTCTGTTACAATTGCGGTAACATATTCATTATCCGTAACATCAAAGGCGGGATTAAATACCTTAACACCTTCAGGGGCCATACGCTCCTTATACCACATTTCGGTTACTTCTTTATCAGGGCGCTGTTCTATCTTTATGTCAGCTCCTGTTTTGGTATTTAAATCGATTGTGGATGTGGGGGCACACACATAGAACGGAACATTAAATCTCTTGGCAATGGTAGCTACTCCGCTGGTTCCGATTTTATTGGCAACATCACCGTTAGCTGCCACCCTGTCGCAGCCTACGAAAACCGCGTTAACCCAACCGTTCTTCATAACCATGCATGCCATATTGTCGCAAATCAATGTAACATCTACGCCTGCGGAATGAAGTTCATACGAGGTAAGACGTGCTCCTTGAAGAAGCGGTCTTGTTTCATCGGCGAATACCTTGAAATTATATCCTTTCTCCTGTCCCAAATAAATGGGAGCTGTAGCCGTTCCATACTTACTGGTTGCAAGGGAACCTGCATTGCAGTGGGTCAAAATTCCATCCCCCGGTTTAACGAGAGTAAGTCCATACTCGCCTAACATCTTACAGGTCCATATATCCTCTTCCTGAATAGCTATTGCTTCTTCTTTAAGTTTCTCAACAGTATAAGTTATCTTGTCTTCGGCATCGCTTTCAAACAGAGCCTTCTTACATACTTCATCCATTTTATTAAGGGCCCAGGAAAGGTTAACCGCTGTAGGGCGGGAAGAATTAAGATATTCCTTTTGTTTCTTGAATTCCTCATAAAATCCGTCAATGTCTTCGGCCGTTATCCGGGTAGCCAAAATATATATTCCAAAACCTGCTGCCACACCTATTGCCGGAGCACCACGCACCTTAAGAAGATAAATAGCATCCCAAATTTCCTGTGCCGTTCTAAGCTTAATAAGCTCCGTCGTTCCCGGTAGCTTGGTCTGATCAATAATTATCATGCTGTTATCTGTGGTATCCAATTCTACTGTATTGTAATTTAAAATATTATTGTTCATAATATATCCTTTCTTAACTAAGATATTCTTTCAGTCTTTTCGTCACTATTTCATATACTTCTTCTGATATTTTTTTTGCTTTTGCAGAACTTATTCCAATTTCCTTTGCAACTGCCAATATATCGCCTAATCCCGGATTGGTTCCGTTTCCGTGAATTGTCGTAGCATGTTCTCCGCCGATTGAATTACTGTACGTCAAATCATACGCAGGCGACATAATCCATCTGTGTTCTTTTTCTATATATTGATATGAAAAATTCTTGGAATGATCATCTCTGTTGTGCGAATATACATTAAAACACATCAATCGATAGAGTTTCTCACATTCCTCCATGCTTTGAGTCAGTTGCAATGTCAGCCGCATCAACAAATCATAGTCCAGATTAGGAACTCTATGCGAAGTTTCAAGTAATCCCGCCACCGAAACCATGTGGATTTTTTTACCGTTGCAACGATCAAAACGTCTGGTTCCAAAGTATCCGTCACATAAATCAGATTCAAACAGTCTTGTTTCTTCCATTTCAATGCCGCACTCTTTGGCACATATGGAATAATCATATTCCTGTCTTCCTATGTTCCTGTCATCATTGGACGAAGGGAACTTTATTATCCATTCTTCTCCGGCAATCTGCGTAAGTATTTTAGGTCTTGCACCACCGGATGACCCGCCGTGCATAAACAGATAATCCAACTGTCTTGTATCGTCTTCTGTTTCCAAAATTCTTTTACATTCCTTTGATATTTCGTCTAATGAAAACTGTACCTCAGATTCTCCCAATTTAATAGTGGGAACATACGAAAGAGCGCCCATGCCCGAATTCCCGACTATAGCCAGTCTTTCCAAATTTCCCATGCTAAACGGATCCAGCCCATTTTTGCGCATCAATCTGTCAACCAGCAAGCGCCCCCATCCATCCGGAAGACTATCCGCAAATACGCCAAACACCCCATTAAAAGGATCGATTGTCGGGATAAAAACTTTCTTTTCAAGTGGCAATGAAAATGGGCTAATCGAAAAACCATCATTCAACCATTCCGCCGAATATTCGAATGCCGCCAATCGATTTTGGTACACAGCCATAGTGCCGACAAGTCGCTCATTATAACGCACTTGTATACTATTTAGTTTGTTCATTTATAACTTCCTCAATTGATGAAAACTCCACCTTGCTAAACAGGTTGTCCATTTCCTTTTCGACATTAAGAGCGATAGCAATCTTGGTAAGCGATGAAAGTGAAATTTCTCCTGTCTGTTCAAATCTCTTAATCGACCCAAAACTAACGCCGGACCTCTTACCAAGTTCCGTTTGAGAAATCTTTTTTCTCCTTCGAAGGAGTACAACACGTTTAGCAAGTTCCATATTAATTTCATTATAAGTTTTTTGTGTTAGAATATTCATGCTAATATATTAGCACTTTAGGTTATTTTAGGCAATAATGGATAATATATTGTCCATAAGTCCATTTCTGACAGTTATAATAATTCCTAATATGGAATTTGTTGCATATCTGTTGCACCTATATGATATAATCATCACTAGTTAATGGAAAACCTTCATTAATCAATAATAAAGAGGAGATTAGGAATTATGAAAAAACGAATCGTTTCACTTATTTTAACAACCGCCATGATACTTGCACTTATCGGTTGTTCAGGAAATACTAAAGCTAATGAATCTGCTCCGAAAGCAGAAAATCAAGCAACACAAGATTCTCAGGAAACTGCAGAAGCACCAAGCATTATGCCCAAAGCCGGTGTATATTCTTACAGCTACGAGGAAGAAATGGACGGCGTTAACTATACTTTTACCAGTTACCTTTTCTTAAACGGTGACGGAACAGGTACATGGGTAGTTCAGGATACATGTGATATTACATATGATGATTCAACTATGAGCTCTGTATATAACGGTGAAGTTTTTGAATCATACACCTATGAGTACAAGAACAACTCTATTTTCCTTAATGAAGGTGACTTTACTAACGAGTATAAGTTCACTTCTGCCGATGTTCCTTCCGATATTCCGGCATGGCTTGATGAACAGAACCCTACAGCAGATGCAGGTGTTCGCGTAGAGCCCATCCCCGTTGATGTGGATCCCAAAGCTCCTGCCGATGGTGAATATAATCTTTGGATGGATTCGTATGAAGACTGCCAGGATTCATACGGAATCAAAGGTACACTGTATTTAGTTGAAAAGTATGATGCCGAAGCTGTCAAAGCTCTCCAGCCCGGGGATACAGTTGTAGTTGATGGTAACGATATGGAAGTAGCAACCGTTGACTTTAGCGGATCACTCATTCTCATTAATGGCGGTGAAGAAGAAGGCGGAGTATGCTTCAGAGTTTATGATGACCAGCCTTACTGTCAGGTAGCCGGTATGGATGATTTTCCTACCTTCGTAGAATGCGGCGCAATTAACCTTTTCGTCCCTACTGATTGTGTAATCACAGACAGTTCGGATATTATGGAACATCCCGACGGAATCGTATATACTCCCGCCGAATTCAAAAAGGCCATGACCGATCCTACCGATTACTGGTACTGGAATACTTCGGTAATAATCAAAGACGGTAACATTGTAGAAATTAACATTCGTTTCGTACCTTAAAATCTATTAGAAACATGCGCCGCCAGGCGCACCTAAAAAGCCTCCTCGGACACACATCCGAGGAGGCTTTTTTATTTTCCATAATCATTTAATATCCATTATACACATTTCTTGAAATACTGAATCCTGACTGCTTAACCTTACCGTTCAGATATAAAGTAACCGGAGGCTTTTCACCTTCACCCAATACAATCGGGTCCTCGTCATATCCGCTAAGAGTAAAACGTGCATTATTAACAACTTTCCAGTTCTGGGGAATATAGATATCCGTTCCGGCCCCCTTGATACTAAGGTTCATTGTTATTTTGCCGCTCGGTGCATCGGCCCGGGTCATATATATTTCGCATCCGCCATATGCAGCCTCAACCTCAACCTCTTCAAGATTCTTGGATTCTATATATTTGGTAGTTCCGTTAAACTTCGTCTTAATGTATATATAGTTTGCGTTTTCTTCTTCACTAAATACAGCATTATCGCATTTATTACGATTACGTGCCTTTTCCGGAATAAGGAAATTCAAAGCTACAATCAGAAGAATCATAACAATAATCAGCATCGGTACACTGATTGAAATTCCCAAATATGATTCATACATCTTAAGCAGTATTCCTGCCGAAATAATTATTCCCTCGTATGAAAAAGATATAATTGAACCTATTAATATAACTCCCAGAATTATTGTCCAAACAAGCTTAGCTGTTGATATGCCTGTCAATGCAGGGATACTGAGAAACCCTGTTGCAGTCAAAAATACAAGAACTGCCACAACCAATAAAACTATTCCCCATAAACGATTTCTTGCTTTCATATTAATTCCTTTCCTCTATGATTTAGAACTGAGCATTTCCTTAAGCGGCTTGTAGAAGTTGCGTGAAACATATACCGTTTTGGTAGTTCCCGCAAAATCAACCCGACTTGAGGCCGTGATGTTTTTAGTTAATCCGTATACTTTTCTCGTATTAAGGATTGTTGACTTTGAAACACGAAGGAAATAAGCGGGAAGAATTTCTTCAAGTTCGTACAGTTTCTTCTTAACCTCATAATAATCCGAAGATGTATGCGCATACACTTTGTTCATATCAGTCTCGAAGAACAGTATCTTATCCACTCCGAAATAGTATTCCGTATCATCCTTTTCGAATACTATTTCGCCCTTTCCGACAGACAGTCCCGACAGAGCTCTTTGAATCAGGGCCACTTCGTTATTCACTTCCTTTGTTTTAATGACTACTTCACATTCCTCAAGGGTTTCGTCAATTTCAATGTTAATCTTCACGTTGACTCCTATTTAAGTGAATTTCTTATCTGATTCACATTTTACCTAAATCTATCAAAAAGAAAAGAGATTTAACGTAACAGGTAAGTATATCTTTGTAAGAGGTCAAAAATATCACTTGTTCATACTATTGTAAATCGAGTAGGAGGCGGTGACTAACCGCCGTCCTCTCACAGCACCGTACGTACCGTTCGGTATACGGCGCTTTCAATAGTTGACATGCACAGACTGATAGGCTGCGGCTAAATCATAAAAGCCACTGTTTATCAGTCTTT
>JAZUIS010000055.1:0-30070 GCA_045642345.1 Lachnospiraceae bacterium
CCAGTTTAAACTGGCATTTCTTTCATTACTGAAATTAAGGATTTGTGTTCTTCTGAATAAATTCCGTTACATCAGCAGAAGTTCTGATGCAACTTTTAATAGGAATCTTCAGGGTTGCATTGATGTTCATTTTTCAAGGTACTACAGGACCATGCGTAGCATGTCCTAATGCAAAAGGTGTTTGCGTTAGCAAATACCGAAAGCTCAATCTTCCTTTTAGGAAGTCGCGTCAGCGCAACAGATGTTTGCGTAGCAAATATCGAGTGCGCGGTACGTCTGGATACTGCAAATATGCTAGACTTTTTAAGCATTTTTACATTGCCTTTCTCACAGGCGCGAATACAAATATAACAGAGTAAATTTCCTAAGTCAAGAACAAATTTCACTTTTTTATGATGTATCTAATTAAGTACAATCCGCTCCCAAAATGTGACAGTGGGGACGGTTCTTTTTGTCACATTCTGCACACATAAATAGTTGGAATATAATATCTACTTTATTTTTATTTGGGAGTTCTTGTGCAGTTCTTAGTGTTGCCGTTTATCAGGCATGCACCTGCAGGATGCAGGTGCAAGAACTAACTGAGCCATGGATGGCGAATAGTTCGGTGCCGTGCCCTCTAACTAAAATCTTAAATTGCAACACTTAGAAATGCTAAAGAACGGACTTAAAAATAAAGTAGATATCTATATTCCCACACCATTTACAACCAAAAAAATGTGACAGTAAGAACCGTCCCTACTGTCACACTTTTTTCAAAAAGCGCCATAAATCAACAAATGTGACAGCGAGAACCGTCCCCACTGTCACATTAAATTATTCTTCATCTTTAGTAAACGTCAAAGGATACTCAATACACAATTCTATTTCCTGCGGCAGGCTCATGGTATTCCTTTCGATACAGATTGTGTTGTCATACAAGGTCAAAGTCATAACAGGGCCATATCCGTTCCCACTCATATCACTTTTATTCTCATATATATCAATCTTATCTCCGTCTATTGTATACCACAGTTCATAGAAATCGCCTTCCATGCCACTTACAAATTCATTCTTTAATCTGTCGCCACCTGCTTCTTCATAAAGCATGCTTTTTGTATCTTTTCCATAAACCATCTTAATGTATTTATCAAGTTCTTCTACGGACATTCCAAGTTCCTTGGCAGCTACCACAACACCCAAATCCAGCAAAGCATCAATCATTTCATCTGCTCTTCCTGCCATTTCTTCAGAGTCACAGCTAATCACGCAGGTGTCATCTTCATTAAACAGAAGCAGTAAATCAACCGGGAAGGTGAACTTTGATAAAATAGATGAATCAATACCGTATGTACCAATATTAGCTAATGAGACAACTGCCGGAGCCATATCAATAGTAGTTCTCCAGGTTCCTATTACATCAGGAATCATTAACTTCTTGATTTCTTCTATCTTTTCCTTTGCAGCCTCATAATTATCGTCATCATGCATTGATACCTTTGCATATAGTTCGGAAGCTTTTTCATAATCTTCCTTTTTAAAGGCCTTTTCTGCTTTTTCGAAGTTCTCTCGCGACTGATTCAAATCATTGATGTCGGTAATTATTCTTTCGTATCTTGAATTATCCTTCAGAATGTCCTTACCGAGAAGCTCAAGTTCATCCATCACTTCATCATAATCTTTGTCATGATTAATGAAGCTTTCCTGCAACTTGGTAGCATATGAAGCCATACACTTTTCAACGTAATCGATATCCGTTTCTTCATCAAGCTCATCGAATAATTCCACAACCGTCTTGATATCATTTTCTTCTATTGCTTTGGTGATAAGCATTATAGGTCTGTGGAAATACCAGTGGCCTGCGTATGCACCGCCTCCTAAGACTGCAAGAATTAAAACCACAGCAATAATAATGCCGGTCTTTTTCTTACGCTTAACAGGAGGTGCCTGATAAGTTGAAGTTGCAGCCGGCATAGAATAAACAGGTTCGTCATTGGAAAACGGATTATCACTTACATCCAATTTAGCCCCGCAATGTGGGCAAACTAAAGAATCATCCGCAATCGCCTTTCCGCATCTGATACAATACATATTTTCTCCAATCTGTTACAAAAATATAATTAATATAAGCTAAACTTACTACTATCGCCGTTACTCTTAATTATTAAATCAACCGTAGAAATATTGGCAACATCTTCGTCCTTAAACTCACCCACTACCACAACGTCGGCATAATCGCCTGCCATAATCACGTCGTCAAAGGCAGCCAAATCATTAAGCAGCAATGTTGTAAGAGCACTTCTGGTATTACCGTTAATGCTGACTTTATATCTTACATCCTCAAATGGTACCTGAACCAGTTTATCGTTGGCATCATGGTTATTAATCTTAAACTTAAGAACCACAAGCTTACATCCGTTAGCTGCATTCATAACGAAATAGCTTTGCATATCTTCCGGATAATAATCGCATATATCATATCCGTCAAAATCTATCGAAACTCCCGAAAGTCCCAGGGTTTCCGCAATACTCATATTGGCAACAGGAGTCTCATCTTCCGTTGATTCATTAACCGAAACATCATCTTCCGAAATTCCGGGATCTTCTATAACTTCAATAACCGGCTCCGGTGTCGGCGTGGTTTCAACCTCCGTGGCAGTATCAAACTCACCGCTTATAATCTGTGCATCAAGTTCCTCCGGAGTCAATTCCTGACCTTCTTCATCCACTACCGTATATGTTTTCGGCTTAATCTTATCGCCGTTCTTACGGTCATAATGAAGGAGTGTTTCAGTTGCATACTCAACTACCATGCCCTGTTGCTCTTCAGTCATATCGGGAATGGTACTGTTGAATGCATCGCATCCGCTAAGCATCAATGCAAAAAGTAATGAAATTGTGGTAATTGTATATTTATTTTTCATAACTACCCAACTTTTCTAACTTATTAATAAATAGTCTATCATAAATCATCATTTTTAAAAAGAGAGAGTGTAAAGTAGAACGTAATTCCCTGTTCTTCATTATTAACACCATATCTTTGTCCGAAAGCATCCAGAATAGCCTTTACATAGGAAAGCCCTACCCCGGTTCCGCCGTACTCACGGGTACGTGCCTTATCAACTTTGTAGAACTGGTCCCATATATGTTCAATCGAATCTTCCGGAATTCCTTCACCCGTATTATATATTGATACTTTTACACGCTCTGTATCTTTGGACAAAGATATACGTATTTCTTTGTCTCCGGTTGCATAATTAAGTGCATTCGTAAAGAAGTTGTTAAAGACTTCTTCCACATAATATTCATCGGCATAAACCATAATTTCGCCATAGGGATTATCAACCGTCACCTTAACTTCCTTTTGCTCGCACAATATCTGCAGTGACTGAAGCTTGCCTTCAATAAGTTCGGACAGGTTAAATGCCGCGTTGTCAAAATCAATATCCCCGGACTCGATATGATTAAGATCAATAAGTTTCTTAACTATGGAATTCATCTTGGCAGATTCGTCCATAATAACTTCGCAATAATAATCGCGGGTCGTATCATCATCAACCATTCCTTCCCTAAGGCCTTCGGCATATCCCTGGATAAGTGCTATAGGCGTCTTTAATTCATGGGATACATTTGACAAAAACTCCGAGCGAATCTTTTCTCGTTTTTCTTTATCTTCTATATCCTTTTGAAGACGCGCATTCGTATCCTTAAGTTCGGTAACGCTAATCCTTCTGGACAAAAATATAAAAATTATAATCACAAAAAACGCAAATATAATCATAAGCAGATTAAAGAATCTGGTTGAGATTCTTACCGACTCTCTTATTCCCGCAAGGGGGCTCTTAACCAGGAACAGATTTCCCTTATCAAGCACACCGAACATGTCAATATATTCAATGCCGCTACTTGAATCCGTAACCAGGTGAAGCTCATAATTCTTTTCACGCACCAAAAGTACATCCGATGCATTCTTGGATCTGTTAAAAATATATGCAATCAGCTGGTCAATCATAAACTTTGGATCGTCTGTTGAAGATTTAAGAGTTTGAGTTTCGGAATTAAGAATAACGATACTTACATTATTCTTTTCGCAGATATTCTTAAAACGAATTTCGAATTTAGTAGATTCATAGTCACCTGCTTTTGAGATATCGTTTAATTCGGTATAAGCATTTCTAAGAGCAGATAACTTCTTATTGATATAATAATTGTCAAAGAATGTACTATTGATAAGCAAACTGAGCGCAACAAGTACGATAAGCGCTATCAACAGTCCTATCAGATATTTTTTATCATATGAAATTTTCTTTTTGGTAGATTCCAAACCGATTACTTCCTAAATTAAAACCAACTGCGGGATTATTCCCCTATATCCTTTGTAAAGTATATCACTTACAAAAATATGCGTAAATGAAAATTAGTCTCGGAAAGGAAGCCGAGACTAATTCTGCAAAAACTATAAAAGAGGATGTATTGAAAAAGAATTTTCAATCGTATGGATGAATGGTTTCGATATTACCATTCGCATCAATGTTAAGCTTAGTATACTTAACACATCTTTCATGGGTAACGCCACCTGACAATTCACAGTCATGGTAGAACAGATACCACTCGCCATCAATCTCTACGATAGAGTGATGTGTTGTCCATCCCAATACAGGTTCCATAATACGTCCCTTATATGTGAACGGACCGTCAGGCTTCTCACCTTCTGCATAGCAAAGATAATGAGTTGTGCCTGTAGAATATGACAAATAGTACTTGCCATTATACTTGTGCATCCAAGGACCTTCGAAATATCTTCTGTCCTCATCGGATGCTTTAAGAGGTTCACCGTTTTCATCAAGAATTTCAAGATGCTTAGGTGTTGTAATAAACTTATCCAATGTTCTGTTGAACTCTGCGAACACAGGTCCTATAGCCTTTTCATCGCCTTCGGGACGATGTGCATCTTTGTCAAAGGAACCTGACTGCCACATTTCAAGCTGACCGCCCCAAAGTCCACCGTTATAACAATAAATTCTGTCGTCATCATCAATGAATACCGCAGGATCGATACTGAAGCTTCCTTCGATGAAATTCTCCTGCGGAGTGAAAGGTCCTACAGGGGAATCAGAAGAAGCGACTCCGATTCTGAATATTCCGTCCTTATCTTTAGCAGGGAAAATTAAATAGTATTTTCCATCAACATATGCTGCATCAGGAGCCCACATCTGGTTACTAACCCAGGGAACATCATCCTGATGAAGTGCAAGACCGTTGTCTACACATTCAGCATCAAGATTATCCATAGAAAGGATATGGTAATCTTCCATCATATACTGATCGCCGTTATCATCATCCGGAACATCTCTTTCAACATCGTGTGAAGGGTAGATATAAATCTTACCGTTGTACACATGTGCTGAAGGATCAGCTGTATAGATGCTTTTAACAAGCGGTTTTCTCTCGTTTGGTTTTCTCATATTTTTATGAAATTCTCCTTCAAATACTGTCTCTTTTTGTTTTTGTGATTTCATATTATCTTATATCCCCTGTACCTTCTATATAATTGTTGCTATATTAAATATCAAAAATTGCTATTTGTGATATTTATTATCAATTATTATTTGATTTGGCATAAAGCTAGTATACTAGGCCATTTATAAACATCATACAGCGCCAATATGTGAAATAATTGCTAATTTATGGCATTTGTTGTATATTAATTATTAGGTTTTGTACAAATTATGACATTATTCAAGCAATATTTAGGAACGATAGCAACTTTTTGATGCTCTAACATATAAGAAAGGCACTGAATATGATTAAAATCCTCGAAGGTACAAAGGAAACCGTTAGTTTTGAAAACAATTCCTATCTTCTCGTATACGACAATATCGATTACGAAGAATATCCCATTCACTGGCATACACCCATAGAGGTTCTCATGCCCACCGAAGGTAAATATACAATTTATTGTGCGGATACACGATACGATTTGCGCGTAGGTGATGTTCTTATTATAGGACCCGGCGTACTCCACAGAATGAATGCCGAAAGCGGCAGAAGAATTATTCTTCAGTGCGGAATGAATTTACTTAATACTTTTAGTGAGTTCGAATCTTTCTTTTCGTTTATGCAGCCTGCTGCGCTCATCACTCCCGAGGAATTTCCAACGATTCATGCAGATGTTGCCAGATTAATGGAAGAAATAAGAGACGAATATTTTTCAAATGTACCTCTTAAGGATGCCGCTATCTGTTCCAAGCTTTTGCAGATACTTGTACTTGTTAACAGAAGCTACACTCAGTCTCCCGATAAGTTTGCAGACATTAAGCCCACCAAACAAAGTGAATACCTTGAGAAATTCATGAGTGTATGTGACTACATCAACTCACACTGTACGGAAGATTTATCCCTCGACATGATATCCGAGATGGCAGGCTTTTCAAAATATCATTTCTCAAGACTGTTTAAAGAATTCGCCAATGTATCTTTTTATAAGTATCTTAATAACAGGCGAATTGCCTATGCCGAGAAATTACTTATGGATCCGAATATTAACGTAATGGAAGTTGCATCAAGATCGGGATTTAACTCTCTGTCGGCTTTCATGCGAATGTTCAAAATCGTCAAAGGCTGTACACCGACAGAATATCGTAATCTTTACGACAAAAATATGACACAGGAAACCATGTAAAAATAAAAGGGAGCTAATTGCTCCCTTCTTCAAACTTATAACCCATTCCCCAGATTGTCTTAATCATGTCTCCACGTTCACCTATCTTGGCGCGAAGTTTCTTAACATGAGTATCTATTGTTCTGGCATCTCCGAAATAATCGTAGTTCCAAACAGCATTTAATATCTTTTCACGTGACAGTGCAACATTCTTATTCTCCAAAAAATATGAAAGAAGTTCGAATTCTTTAATACTTAAGTCTACTTCCTTATCATCAACAAGCACGCGATGAGCCAGTTTATCTATTACTATTCCCGGCGCCTCAAGCATATCATCTTCTGTTTCCGCACCGCTTCTTCTTAGAATTGCTCCGACTCTTGCAACAAGCAGTTTAGGGCTGAATGGCTTGGTAACGTATTCATCAACTCCCAATTCAAAGCCTTTTAACTCATCCTTCTCTTCCGATTTGGCACTAAGCATAATAACAGGAACCTTCGACTCCTTACGTATTTCGCGAAGCACTTCGTAACCGTCAAGCACAGGCATCATAATATCAAGAATTATCAAATCAATATCCTGATTATTATAAAACATATCAAGTGCTTCTCTTCCGTCAGAAGCCTCAAGCACTTCATAATTACTGTGTAACAGGAAATCCTTAACCAGGACTCTCATTCTTTGTTCATCATCGACCACTAATATTTTCAAAGATTATTCTCCTTTTCTCTAAGAGCATTCTCTCTATCGGTCAATTCCTGTTCCCAGGCCGCATATTCATTCGTTATTACTTCCTTGTAATTAAGTATATTGGGGTTATCCGATTTTATCGTTATAAAGAACATCAAAATTACAAGAAGAACCAACGCAATATTTATAACAAGAGAAACTCTGAACATATCCTTAAAGGTTTTAGCCTGTTTATGTGAAGGAATTACTCTTTCTCTTGCAATATGATTGTTTTTCTCTTTATCAAGTTTATCCTGCTTCTGAGCATTAAAATTGCAGTACAAAGGTATAGGACGAATGTCCTCTTCGCTTACGCCCGCATCTTTAAGTCTGTTCTTAAGATACTTAAGGAACTCCCAGCCCACCGGGGTCTGGAACACTTTTTCATCAAGCATCTTATCATAAACCGCCTTCATCTGAGCCGGGCCCATTGTCGCAATACGCTCGTTAAGATAACCTGCATTCTTTATTTCTTTTTCGGCAGCCTTGGCATCTTCAAAAGATCCAAAATAATATCCGCCAACAATTAACTCACTCTTATCCACGTTAATTCCCTTTTACTCTTCTATCTTTGAAAAGCCAATCGTATTGGCCGTCTCAATAAACTCCTCCATATGATCCGTTCCGGGTCCCTGAAGGAATGTCACGCTGTGTGACTCAGTTCCATTATATAGAATTACAAGCAAAGTTTCAAAATGTTCGCCTCTGAAATCAAAATTATACATAATCCATAATCCGGGACGACCATCCACCATTATTTTATCATATTGAGTTACATTAACCTCAACTTTTTCGCCATAACCGTCATAATATTCCTGTTCGATATCCGTTATGAACTCTTCCTTGGTCATCTTCGTTGCATCACCTTCGGAATCTACAATCACATGATTTATGCTAGACACATCATCAGGATACTTCTTATGAAGGTATTCACCGGGATAATCCGTTTCCTCAAAGTCTTCCGGCATATAGCAGGTAAGCTCTGCCGGTTCAAAGATATACTTATCCTCTTCATATTCATCAACCTTGGTTTCGACTTCGGCTGTGGTTATTACCTTGGCAGGTTCTGTAGTTGTCGTATTTTCTGTATTCTGAGCATTGCCACATGCTGTCAATATAAAAGCAAGTGTCAGCATTATGACTATGGGTTTAATCTTTTTCATTTATTCTCCTTTGTTTCTAAAAGCCATTTCCATGCCGGAAGAACCGATATCGGAATTCCGTCACATTCCAAAGTTGCTTCTTCACTGTTCGTGATAATCAGGCACTTTAATTCCGGAATAAAGTTACGAAGCTTGGTAAAAGCTTTAGTTTCACGTTCGCGTGTATCCATGTCTTCAAGAACCTGCATCGATACCTGAATAGCAAGTTTTTCGTTAGGAACATAGAAGTCGATTTCCACATTGTTTTCAAAATAAAAAACATTTCCCATACCATAACGTCTAATGAGTTCTATTGCTACAAGGTTTTCAAGTTGTGCAGATTTGCAGTCCAGAAGCATCAGCCCAACAAGCCCCGTATCCATAAAGTAGTATTTAGGAGAAGTCTCTTTTTCTACAAGTTTCGCAAGATAATTAGTCACAGGGAATACGAGATAGGAATCATTCATATATCCAACATAGTTAATGACCGTTTGTTTGCCAAGAGATGCTCCTGCGCTTTTGGCAATATTAGCCAGCCTGCTAAATGACAGAGGCTTGGTAATTGACTCGGCAATTTTCTTTAATAATAGTTTAACAGCAAAATCATTTGTGATTTTATTTCTCGTAATAATATCTCCCAGGTAAACGGTCTGATATATGCTGCTTAAAAAAGTTCTTTTGTTTTTAATTTCCACAAGTTCGGGGAAAGCACCGTAAGTAACATATTCATTATACAGGGATAATATCTCGGCTTTATCACTTGTGGCTATGGTATCCAGATAATTCTTCTCTTTGCCATTTGCAATTAAATATTCGGCAAAGGAATAAGGATATATATTCATGATTACAAAACGGCCACCCAGTGTGGAAGCAATCTCGCTGCTTAGCATTTTACTGTTGCTTCCGGTGATATTAACTTTATATTTCATATCCGCTATTCTGCGTACGAACTTTTCCCAACCGTCAATGTTTTGTATTTCATCAAGAAACAAATAAGGCTTGTTGCCTCCCGAAAGTTCAAGTCCTATTTCCAGAATAGTATTCAGATCATCTGATGTCATTTCCAGTAAACGTTCATCTTCGAAATTTACATAGACAATCTGCGATAAAGGAACTCGTTTTTCCAGCAAACTCTGTATCTGCTGATACAGCATATACGACTTCCCGGTTCTTCTTATGCCGACAAAACAATAGTTTATATTTTCTTCCAGAGGATAATGTCTGGCAATTATTGGGTTCTTCAGATAAATATCCTTCTGATCAGCCATGATCTGTTTTAAAACATCTCTATTCATAAGCCAACCTCCAATCTATAAAACAATTATATTGCATAATTGTTCTGCGTACAAGACAATATTGCTTAATTTTGTTCTGTGCAGCGTAATTTTGAATATCCTCTAAAAATATTTCTTCTGTTCTCGTGTATTTCTTAGTGTTGCGCACATCAGGCATGCGCTTACAGGATGGAAGCGCAAGAACTAACTGAGCCATGGATGGCGAATAGTTCGGTGCCGTTCCGTTAACTGCATCTTTATATTTGCAACGCTTAGAAATACTAGAGAACGTACTCAAAAATTAAGTGAATACCATATCTCCACGTTTATAATCATAAAAAATGTGACAGAAAGAACCGTCCCTACTGTCACATTTTAGTGGACTAGGCGGGAGTCGAACCCGCGTCCAAAAACCAATTCCCTCTCCTTCTACTATCATAGTTTACCATTAATTATTCCCTTCATCCGTATGGAGGTAAACGCCCTTACGGTGAAGGTAGCTTCATGTTACGCCCTTATACGCAAAGCTTAGTATAAGTCGTTTCCTGCATGGATGATGCCCGTATCCTGATGTGCAGGTGCACCGGGGCGGACAGCTGCTCTTAGGCAGCGATAGCTAATTTAGAATCAGCGTTTATATTTAAGTTTGGGTTTAACGCACTCCTGCGGATAGCTTCTAAAGCTGCATGATCCCTGTCGAAACCTTGACTAGCCCTAATTTATATAATTTTAAATAATTATCGGTTATCTCAAAGACATCTTGAAGTCTCTTTCGACCTCACGACGCATATCCGCCTTTTTCTTGTCTTCTCTCTTGTCGTACAGTTTCTTACCTTTGGCAAGAGCAATTTCGATTTTAGCACGTCCGTCCTTAAAATACACCTGTAAAGGCATAATTGTATATCCGTCTTCGGCAGACGCACCTATAAGCTTACGTATTTCACTCTTATGAAGAAGAAGCTTACGTGTACGAAGAGGATCCTTATTAAAGATATTTCCCTTTTCATAAGGTGAAATGTTCATTCCGTATACGAATACCTCACCGTTCTCCACTCGTATGAAGGCTTCCTTGATACTGCACTTGCCCATACGAAGAGATTTAACTTCGGTACCCGCAAGTTCAAGTCCCGCTTCATACTTTTCTTCTATGAAATAATCATGATATGCTTTTTTATTGTTCGCTACTAACTTAAGTCCTTCTTTTGCCATGACTCAATTATACCACCAAATCAAAATCAATTGTCTTTGTACTCATATCAACCGCGTCAACTTTAATCTTAACCCGTTGACCCAGTTTATACGCTTTGCCCGAATCCCGGCCTACCATTTCATAAGTATCTTCCTTATAGTAATAATAATCTCCCCATAATTTGGATACATGAACCATTCCTTCTACAGTATTGGGCAATTCAACATAAATGCCCCAGGCCGTTACTCCTGAAATAACACCTTCGTATTCCTCCCCTATATGAGAAAGCATATACTGGGCTTTTTTGAGTTTTTCCGTCTCTCTTTCGGCTTCATCCGCTCTTCGTTCCAGAGACGAAGACTCCTTCGCCACCATGGGAAGAATCGAATTGAAGTGTTCAATCTTACGTTCATTCATTCTGCCGTGAATATGTTCCTTAATGATACGATGTATCTGCAGGTCCGGATAACGACGTATAGGCGATGTGAAATGACAGTAAAAATTGCACGCAAGGCCGAAGTGTCCCAGACACTCGGTAGAATATTCCGCTCTTCTCATGCTTCTTAATGTTAATCTGCTTATCAGTGCCTCTTCCGGAGTTCCTTCAATCTTACTAAGAAGTTTCTGAATTTCCTTAGGATGCACTTCGCCCTCGGCAGACCTAATCCTCATGGAATATCCGAAATTGTTAATGAAAAGACCAAGCTTTTGCATTTTCTCAGGGTCGGGCGTTCCGTGGGTTCTGTATACGAAGGGGCTTTCCAAATAATAGAAATGACACGCAACCGTCTCATTAGCCATAAGCATAAAATCTTCAATAATCTTCTCCGCATCCCCGCGCTCATAAGGCATTATCTTAACAGGAATACCCTTTTTATTAAGCACAATCTTGGACTCGGGGAAATCAAAGTCAACGGAGCCTCTCTTAGTCCTGTTCGCTCTAATAATTTTGCTAAGTTCCAACATTAGTTTAAACATAGGAACTTCCGCTTCATAGTGAACCGCAAGTTCAGGGTCGGACTCTGCCAAAATCTTATTAACATCGGAATAATTCATTCTCTCATTAACATTAATAACTGTCTCTACAATACGATGGTCTACGACTTCGCCCTTTTTATTAATGTCCATAAGGCATGAAAGCGCCAGTCTGTCCTCACCCATATTAAGCGAGCACATACCGTTCGAAAGTGTATGCGGCAGCATTGGAATAACTCTGTCTACAAGATATACGGAAGTGCCTCTCTTAAGGGCTTCCTTATCAAGTGCCGAACTTTCCTGAACATAATTACTGACATCCGCAATGTGTACCCCAAGATGGTATATGTCTCCCTCTTTGGACAAAGATATAGCATCGTCCAGATCTTTTGCATCCTCGCCATCGATAGTAACCGTAAGGACATCTCTTAAATCCTCACGCATATACATATCTGCTTCAGACACTTCGTTCGCAACGCGAACTGCCTGGTTAAGAACCTTCTCCGGGAACTCCATAGGCAAATCAAAGCCCTTGATTATAGAAACAATATCTACCCCCGGATCGTTCTCATGTCCGAGAATCTCAATAACCTTTCCCTCAGGCTTATGCTTGCGATCACCATAATCTATAATATCGCACACAACCTTATGCCCGTTTACGGCACCCATAGAGTTTTCTTTGGATACAAAGATATCCGATTCTATCTTTTTATTATCGGGAATTACGAATCCAAAGCCGTTAGCCTTATCGTATGAACCCACCACCGTGCTTATTGTATGGGCAATAATCTGAATAACCTTACCCTCCGCACGTCTGTCCTTAGTCTTTTCTTTAATAACTTCAACATCGACAATATCCTGGTGAAAAGCATTTTTCGTATATTCTTCCGGTATGAACAAGTCTTCTTCCATGCCTTCTATTTCTACGAAACCAAAGCCTTTTTGATTCGAGATATATGTTCCCCTGTATATAGTTGGAATATTGTTTTTCTTCTTAGCCATAATAATTAAAAAAGGCATCCTACCAAAGCAGGATGCCTGAACATTTCTTAATTGATTAACCGAAAATGTTAAGGTTAAGAACAATTGAGATAAGCATAAATCCAATTGCAAGATACTTAGTGATCTTAACTAATGCACCTTCCATTGAACGGCCTTTGTTCTTGCCCCAGTATGTCTCAGCTGCTCCGGAAATAGCTCCGAGGCCTGCCTGTTTACCTTCCTGCATAAGTACAAGCGCTGTAAGCGCGATACATATTATAATAAATAAAATCTGAATTACTAATTTAAGTGCTGCCATGTTTACTTCCTCCAATTTGCAAAGCGCAAGTATGATATTAACATACGCAGACACCCTAGTCAAGTACTAAAAAATGCAGTAATCACAGGCGTTTACATAACATTATGGAATCATTGCATTATATGCATCAACAGCATCCATAAATGCCTTAAGCTGAGCTTCATTCAATGTTGAAAGGTCGATTCCGTTCATCTGTGCCATAGTCTCGGCATCAAGCTTACCTGAAGGAATATCTCCCGGTTCAACAGGTACGATTTCTGTAAGTACACCGTCAGCTCCTGCCATAAACTGTTTTCCGTTAGATTCAACCTGCTTGTTTATAGCCAAAGCACCGTTTTCCTCAAAGAAATAAGGAACCTTATCGATTTCTCTGTAACCTACAGCTATGTTACCGTCCTTGTCCGCATAATACATCTGACCGTTATATGCGAACCATGTGGTTGCCATTGCGCCGTTAGCCAGCGGATCAAAGTATCTGTTACCTTTACCATAATCTATGAAACCGTATTGCATAGCGCCGTCATTATTAAAGTAGAATGTAAATCCTTCAATCTGAGTAGGACCTATAGAGGCTTTACCGTCATCAGTGCTTAAGTAGTACATTTTGCCGTCGCCTTCAACATGCCATCCCTTTACCATATATCCGAAGGGATCAAAGTAGTATCTGGCATTCTGATAATTTACCCAGCCCGTCTGCATTTTGTAATTGGTATAGAATCGTTTACCTCCGTTATGGTCCACGAATCCGTCCTTAACAATGAGCTTGCTGTAATCCTTGTACTGATAGTTTAAGTCTACCTTTGCATTGATTCCGGATACGGACCCCTTAGACGAATACTGCCAGAATGCGCAGGACGGATAATCAAGAGCATCACCGAACTGTGCTACCCACTTATCCCAGGGAGTTGCACCTATCTTCGTATTAAAGAAATTCTTGTAGGAATAAACCATGGGATAATATCCTGCCGCATCAACCAGAACACAGAATGTATTGATGATTGCATTAATTTCTGCAGATGATAAATTCTTTTGGCAGGCATCCTCAATGTCGAATACTACCGGCATTGATACCTGATAAGCCGAAAGCCACTGAATAACAAGCTGAGCTTCCATGGCTGCCATTTCGGTATTGGTAGCATAAGAATAAATATATGCGCCTGTCTTAATACCGTTGGCCTGAGCCTGTGTCATGTTATAGGGAAAAGTCGGATCCATACCCGAATATGTACTTCCCACTTTGATAAATGCGAATCTGACTCCCGATGCGGCGACAGCCGACCAGTTAATCGTTCCCTGATATTTAGAAACATCTATACCCTTTGCAATATTTCCCGAAGAAGTCACAGCCTCGGCAGTAACCGCGGGAATCGAAGAAAATGCTGCAAAAGCAAGTGCTACGCTGAGCACAATTCCCAACATCTTCTTAAGAACTTTAGAACCTTTAATCATTCAAAAATTTCCCTTCATTTAAAACTTATAAATCTTAGCAAACAATCTGTGGTACCACAGTCCATGATATTATACTATATTTAGCGTTCTAAATAAAGGATAAGTTTCCATAACTACATAAAACTACATAAACGCCCAGGTTTCGAACCATTCCAAAGCGTTTCCATAATCCGAATTACAGGGCCATCCCGAAATAATCGGGAAGAATACGAAAAACATTACCACTGCAATACACAAATATGCAACTACATACTTCTTGGATTTTTCTTTCCAATCAATCAGCGCCTTAATCGTATAGCCCATCATAAAAAGCGAGAATAAAAGCGACGGATAATAATGATATATGAAAATGCATCTGTTTACTCCAAACCATGGAATGTACTGTGCAATATATGCTACGAACAGGAACAGGGCTTTTTTATCCTTATCCTTAATTCCCTTAACAAGTGTCACCAATATACAGGGAATTACCATCCACCAGATTGCCGGATTACCCATATAGTTTATTGCAGATCTGATTACTTCCGAACCATCCCCGGAGTTCATTACCGAAAGATTGTCGTTAGCTGCCATAAGTGTTCTGTATATAATCGGCCATGACTGCGCCGGAGACATAAAAGGATGGGTAGCCTCAAGATTCTTATGATAATTAATCATATAATTGGTATTACGAAGCGTCCTTGCAATAAGCCCGGTCCATCCGTATCCGATATTAAGGCCGTTTTCGTCAAAAGTGACAGTCTTGTCGGTTATTCCCAGCTGTGCATAGGCTTCCACCGCAGGAATATAAGGTAACGTGTACTGAACCAGCGGCACCAGTATGAAGAATATCACACAGAACCAAAACATTTTCCCCGACTGCTTCTTGGGCCAGTTCTTAACAGTATGATATATAAAAATAACAGCAAGACCGACAGCCGCATAGACACCTGTAAGCTTGGTTGCTATTGCGCATCCCATCGCAATACCCGACAGCATGAGCAAAGTGTATACCTTTTTAGGTGGGAACGAATCTCCCTGCCAGTTATTGTTACTTCTGTACTCCTTGTCGGCTTTAATATATAAGTACATAAGAAAGTACATAAGAATTATAAAAAACGCCACTATGGTATCGATGGTGCATATTCTGCTTAAGGTATAGTGCATGCAGTCAAAGGTCACCAAAATTCCCACGCATGCAGCCACAAAGGTGTTATCGAACAAAGCCTTGGCGAATGCATACATAAGCGGAATGAACAATATTCCGAATACTGCCACGAAGAATCGCCATCCGAAAGGATTATTACCGAAAATCAGCATGCCGAATGCGATTATACATTTACCCAATTGCGGGTGCGTAGTTTCGTATGTGGGAAGATGATGAATGAATTCATAACCCGTTCTTGCATAATAAATTTCGTCAAAATATGTTCCGTTCATGTAACTTATGCCGTCATTTTCGGGGAACATATTCTGTTCATCAAACAATGTAGGATAATCCTCCATATTGACAGGGTATATTCTTTGACCTTCATCATTGAAGAATACGAATTCGTTAAAGCTTCCCATATCATCGGTACATACGAATCCGAAGTACCTTCCGAAACAGTTAACATCAATTTTGTTCCACTTAAATACAGACTCAATCTTAACATCCGGGCGCATTATCTCCCACTCGCCCGTAACTTCGTTAAAAGCCGAAATAGTAATGGTACGATTATCGTAATTACCTAAATAAACGTAGAGTTCGCCTACGTTAATATAATCGCCGAAATCCAATATCAGATCTCTTTTTTCGGTTGTGGTTTCATAAGTGGTGTTAGGGGCATATGTATTGCCCAGTCTTAAGAAAACAAGAACGGTGAACACAAACATCAAAATACCTATAATAATCAGGTCCTTTTGATTAAGCAGTTTACCTTCATTAATCGATTTAGTTATTTTAGAATTCTTAACCAGTGAGTTACTCATAAATATATCAGTTTCAGCCTTCCGTAGCAGGACTGTTCTTAATTAAGCAGTAAAGATCATAGCCCATATATACTATAATTCCCGTCTGAATGAACGCAAGTGTACGGGCCGACATTACATTAACCGCAATCAAATATGGCATAAATGTCATTACTGTCACAAAAAATATAGCGCACAACAGTGGTAATCTCTTAGGGCGTATCACAGCATAAATAATCGCGATAAGATCAATAAGGAACCCATATCTGTCATGCATATGGGGCAAAAAGTATACTGCAATCGCAACGGTAAACATGGCAATACTCAGTATAATTTCGTTAGTCATTTCAAAGCATCTCGTGCAAATATAATAAGCAATAAATCCCAGAACCATAATTGCAAACAGTGTGCCTGCCGAAGACACTTCATTCATCCAGTGATAAGAATCAATGGTTTCGTCAACCAGCACATAAGCATTGGGATACTGCAACGTTCCCCAGGGATAATAGCCTGCCTGGGAAGTATATATTGTCAGGATTTCCTTGATGGGTTTTCCGCAGATTGCAGCCGGAATATGCGCTACCGCAAAAACGGCAGGTACATAAAGTACATGCAACAGTTTAATGTTCTTTCCTTTAAGATACATTATTACGAAAAACGGAAAAATAAATAATGTCTGAAGTTTGAATGCAAAAGCCACGCCCAGTAATATAAAGCAGACTCTGCTCTTATCTTTAAAGAAGAAATATAATGCCCACAAAATAATAGATGTATAGATAATATCGCACTGGCACCAGTATGCGCTGTCCAGTATAGTTGTCGGGCATAACAGCAAAATGCTCATTCCTATGATTGATTTTCTGATATCTTTGGTTAATTCCCAAATAATCGCAAATACGGCGCAGCATGCTACATAATCAAAAAATACCGAAACTGATTTAAGGGCTGCCAAAGAATCGGTAAATCCCGAAACAAGGCACATTAAGTATAAGTACGGTGAAGAATAATTAGCTGTATTTCCTGCCAGAAACTTAGACGGACCAACGCTCTTTATTTCATTCATCCATATTTCAAGGAAGCCGAAATAATCCGCAGAAACAACAGGATAAAGTTTAATTCTGACAAGAAGCGCAACTGCCCACAACACAATAACATACATTAAGTCTATTGACTTAAATTTAAATGATTTAAATTTAAATTCATTGTTCAAAAATGTATCAACGGCACGTTCTTTAGAATTAGCGTTATTATTCACGGTGTTTCCTCCATCAAAATCATTCGACTAATTATAACACACTTAATAAATAAAGCGGCAAGATAACTTGCCGCTAAAAAAACATTTTATATCATGTTGTGCACTACTTAAGGAGTAATGACTTACCTGTCATTTCAACAGGCTGCTGTTCACCCATAAGTTCAATCATTGTAGGAATGATATCAGCAAGGCATCCGCCTTCACGTAATTTAGCATCCTTAGGACCGTTAACAAGAATGAACGGTACAGGATTAGTAGTGTGTGCTGTAAAAGGTGCACCTGTTTCATAATCTATAAGTTGCTCGGCATTACCGTGATCGGCACAGATGAACATTACGCCGCCAACTTCTTCAACAAGATTAACAATTTCGCCTACGCACTTGTCGATTACTTCAATAGCCTCAACTGCAGACTCAACTACACCTGTATGACCTACCATATCAGGGTTTGCGAAGTTACAAATAATTACATCATATACTGATGAACCGTCTTCATTCTTGGCTGTAATAGCCTCTGACAATTTATCACATACAGTGTAAGCACTCATACGAGGCTTCTTATCATATGTGGGAACATACTTAGGTGAGTTAACAAGAATTCTCTCTTCACCTTCGTTAGGAGTTTCAACACCGCCGTTAAAGAAGAATGTTACATGAGCATACTTTTCTGTTTCGGCAATTCTTGCCTGCTTCATTCCCTTTGATGCTAACCACTCACCGAATGTATTTGTTACTTCAACCTTGTGGAATGCAATTTCCTTATTAGGAATAAGAGGATCGTAATCTGAGAAGCAGACATACTTAATATCCATTCTCTTACCACGATTGAATTTATCAAAATCATCATCACAGAATACATGAGTAATCTCTCTTGCTCTGTCGGGACGGAAGTTAAAGAATATAATTGAATCTCCATCCTTAATAGTAGCAACGGGAGCACCGTTTTCTTTAACAACAAAAGGAACTACGAACTCATCGTTAACTCCTTCATCATATGAAGCCTGAATACCTGCAGGTCCCGAAACTGCTTCGTTACCGATGCCCTTAACCATTGCATCATATGCTTTTTCAACACGGTCATAGTTATTATCTCTGTCCATTGCATAATAACGTCCTGAAACAGTAGCAATCTTACCTACACCGATCTTAGCCATTTGGGCCTCAAGAGCTTCTGCATATTCCTTAGCTGACTGAGGGGGTGTATCTCTTCCGTCAAGGAAGCAGTGAACGTAAACCTTATCAAGTCCGTTACGCTTAGCAAGTTCAAGGAGTCCGTAAAGGTGTGTATTGTGTGAATGAACACCACCGTCTGACAAAAGTCCGTACATGTGTAATGAAGAATTGTTCTTCTTACAATTCTCGATTGCACTCATAAGTCCTGGATTTGTAAAGAATGTGCCATCCTGAATTTCCTTGGTGATTCTGGTAAGTTCCTGATATACAATACGTCCGGCACCCATGTTAAGGTGACCTACTTCGGAATTACCCATCTGTCCGTCGGGAAGTCCGACTGCCATTCCGGAAGCATTACCCTTAACGAAAGGGCATTCCTTCATAAGGCGATCCATTACAGGGGTTTTAGCCATTGCAACGGCATTTCCCTCTGTCTTATCATTCAATCCGTATCCATCAAGGATTAATAAAACTGCAGGTTTGTTACTCATAATTTATCCTTTCTATAATAAAACCAATTAATTTCCAACGAATGATTATAGCACACCTATATTCCAAAGCCAAACATATAATAATAATGATAAAAAAGATCTTGTCTTCTTCCCTTTAGGTAGTCTCCCGAATCAAGCATAAACACAAGCACCTGATACACCGTTTCATATATAATAAGCGCCACAAGAATCCATATCAGAACCTTTCTTATCGTTGTGTTCTTGAGCTTCTTCATGTTCAAAAGAATAAGTGAAGCCATAACCGCACCTATCATCCACAGGAATGAAAAATCAAAGAAATATCTTGCCAAAATTCCGGAATTTTCCGTATCAAAAATCATTACCACTATGGCTATTACAACCGAAGCTATCGAAATAAGCCACGGCAGCATTTTCTTTTTCATTTTCTTTGCCCCGAACAGAGATGTCAGCGAAACAAGTGCGAACGGACACGCCACAAATAATCCGCCGTATGTGGTTTCCTGAATGGTAACGCCCATATATTTGGTCGCCTTCTCTATATTTCCGAAATATGGATATTCCGGTATGAATTCCATGGGATGAAGCAGGTAAACCGCAATTCCGTAAGGAATTCTGTCCCAGACAAATCCTCTGTATCTCATATCGTTAAAGGTCAGATTATAGTAGGCTCCAAAATCAAGCACCGAACCGAATCTAAGATAATTGTACGTCATAAGAAGTCCGCCGATTATAATCATCGGTGTAAAGACGCTTACAAGTGATTTAATTCCATCCGAAGATTTAAGATACTTAAGGTCAAAGATATAATCCTTCATAATAATCACGTCAATTATTACCACAAGGAACAATTGAGGCCTGCAACCTGCTATCAAAGCCGTAAGAATTGAGCCTAATATAAGATATCCCTTATTCAAAACCTCCGGTTGCATCTTGGTATTATAAGGAATGGATTTCATAAATCCCCACATACCCAGGAATGCAAAAGCCACCGCATAAATTATAGGAACCGAATATAAATCCGGCCGCTTCGTAACATACGTAACATAGCTTCCAAGCAGCATTAATTCGGCAAGCAGAAACCACACTGCCACAGAGCACTTTTTAAAATACTTGCGGATAATCTCATCAAGCAACAGCACCATTCCCAAAAGAATCAGCAAAATCCCCATGTAGCATACCGTATGGTTGTGAATATGAGTTCCCGTAAGCATATAATACGGGAAATAAATCAACGCACAGGGAACCACTCCGAAATACACATAATATTTACCCTCATAATAAGCATGGTCAAAATACCATTCGTCGAATTCCATCAGGTCTCCGCGATGGTCCATATCATAAGGGTTTTCCATTGTACTAAGAACATCTGTCGGTTCATCCAGCAAGGACAGCTGTCCTTTGGCAAACGCCTCCGCCAGTTCCTGATACTGAATTGTATTGACGCCCATCTCCGTCTGATAGAAGGGATTAAGCCCGTTAACCCAGTACAAAATTAGTGCGTTCGCTATAATAAACACGCTAAGAATCACATATTTAGTCTTTAACTTCAGCTTGGTATATTTGATCTTATGAAGATACGAACCCGGATTAAAGAATAAGATAAGCAGCAAAACAGCATACAAAAGAATTATTCTCTCCCACCTGAAAAAGATAGGAATAACAGGATTCACAACAAGATTTATAATTACCCTTGCATCAATTCCGATGTAGGGTCGTATCTTTATATCTTTGGCATCGCCGTACAAATGAAGTGTATAATAATAGCTTCTTGGTTCAAGTGATGATACAACCCGTCTGTTAAGAGAATAATAATTATAATGGGAGTAATCCTTTGCATCAAAATCCACGGTGATTATGCTTCCCTCATCCGAATCCAAAGCATTAATATCGGCTATCTCCACGAACAGTGTTGATACCTTTTTATTAAGATTAACAAGTTCAATATTAATCTCGTCTCCCACTACCCTGTATATGCCGTCACCCTCATTTACGAGACTGTCATTATTTACAAAGGATATACTTTCGGGTGAATTGTTAAGCGTGCTCCAATGCTTGTAGTTAAAGACAAACACTTCCGCAAGAACAGAAATAAGAAGCAGCGCAAAAGCCATCAGGGCATAATATACTCCGGTAGCATCGGCGTTTGTATAATTTTTTCTTTTAAAATAGTCTATTACTTTAGTTCTCATATTATCTAAACAATATACATATTGTTATATACCGCAACCACTCCCACAGCGTTCAAACATATACTGAATATAAAGGCCGGCATAATATACTTTCCCGTACGGGGCGATTTATTAATTCCGATTACACATATCAGATAAATCCAGGGAAGAATATCGTTGGAATATCTGTTACCGAATCCCCATCCTCCCATGGTCTTATGCATCATTGTTATCACAAGATAAATACAGCAAAAGCATATAATCAGTGTACACCACAGTGCCATTTTTCTATATTTTTTGATAAGCAATACGATAATAAGCAAAAGAGCAAATACAACAATGGGGCTTACTATCATAAAATTAAGATTGCCGAAATGATCTATCTCCATTCTCGATTCGCTGTCAAAGGTCGGAATATGGAACAGCATCTTAAGATTGTTCCTAAAATAAACGGTACTGAACTGACCGTATTCTGCCTCTGTAAATTCCGGAAGATAATTATGACCGAATTCGAATGGATTATCAAATCTGTAATAATTAAGCACCATATATGAACTTCCGATAATAATCGGAGCAATTACCCATGTAAGTCTGTTGCGAATCATTTGGAGCAACGTTTCATCCGGATACTTGTGCTTTTCGATTTTATATATAATTGCAAGAAGCAGCGGCAGCATAATAAACTGCATCGGTCTGCATCCCACGCCGCAGGCCCAGAAGGCAAGAGTCAGTCCTCCTCTTCCGTCATACGCATAATATATGGACAATACGGCAAACATAAAGCATAAGGTCTGTGCCCAAAACCACACCCAAGGATTTAGCATTGTGAAGCTCACGTTACTTCCAAGCATTGCAAATAAGCTAAGTAGCATAGATATAACCGGCGATAAATGGAACTTAAGCGCCAGCTTATAAAGATATAAAACGATAATAACATCCGCCGTCCACAAAAGCAGTGCATCCGGAGTTTCCGCTCCGAATATAAATGTAAGCGGATAAAGTATATACGAAGGAAAAACCGGGAAGGAAACGTAGAATTTTCCATTGTATTGAGCAAGTTCAAGATATGAATAGTTCTCAAGCAGATCAAGCCGTCCCGTTCTCCAGGAGTCAGCCTGTAGCGCATAAGAATTATAGATATTGTGTGACAGAATTCCTCTTCCCGTAAATATCCACATCAGCACAAGATATCCTATAACACTGAGTATCGCTATAAAACCGTACTCGATTTTTTCTTTATTTTCCTTAGACATTTCACTGAATTTGATCATCCGTCAGGCCTTTCTTATTGCATTCGTACAGATATATTAATAACACAACTCCAAGCAAAGAAATAAGTTCTGCGCCACGCCACAAAATCGGTTCTTTGTATCTTACCATAATCGTTCCCATATAATTATCCGGAACGTCTACCGTCAATCTGTTGTTTAAGCCTCTGGCCACATTAAGTTCATCACCGAATTCCGTCATTGCAATATAACCCGGATAAGCAAATACCGGCAAAAGCAGTTTGGCTTCGTCGCCTCGTGAAACACACTCAACATCAAATCTGTTCCTGCTTCGTTTATAACCTGTAATATCTACATTGCTTCCCGTAACATTGCGTTCAAATTCGCATTCGTCAATATCGGTATCCGTATATAGATATTGTGCGCCTATTACCTCTGCGCTGTACAAAGAAGCATCATCATAATTATTAACTATATTTCCGCTGTACAATAGCGCATATACATGATTAAGGCTTTGGGACGAAGCTACCATAAGCACGGCACATGTAAACGCAATAACAAATTCCTTTTTACATTTTTTGACGAACTTATCATAAAACGCCATCGCAAATATGCTTCCGAACAGTACCGCCATGGCAAGATACCTGTACGGGAACTGAACTTTAGTTAATATTCCCGCCAATATAGGGCAATACTTAATTAATATACTGTAAGGGAACAGATTGCTCGATAAGAACAATGCAATCAGACAGACAATTGCTAATACTGTTAAATGCTTTGTTTTCTTCTTAAACTTCTTAAGAACCATAAGTACCGCAAAGCCTATAAGTATAATCGCAATGCCGTTTCCGAAAGACATAGTATTTCTTTGTGACAGGCTTGTCATAAATGCGAAATTATACCAGAAATGTCCCGATGAATATTGAGCGAACAATTCAGGTATTGTAAGTCCGTAAGCCTGAAAATCCGCGGGAATTGTTTCCCCTAAAGTAACAAGCAACGGCTCATTCATAAATCTGATAAAAGGTACGATAAACCACAGATTAATAAGCAGTGTTAAACCAAGCAACTTAAGCAAATAGAATAATCTGTTTCGTGAAAATGTCTTTTTGATATTAATAAGGCAAAATGGAACGGCAAAAATGGCTACAATAACGCAGGACAATAAATGAGTCTGAATAAGTCCCGAAAATCCTATAACGGGAGCCACTATATGTTTTCCGTAATCTTCCCTTCCGTCATCCTCATGATATGCATAATAAAAGCCAAGTAATGCAAGGGGCAGGAACATCATTGCAACCGTCTCGCCCACAGCTGCCCTGTTATATATATTAATAAGTCGATAGGGCGCACAAACATATAAGAAGGTTCCTATATATGCCGAAACATTACGTTTGCACATTTTCCTAAAGCACCAATAGGTCAGAATCGAGGTTCCCAGATTAACCAAAAACATAAATACTTTATATGCGGTCTGAATCGGGAAGCCCAGAATACGCATCAATGCCGGCAGCAATAATGTCGTATCTCCGTACATTGCAGAAACCGCATATCCGTATCCGAAAATCCAGTTGGTCTGTACCCGTGACGGAATATCTCCCATCAATATTGAATCTTTAATTCCTTCAATTCTAAGAAGATGGAATACCAAATCATGTCCCGGAAGCAAATATCTTACGAAAAGTCCCAAGGACGAAAACAATGTTATAAATGTAATAACAAGAATCTGAATTCCGTATTTTTTATATTTATATCTGAACTTAACGGCACACAATACCAAAATCGCTAAGGCAAACAGCAATATACACTTTGTAACACCGTAAATCACCGAATTCCATGCAGTTTTGACAGCTATTGATTCAACATACAGTGAGCCCTCATTAGGGCGCACTTCAACCCCCAGGTTATTGATATTATCATTAACCCATATATCAAAAGATTTAACATTCTCATACTTACTAAGCTCGGGATTATCAGTATAAAGAGTCTTATGAGATTTGGCATCGTTAGTATAAACATTAACCAACGCGCCGTTTGAAGAACTGTACTTAATTGTAATTTCATATATACCTTTGTCCAAAGATATGGGAGCAACAGAATATATCTGCTCTGCATCATTGCGACTTAGGATTTCTGTTCCGTATACAGCATCAACTTTGGAAACAGTAACGCTAAAGATAATACCAATAATCGTAATCACCAGCATAATCGATGCAATTATTAAATATTTTATATTTTTTCTTACCGTTTCCAAAGTAACTATATCCTTTCGACATTAAGCATACGCTTTGTCCACATCTATCACACAAAAATACGAAGGATTTGTCTTTCTGACTTCAAGTTGAATCAAATCAACAACCTCATCATCGGTCATGTCAAAATCAAAAGGCAAAACTATATCAAAAATCAAATTGGTATGGGTAGGCCCTTTGACAATTCTAAAATCATGGAACGTTACATTTCTGAACTTACGCTTCGATTTGGATGATTCAATTCGTTCCTTATACGAAGAATTAACAGACTCTATAATGCTGTCCACTATCGCTTTCATTCTGTTCGTTTCTTCATCATCTACCAAAACGGGATCCATATGGATTGTTGCCTGGCAGTTAAGTTCCGTCTGAAGATCATGTTCGATATTATCAATCAAATCATGAAGGTCCATAATCGAACCGTTGGAAGGCACCTCCGCATGAAGGGTTATCATTACACGACCCGGTCCGTAATCATGAACTATCAAATCATGTATTCCCAGAATACCCAGTTCAACATGTTCCGGCGACATCACAATCTTAGTAATCTCATCAACGAATTCTTCGTCGGGAGATTGTCCAAGCAGCGGTCCTACCGTATCCTTAATAGCTCCGATACCTGCAAAGCATATAAACAGTGACACAATCACACCGCAATATCCGTCTATCATTATTCCGGTAAAATGTGTTACAAATGTTCCGATCAATACTACAAAAGTGGCAATTGTGTCAGAAAGTGAATCTGTAGCCGTCGCTTTCATTGCAGCGGAATCAATCTTGCCGCCGATTGACTTGTTATACAATGCCATATAGCACTTAACCAAAATGGAAGCCACTAAAATTACCACAACTATCACACTGAATTCCGTACTTTCGGGATGAATAATCTTAATGATGGAATCCTTCATCAATTCATAGGCCATGATAATAATGATTACCGAAACCATAAGTCCCGACAGATATTCAATTCTTCCGTGGCCGAATGGATGGTCCGGGTCCGGCTTATGGCCTGCCATCTTAAACCCAACCAACGTAATAAGCGAAGAACCGGCATCCGACAGGTTATTAAATGCATCTGCCGTAATTGCTATCGAACCGCTTATGCTTCCTGCTATAAATTTGAATGCAAACAGGCACAGATTAAGGAAAATTCCCACCGCGCCGCACAAAACACCATACGCCTTGCGAACTGCCGAATCTTTATATTCCTTATTATTCTTAATAATAAACTTTGATAATAGCGTAACCATAATTCCTAAAACTCCCTAAATAAATTGATAGAGTTCCTATTCATCTAGGAACTCTTCAATGATAAATCTCGGTCTTCCCTTAGTTTCAAGGTATATCTTTCCGACATATTCTCCTACAACTCCGAGTGAGAACAATATTAATCCTCCGGTGGCCCAAATAGAAACCATAAGAGTTGTCCAACCTTGAATTGTTTCACCCATAAAATGTCTGATGAAACTGTATATCAGCATAATAACACTGAACAAAAATACGAAAAATCCAAGTCCTGTGATGTATCTTATAGGTTTAACCGAAAGTGACGTCACTCCCTCAACAGCAAAAGATAACATCTTTGACAATGGATATTTGCTTTCTCCTGCGAAACGTTCTCCTCTTTCGTAATACACAACATCCGACTTAAAACCTACCATAGGCACGATTCCGCGCAGGAACAAATTAACTTCTTTAAATCCCGCAAGTCCGTCAAGAGCTCTTTTACTAAGAAGTCTGTAATCGGCATGATTAAATACGGTCTTAACCCCCATTCGGTTCATCATTTTGTAAAAACCTTCCGCAGTCTTCTTCTTAAAGAAAGTATCTTTTTTGCGGCTGGATCTTACACCGTAGACCACATCGCATCCATCATGATATTTCTTAATCATCTCATCCATTGCATTAATGTCATCCTGCAAATCCGCATCCATAGAGATAATCATATCCGCATTATCCATAGTAGTCATAAGGCCTGCCAGTAATGCGTTCTGATGGCCGCGGTTACGGCTTAAATTAATTCCGCTGAATAATTTATCTTCTGTGTGTAATTGTTTAATTATCTCCCATGTCTTATCTTTTGATCCGTCATTTACGAAACAAACTCTCGAATCCGCATCAATGCTTCCGTTGCCAATAAGCTCTGTCATTTTGCTTTTAATACGTTTGGCTGTTTCCGGAAGAACTTCTTCTTCGTTATAACACGGGATTACTACATATAATCTGCTGTCCATATTCATTTATTCTATTATAAAAAAATATATACTTCAACAATCGAAAGTACGAATCATTCTATTCAAAACACACTAGCAGCATTGTCTGATTAAGGTGTGTAAAGTTCATCTGTTCACCGTACCCGGATACTCCGAAGAAATTACCGTACTCCGTCGTAAGGAAACTGTTATATTCGTCAAACTTATCTTCCTTTAGGAAATAGTTCGATCTTGAGCAGCAATTAATTACCAGCGAAAAGGCAATGTTACTAACCTTCTCATGTACATTCATCGCCGTTTCCTTCCACACCATATCCATATCATCAAGTTCAAGCTGCTGCACAATGCAATTATTATAGATACGTGAAAAATATGTGATTCTTCCGTCCGGATGTACCTTATCAACTTCTGTTATGTACAATTCGCCTTTTTCCGTTCTACCCACAGGATGCATTAACAGTTCATCCTGAAGGCCTTCGATAGGAATATGTAATGCGTTCGCAACTACCGCAGCCGCAGGACGCGAATCGTATTCATAAACAGCTCTTTCATCACAATCAACGTCGGTAGCCTTATATTCATCACCTGTAGGTTTAAACAGATTCTCTTTAAAGATATGAACAGGTCCGTTTAAATTACGTATTATTGTAAATACGCAGGCCTCATCATATATTTGTCCGTTCAAAGAAACATATGACACTTCGCTTCCGGCAGGTGCTCCCGCAGAAGAACCCACCACAGGAACCCGAACTCCCGTAAAGGCCGTTCTGAATGTATCCTGCACTATTTCTTCACAGTTACCGAATGCAGGAGTAAATTCCAATGTCACCAGATTGTCCACTGTTCCGATAGCATTTAATGCCTCATTAACATTACGAACATATCTTAAAGGATAAGTCGTAATATCATAGAGCACTCCCGAGCTGCACTCAATTCCGTCGTACACAGCTATAGCACTTATTCCGTTAATACCGTAACCTTCGGAACTAAAATTAATATATGATGACATTCCCATTACCGTTGAGGCAGGAAACTTCTCATACATCTCCTTTGCCACAAATGAAAAACTATCAACAGCGGAAGAAAACAAAATCAAAATAGGATTTCTTCCCTCCGACCATTTTCTGATTTGAAGAACCACTTCCTCAAATGCGGCATTTATATCTTTTTCATTACTGTATGCAACGTGATAATTTTTCATGCACAATACCTGCTTTCAGTAAATATACTATGTATTGAAACAGATTGATTCCTATATATAATATTTTCTTTCAGTAAATATACTATGTATTGGAATAGATTAACTCCCATATACAATATATTGTATCAAAAAGAATATTAACCTACAACTAATCTATCGACAACACCATCAATTATTTGTTGCATTTTGTCGTCATCCGGTTCATCCGTCTTCAAAAGGTCAAACAATTCTTTTTCTTTTTCCATACCTGGATCATAAACATAACAATTCTTATCCCAATCCGGCATATGTTTTAATACTTCTTTTTTGAGATATCTGAACAGGCCAACCGGCAAAATCCATCCGCGAAGTTTCATAAAGATAAATGGTTCCGAATAAAATGAATGAATAAAATAAAGGTCCGATTCTTCCTTAAATCCTTCATACAAATTAGTCGATTCCATGTATTCTCTCAATTTAAGCTGAACATTTACATGGTCAAGTATTGTTTTGGGATCCGTCATATAATTAAAGGTAGTACCTTCCGAATTGGCTCTGTACCAATACAGCGGCATTTCCAAAACAGCTATATTATTAACTACATACTTAATAGGATGCGTAAACAGCGGCTCCTCATATGCTCCGCCTTCCATAAATGCAAAGCCGTATTTATTAAGCATAGTTCTTCTGTATATCTTTTGCGTACAGGACTCATTAAGTATTTCAGAGTCAGTAAGCAGCCTCTTACGGAATTTGCCGTACTCATAAACAGTAAAAATATCAGTGCTGAGAAGCTTGGGAATATCATCAACGACATCATATTGAGGCTTATTCTCCGGCAGGAACATTTTATATCTGAACTGCACCACATCAAGGTCCGCAACACTTACAATTGTCTTTAAGATTGCAAACATATCGGTCCTTACATAATCGTCAGAATCAATAAAGCAGATATACTCACCGCTTGCATATTCCATACCCACATTTCTGGCATGTCCCTGACGACCGTTCTCTTCCAGCAATACAAGTAATATGTTATCAGAATATTTTTCCTCATATTCGCGTATTATCTGTACAGTATTATCCGTCGAACAGTCATCCACCAGAATTATCTCAATATCACTAAGTCCAATAGTCTGGTTAATAATAGAATCAAGACATTCGGAAATGTATTCTTCAACATTGTAACAAGGAATTATGATAGAAAACTTACGTCCCATAGATGTTCCCCTCCGTAAATATATAACCACAAGATATTGTATCAAATAAAAAAGACTTCAACAACCGTGATATATACCCTTTTCATTCTTATTTCAAATAGCAGCTTATTAATTTATTTATATTCTTTACATCGATAGGTACATTTACTGTTTCAAAAGTTGCAATCAGTTTATCTCCAATTTGTATATTTCCATTTGAATAGTTCAGTATTTTCTTTATAGCATTGTTGCAGTATTCTGTATCACCCATCATCCCAAAGTGCTCCCAATACAACACTTTTCT
>JAZUIS010000056.1:0-44473 GCA_045642345.1 Lachnospiraceae bacterium
CTTATTGGCAATAGTCTGAAAACTTCCTTCACCATTTAAATAAGCCAAAACCACTTTCTTCTTGAATTCAAAAGAGTATTTATACAAAAATACCGACCTCCAATCGTTAGATTTTTGGTCTAACATTTGGGGGTCGGTACAAAATGATACGGCTCTTGTTTTGCCTTTAATTGATGTACAATTTATTAAATTTTCGAAAAAATCATTGATTATTTGAAACTGATGTTTCATAATAGTTATGTTAACAATTTCTTTTGGAGGTGTTGTTTATGAAAAAAACAAGGATTATGAGAACTATTGCGTTAGCACTTATTATGGTGATGATGTTAAGTGTTACATCTTTGGCGGATACAACGGCCTATGAGTGGAATTTTGATCTTGAAGCTTTGATGCTTGATCTGGCACCCGGCGATGTATATCCTTTTCACATTAGAATAGAGGACGGATTACAGTATGTAAATAATGAGCCTCAGCATAAAACATACAGTATGTATATGGTAGGCAACAATGATCCTAAGTCTTATGCATGGAGTGATTTTAAGACAGGATACAGTGTTTGCGATATTCATATAGGACCCAATGAAACATCAAAGAGAATCACTGTTCATTTTTACATAGATGAAACAGATATTCACGATTGCGTTGATATTAATATAGTTGCACCCGAGAAGTCTGATTTGGAAGCTACGAGAATTAAAGCTTATAAGGCTAAACAGGCAGGAACAACGGTTGCACAGCCTGTTGTGGTACCTGCAGTTTCGATTAAAGATGTTAAATTCCCTTCAGACGAGGAAATTGCGAAGATGAGCGTTGAAGATCAGTTATACTGGTACTACTTGGCTGTTCAATATAAGCAGGCAGGTAAGTAATATGGATCCTTCTTCAATGATCAAAGTGATGAGTGCCGTAAATACCTTTAAGGGCAATCATCCTAAATTTTTTAATTTTGTTGAGACTGTAATAAAACCGGGGATTCCTGTTGATACAGTGGTTGAAATAACAATAACAAAGCCCGGTGAAGAAAGTGTAACAACAAATATTAAGGTTAAAGAATCTGATTTACAGTTATTTGAAAGCCTTAAAACCAAAATGTGAGCAAGAATATTAAAGACGTCCGTAAATCTCGGGGCGTCATAAGACAGTAAGTACTGTTAGAATTAAAAGAATGTGAAGGCGTGGCTTTGGTCACGCCTTTTCACTTGCCAAGAGTTCATTCAGAGGGATGAATCCCAATCCGTCGTACTGGATGTGGATATGCTGTTGTAAGAAGTGCAATCGCAAGAGCAAGAAAAAACCGTTGGTACGAACTGTCACATCATGCTATAATGAATCCATTGTTCTGGTGCGATAAAGACTGCTGCATACAAGGATTTCTCGACTGAGGGGTTTGCTTTGGCTGATACCTGTCGCAATCATCGGAAACTTGGTACTACGCTGATTATCAAATACGACCCTCCAAATTTGGCGGGTCGTTCAACTGATTGAATACATGGAGTCAATGTAAGAATGAAATCAAAAAAAGGTTGGATTGCGGTTGCGATTCTTTTAGGTTTGGGATTCGTTGCGCTAATAACGATAATCTGTGTAAGAAAGAGTAATCCCAAATACAACTATGCGCGGATAAATGATGCTTTTTGGATATCTGAGTGGGTAGAGGATGATACTCATTATGTGGATGTTAAATCTCAGATATATAGAAGCAATTTGAGAAGAACAGCTTGGTTTATAAATCTGTATAATGATGAACTTGCCGAAAAAGGCAGACCGTTGGAGGATGCTCTTTCTTTGGATGAAGTTATCGATTTTTACAGCAGTGAGTATGATGAGAACAAAGAACCGAGAATTAATAACCTTCCGGTAAAAATAGAAGATTATCTTGACTGGTATTACGGCCTTTTCAGAAAAGGACCCCGATTGGATGAGGATAAAGCTAGTGAGGAATCGAAAATATCTATAGTAATGTTTGCGTTGGGAGTTTATTCGGAGAGAAAGAACACTCAACAGACTGCTGATGTGGTAATTGATAATCCGGTGGATTTTTATCTGGGTATATATGTTTACAACACAAGGAATCCATCAGAAATGATTACGGAGGATGAAATACTATTGGCAATGGCCGGAGGTCCTAAAGAATCCTTGATACGATTCGGAGAATGGTTTCTGGATCCTGCGACCGCTGCAAGCGTTTTTATAGAAGATTTCTATCATCAATTGGTTGATGAATATTGTGCATCATATTCTAATATTCATCCGGACGCTCCGAAAGTGCATGATATGGATTTAAACGAAATTCGACAATTAGTTGAATGCATGGAGAAAAAGGAAGAGTAAAAGCCCTATATTCGATAGAGCGAGTTAATGCTAAGACAAAAATACAGGAACACGCCCGTAAATACGGGCATCTTTTGTTGTATACGAAATTTATTGTTACCACAATATCTTGTGAAAAGTCCTTGCAATATGAACAAAATATAGTAAAATATTAGTTGTATGAGTGTAAATGGGTTAATTTATACATATTTTTACCGATAAAAAGTATGATATGGCTTATTTTATGCTTGATTAACGTTGTAAATTAATCAATCGATATTATTTTAGATTGTTGTATTAAGAGGAATCAAAATGACTAACAAAGAAAAAGGAATCTCAACAAAAACACAGGATTCTAAAAAGCCAAAAAGAAGAATGAAAAGTCAGGTGAGAAAGACAGTGGCAGGTTTATTCCTGGCCTCTGCCGTTGTTGTGGCTGCAATCCCTGTTCAGGGAATAAAGGCCAGCGGAACGAAGATAGATGATCCGACATATCCGGATACCAGAGCATCTATTAATTATAATTATATAACCGCCGATTCGAGCGGACTTAATGATGATTTGGATATTGATGAGCTTGGCGTTTTGACGCCTCCGTCCCCTGCTGTTTATTCGGGAACAGGTCAGAATATTTTTGATTCTTATTCGGTAAGACAGTTGAAGAACGGAGACTGGACGTATAACTGGCAGTTTAAGTATTATGTTAAGACTGTAACCGGCGGTAATATTCGTGCGATTATAAGTGAATATAACAGTATTTATCCTGAGGCAGTAGTAACCTTAAGCAGTTCGGCTACCGTAGGCTATGTTACTGTTACCAATACTCAGTTTAATACGTTTATGGATGACCCTACTCTGGGAAGTAAGGAAATTGAGATTACGTATTCCGGGGACTTCTTGCCTTTTAAAACAACGGGAAATCTCACAGAGAATATGAAGTTCCATGACAGATTTAATAAGTCTGAATATGACAACTGGATTGGTGCGTGTGAAAGATATTATGAATCTGTAGCTGCTCATGATGAATGGCAGACAAAGAAAGATGCCCATGATGATTGGCAGTCTAAGAAGACTGCTCACGATACATGGGAGCAGGATAAGAAAGCGTATGATGATTGGGTTGCCGCGGGATCAAATCCGCCGTCTGTTTCGTCTCCGGGAGTTGAACCTCCCGTTCCGGGAACAGAACCCGAAGAACCCGGCGCCGAGCCTACTATAGAGCCGTTACCGGGTGATTTAAAGAGAGCTCCCAAGACATTATCTGTACCTAATAATTATAAATATTATGTAGATTATTACTCTAAGGTTAGTTCGACAGATCCGAACTATATTCCTATCGTTCAGGATTCCGACGCATCACTTATTTCCGTTACGGATAACGTAGCACCACCGGATCCTTCGGGAATTGCCAATTCAATTTACATAGTTAACGGTGGGACAGCTATTTCCCCTGCTTATCTTGATGATAACGGATTCCTTGTTAAAGATAAGTCTATTGAAATAGTAGGAATAGCTTCGGCAGATTATTCTACGGGCTCACCGGTAGGTTCCTTTGCGGGAATCAGTAACGTTGACGAGCTTACATTGCCTGATACGCTTTATTACATCGGTAACGGTGCTTTTGAAGGTTCTTTCATTAAGAAGATTGAGATGAATGTTCTTAATGTTGGTAACTATGCATTCAGAAACTGTACAGAGCTTGCCAAATTAACTCTCAACTATACACAGAAGATTGGTTCTGAGTGTTTTAAGAATACGGGTGTTACTTCTGTATTATTACCTTATTCCGTTAAAGAAATAGGGTACGGAGCTTTTTCTCAGAACAGAAAACTTACGAACGTTGATTTAAGTGCTGTAAATACGGCATGTGACATACACAATTATGCATTTTTCAATGATTTTGCATTGAATGATGTTAATATGAGAGATTCGGCTGTCAAATCGATAGGTGAGGGTACTTTTGCTCTTACATCTGCGCCTTCGGGTTCTTGGACGGTTGCATTGCTTCCCGATCAGATTACCGGTACTCCCGGAAATGATTTGGGTGATTTATTGTTTGCCGGAAGAGGAAATCTTGACAGCGTAGTATTCCCTACCAATTTCGGTACTAATACACCGGTAACCGTTCCTTCGGCTATGTTTAAGAATTGTACTAATCTTAGCTGTGTTGATTTTAATGCAGGAAAGGGAAGCATTAACAACGGATACGCTAATTTCGAGGGCGATAATTCTACGGGATTTACCAATAATAATTTGTTTAGAGATGTTACAAATCCCGACTTCTATGTAAGCGGACCCGAGAAGAATAATGAAGGTAAGAAATCATATCCTCGTCAGTCTACATGGCAGGCATTTACAACGGTTTCCGACTTTGTGCCTTATGTTTATTATGATTCTACGGGAACAAGATGTTATGAAGTTTCCGACGGTACTTATTTACTGCAGGCAAATGCCAATAAGGAATTGACTTCATGCGAATTGGTAGATCAGGCATCTCATGAACCGAATATTAAACTGGTTATACCTAAAGTCGTAGGCGATTTTGAGGTTGAGACGATAGCTCCCGGATGTTTTGATAATGATTTGCTTCGTGAAAGAATTATCTCTATTACCATTGATGATGATTCATTGATAAGTATTGATGATGAGGTATTTAAGGGCCTCACCAATCTTAAGGAAGTTCATGTCGGCAATTCCGTAGCTCATATCGGTGCCAAGGCTTTTGCGGACTGTAATAAGCTTACGGATGTATATTTTAATACACCGTCTGTAGGCTATGATGCATTTACAATTGGAAATGAAGCTTTTAAGACAGGTTCGCCTGCACTTACTTTCCATGGTGATATTGCTGAAAATTATGCACCGTTTACCTTTGCAACGGGAAAAGATTCAGGCAAGATTGATGACAACGGTAAGAGAATTTGTTATATGACGAATTCGCCTACATTCTTAACCTGTATGTATGATAATAAATCGGGCGAGGTTGTATTGCTTGATTATCCTAAGTACAAAGAACTTGACGACAGAAACGCACAATACATCGCAGATAAAGAAAATGAGTATTACGACAGATGCGGCAGTGATTCAAGATATGATAATGACAGAAATTCATTCTATCAGGCTTGGGTAGATGCTTATTTGGCTGATCCTTCGGGAACGTTGCCTAATTCGGGTCAGACTGCGTTATATGACAGCTCTCCGTACTTTGGACCATGGCTTTCGGATGCTAATTTTACAGCTTATATAGCTTCATATAATACAGAGCATGCGTCTGATCCCGGACATGTTGATTTGAATCCGGCTACTGTTACATATCCTGACCTGTATTTTGACAAAAATCCTTACAGTATTATAGGAAACTACGAGCATCCGGGTACTGCAGATTACCAGATGCCTACTGATGAAGAATTTACTTGGATTAATGCATGCTTGTATATTGATGTACCAAGCGGTATTACATCAATTGACGCAAAGAGCTTCTTTGATGCCAATGAAAATACACGTAATGTAGCTACGTATTTTGGAACAGGTACCTTAGGACGTAAGAGTTATGAAATGTGTACCCAGGAAACTGCGGATGTGGACGGTGAAAGAGCCGTGCCGGGACTCTTTAGCGGATACTATAAGGATTATGATGATACACCGCCAAGCACTTATGAGCAGAAGGTTAGAGGTAACGACAGAATTCTGGGTGTTTCCCTTAATACTGTAAAAGCCCTTCCGGATAACTGCTTCGACAGTTGTGAGCGTTTGGAACAGGTATCAATCGGCGATGGTGTAACCGAAATGGGCAAGGCACCGTTTAGAGGTTGTGACAATCTGTTTGATATTATCGGTAATGATAATTTCGCAGCTGAAAATAAGCTGATTTATATAGTTAATCCTGACGGAACATACACAATTAAGGAATGTTTGTCATCAAGAGGTAAAGACGGTGATGCATACATTTCATCAGAATCGGATCCTGCAATTTTAAAGGTTAGCGGAATCGAAGAGGGCGCATTTGAACAGTGTGATTCTATAGTAAGAGTAGATTTGTCCGATGCAGATCCCAAATTTAAGGTTGTTCCGAAGAATGCATTCCACAGTTGTGATAATTTGATGAATGTATTCCTGCCGGAGACGGTAGACCGTATCGAAGAAGATGCATTTACGGATGATGTACCTATTACGGTTGAGATTCCGGCTATTGAGGTAGATATTGTATCGGATGCATTTGACCATAATCCTCAGAATACAATAAGAACCTTTGAGGAATCTGCTGCTTATGACTATGCTAAGTATTATGGACTTACATTTGAAAAGATATCAGATACATATGATGTTGTATTCCTTGATTACGATGGCGAAACAGAGATTTTGAGCTATCACAATGTACCTGCAGGCCAGTCGGTAGATTGTCCGGATCCACCTCCGACAAGAAAAGATTATACCTTTACCGGTTGGGGATCTTTAGGTGATATCAAGACTGTTAAGGTAACTAAGAACTTAAATCTTGTTGCACAGTATAAGTCTGATTCTGATATTACATATGTTGTTACTTTCTACGATGAGGATAACAAGACTGTAATTAACAAACAGAATGTAAAGGCCGGAGCTTCTGCTGTAGCTCCTTTGCCGCCGACTAAGCCCGGCAAGACCTTTAAAAATTGGGTACCTAATGCATTTACCAAGGTAACTCATGATATGGATATTATAGCTATTTATGAGGCATCAGGTCCTCAGCCTACACAAGGACCTCAGCCTACCTCAGGTCCTAAGCCGACAGATAAACCGGGTGCAACACCGACGCCTACAGCCACACCGAACGGAAACAACAATAATCAGGGTGAAGCTAAGAAGTATACGGTTACGGTATCGGGCGGTTCAGGTACGGGTACTTATGCTGCAGGAGCAATTGTGCCTATAAATGCTTACGATATGGGAACGGGACAGAAGTTTGACAAGTGGACCACATCTACTGCAGGTGTTGGATTTGCTGTGCCGACTTCGCCTTCGACATATTTTGTAATGCCTGCTGCAAATGTAGCTGTTACGGCTACTTATAAGACGGGCTCAGGTTCGTCTTCCGGCGGTTCAGGTTCGTCAAATGACGGCGGAAGCTCTTCAAATAAGTCTTCCGGAGCTTCTAACAATGCTAACGGTACTACGGTTGAAGTAACTAAGGGCGGTATTTCCAATACTAACTTAGCAGGTGCTTCTGTATCAGGTTCAACCGATAACTTCGTAGTTAAGGTTACTGATGACCAGAATGCTTCCGATTTGGCACTTACGGCATTACAGAACAGATTCGGTGATATTACGAATATTAAATACCTGCCGATGGATATATCTTTGTACGACAGTACGGGAAGAACCAAGATAACAGATACATCGGGAATCAGCGTTTCGTTAACATTGCCTCTTCCTGATGAATTGGCACCATATGCCGGTAATAACAGGGTTGCATCTGTAGCAACAGGCAATTTGGAAGATTTGAACTCAAGATTTACTACAGTAGACGGAGTTCCTTGTATTTCATTTACCGCTACACACTTTAGCCCTTATGTAATTTATGTAGATACAGCTAATTTAACGGAAACAACTATCGACTACACACCTAAGACAGGTGATCCGATTCATCCTAAGTGGTTCTTATCAATCGGTCTTGCCTGCGTATCAGTGATTTTATTCTTCAAGAGGGATAGAAAGAAAGTTAAGGTATCTGCTTAATAGTTATGAAAAAATTATTGCGTTCTATAGGAGGATTTCTCCTGGCAACTGCATTAGTTATTTCGCTTATTCCAACATCAGATGTGGAAGCCGCTTCCACATCTGATTTTCAAGTAACAGGTAATAAGCTGATGAAATATAAAGGCACGTCCGAAATCGTGTCTATTCCTGATGATGTTCTTTATATAGCAGAAGAGGCCTTTGCCGGAAACGACTATATTGTAAAGGTAAATGTAGGTGATAAGGTAAAAGCAATAGGATACGGTGCATTTCAGGATTGCAAAGCTTTAAGAACAGTTACAATCGGTAATAATTGCGAAGAAATCGGACAGGGTGCTTTTAGTAAGGACCCGGCTTTGGAGACAGTATCTTTCGGAACTAATGTAAAGAAAGTCGGAAGTGCTATTTTTGCCGGTGATACTTCATTTAAAAAGATAGAAAATTCATCTCCGTACCTGGTAGTGGAAGATGATGTTTTATATAATTTTGACAAAACAAAATTGTTTTGTATGTTACCGTCTTATAAAAACGGTGAGTATACAATGCCCAGAACTGTTACTGATATTGAAGGTTATGCGTTTTGGGGAAATGATTCTATTAAGAATATTTCTTTAAGTTCGAATCTTGCCTATATTCCGGAATATGCATTCAGTAACTGCCCGAATATTAAACAGGTTGATATTCCGCTTTCGGTTCATTCCATTGATGCGAAGGCTTTTGAGGATTGTGTAAATCTTTCATTGGTAACATGTCCGGATTCTCTTTCGAATATTCATGAAACTGCTTTTGACGGATGCCCGAAAGTTACAATTAAGGCAACTCCGGGAACATATGCGTATAATTTCGCCCAGGAACTTATCAAATCCGAAGTTTCCGAAATTGAATATGAAGATGTAGGGGAATCGGCCACGGTCGATGAAAATGCAGCTAATTTTACACAGTCGGATTCGGTTACGCATATGATGCCTGTAGTTGGGGATACATCTGAAATGCAGGTAGTTAACGGTCAACCGGAGGATGATAATAATCCGGACGCAACAGCAACGCCGAAACCTACGCCTACCCCGACCCCAAGACCTGCTAAATATAAGGACGGTGTTATAAGCGGAACGGATGTGGTTTCATATGAATATTATGACCCTGCTACCAATCCTCAGGGACCGCTTCTTGGCTCATCATCGATAGTCGGTGGGCGTGCGGTTATATTTATTGATAATAAGACCTCTGTTAAAAACGGTAATTCCGGACTTGACCTTTCAAAAGGCGAAACAGACTCTGTTGCTGTATATGACGAAGATGGAAATATTATTGGAAATGCCGTTACAAATGCTGACGGAAGTGTTACGCTGGTTAATTCCGATAAGGATAGTACCAAGGGCGAAGATAAGAATAATGAAGATGCGAGTATTTCGGAAGGCACCGAGGAGTCCGCACAAAATGTTGCGACGGAAAATGATATGTCCTTAGGCAATGTAATGGCAGACAATGCCAAAAAGGGCAGGGATTTTCCTAAATTTACGGTTGCGGGAGATAAAATCGCACAACAGGCTTATTATCAGGATGGTTCTATTGATGAGTTTGAATTCCCTGAAAATGTAACAAAGATAGGAGATTTTGCATTCGCAAGATCTTCCCTTACAAAGATAGACATTCCCGAGGGTGTTACTTCAATAGGATACGGAGCATTTTATCATTGCGATAACCTAACGGAAATTAATATACCTTCATCGGTAACAAGTATAGGCGAGTATGCCTTTAGCGAGACTCCCTTTATAGATAATTCTAACGAAACCTTCATTATTTGCGGTGACGGCGTACTTATAGCTTACAAAGGGAACGATTCTGTAGTAACTATTCCCGAGGGAGTTAAACTTATTGCAGACGGAGCATTTAAAGATCATGCGGGAATTACGGCTGTTAATCTGCCGGATTCATTAACGATTATAGGCGAAGAAGCCTTTAGCGGATGCGCTAATCTAAAGACATTAAACAGAGGTGATAATGTTACGGATATCGGTGCAAATGCATTTAAGGACACGGCATTATCTACTGTTACACTTTCTCCTAATGTTAAAAGTGTAGGTATCGGAGCTTTTGATTTAAAGAACGGAACAGATACCGTGACGATATTAGGCACGGATTTACCTGTATTGACGGATGGTATTTCAGCGTCAAGACTGGCAAATGTGCAGGACAGAACATATGCTTTCGGTAATATGACCAGAGCAATTATTAACCCTAATATTAAGAGCCTGACAGATACGATATTGGAACCCGGAAAATACGGATTTAAAGGAACTGTAGTAGACGTATACGGCAATACTGTTTCGGATAACACTGTGGGTGTATGTAATTTAAGTAATGACGGTGTGTTACTTGACGTTAACAGTTCATTGTTCAGTGTAGGAGCAGGTGCCGGTGCAAAGATTCCGGGGGATGAGGGAAATTATGTACTTCATATTCAGGATTCCCAAAATGCAAAGGAAAAGATTAATATTGCTTACGGAGATTTGTACGGCGGAAAGTCACCGGAAAATTTGGTGGGATTTGATATATCTTTATATGATGCTACCGATTCCGTTAAAATATCAAAACTCGGAAGACAAAGTGTATCGGTTACACTGCCGATGCCGGATTCATTAATACAGGATAACCTCCACATGGTAGCTCTTGACAGTGACGGTCAGCTTGAAGCTGTAGATTTTTCGATTACGGATTCGGAAACAGGAAAGATGCTTACCTTTACCTGCAATCACTTCAGCCCATATGGATTCTATAACTATGCCGGAACAAATGCTGCAGTTGATAAACAGGGAACCCATATTAAGGATGTAACACCGGATACAGGTGATGATTCTATTCATCCTAAGTGGTTCCTGGTTATAGGCTGTATTGCTACCGCAATTGTTTTATTCCTGATAAGTATGAAAGAAACAGTTGAGGGCTTAGATGATAAGCAAAATAAGAATGGTTAGTGAAATAGAAGGAATACTTTTCTAAAAGATAATTACAGTATATGATTATTCGCTCGGTTAAGCAAAGTCTTAACCGGGCGTTTTAGTTTGGGAGATTTTTAATATGGTGTACAATTTTTTTATGTTGACACAAATTGTATAATTGTATACAATCGAACATGGAGATTATATAACATTGGATTTACTATATATTTTTATAAAATTGTCTATTTGTAAGGAGTACTAAAATGACTGAGAAATATGAATATTTTGAAAATCGTCCGGTATCAATGAACGAAAAGAACAATCTTCTTGAGATAGAAGAGCACATGTATACTTTGCAGGATGTTCAGAAACCTAATGCATTCCGTAATATGTTCCCGTATTCGGAGGTTCCTAAGATTCCTTTTAACGACAGAGTGGTACCTCATAATATGCCACAGGAAATCTGGATTACGGATACTACATTCCGTGACGGTCAGCAGTCAAGAGCACCTTATACAACAGAGCAGATTGTTACTATATACGATTACCTTCATAAGCTTGGCGGCCCTAAGGGCATGATTAAAGCTTCGGAATTTTTCCTTTATTCAAAGAAAGACAGAGATGCTGTTGTTAAATGTATGGAAAGAGGTTACAAATTCCCGGAAGTAACTTCATGGATAAGAGCTTCAAAGGAAGACTTTAAACTTGTCAAGGAACTTGGTATGAAGGAGACGGGTATTCTTGTTTCCTGCTCGGATTATCATATCTTTATGAAACTTAAGATGACCCGTAAACAGGCAATGGAGCATTACCTTTCTGTGGTTAAAGACTGTCTTGACGAGGGAATTGCCGTAAGATGTCATCTTGAGGATATTACAAGAGCCGATATTTACGGATATGTTGTTCCTTTCTGTATCGAACTTATGAAACTTATGGAACAGTATAAGATTCCGATTAAGGTAAGAGCCTGTGATACCATGGGATACGGAGTTAACTACCCCGGTGCAGTTATTCCCCGTTCCGTACCGGGCATAATATATGCTATTCATACACATGCAGGTGTTCCCAATGAATTAATTGAGTGGCATGGTCATAACGATTTTTATAAGGCTGTTGTTAATTCTACAACTGCTTGGTTATACGGTTGCTGCGGCGTTAATACATCTTTGTTCGGTATAGGTGAACGTACCGGTAATACACCTTTGGAAGCTATGGTATTTGAGTACGCACAGCTTCGCGGTGACCTTAACGGAATGGATACAACGGTTATTACCGAGCTTGCCGAATATTATGAGAAGGAATTAGGTTATGAGATTCCGCCCAGAACGCCGTTTGTCGGCAAAAACTTCAATGTAACAAGAGCCGGTGTTCATGCTGACGGATTATTAAAGAATGAAGAAATATATAATATCTTTGATACCGAGAAATTCCTTAACAGACCTGCACTTTGTGCTATTTCAAATACATCGGGTCTTGCGGGAATTGCACATTGGATGAATACATATCTTAAACTTAAGGGGGATGATCAGTTTAGCAAAAATTCAGAGCTTGTTAAGGATGTTAAGGCATGGGTTGATGCACAATATGAGGACGGACGTGTAACGGTTCTTACAGATGACGAACTTCTTAAACAGATTAAGAATAGTGCAGATAACCTTGGGGTTATTGTTAAGGGGATTAATGATTAATGAAAAATTATGATGTAAAGCAGGATACTTCTGACGGGTATTCTCTTAGAGGAAGAGTCTTTACCAAACTGCGGGAAGATATTTTAAACGGAGTTTATGATGAGGGTGAGGAACTTAAGGAAGTAGCAATCGGAAATGAACTTGGTGTATCAAGAACACCTGTAAGAGAAGCCTTTAGACAGCTTGAGCTTGAAGGCTTAATTCAGATAGTTCCCAATAAAGGGGCATACGTTACCGGCATTACGCCCAAGGATGTTCATGATATTTATATGATAAGAACACAACTTGAGGGAATGTGCGCATCCCTGGCATGTGAACATATAACGAATGAACAGCTGGAGGAGCTGGAAGAAAATGTATATCTTGCTTCTTTTCACGCTTCAAAGGGTCATATGGATCAGTTGGCAGAACTTGACAACAGATTTCACCATATACTTTACGAGGCTTGCGATTCCAAGATGTTACAGAATCTTCTTCAGGACTTCCACCAGTATGTAATCAGAATTCGTAAGAAAACATTGTCTACCAACAGAGGCGTGGCTTCTAACGAAGAGCACAGAATGATAATGGAAGCAATTAAATCAAAGGATGCCCCAAAAGCATCAGAGCTTGCCATTAAGCATATAAATAATGCTTATGAAAATATTGTTAAGCAGATAGGCGAAGAATAAATTTAAGGAGATAATACCTATGAGCAAAATACAGATGACTACACCATTGGTTGAGATGGATGGCGATGAAATGACAAGAATCTTATGGCAGATGATTAAGGATGAACTAATTCTTCCTTTTATCGACCTTAAGAGCGAATATTATGATCTGGGACTTGAAAACAGAAATGCAACGGATGATCAGGTTACGGTAGACAGTGCCAATGCCACATTAAAATACGGTGTTGCCGTTAAGTGCGCTACAATTACGCCCAATCAGGCAAGAATGAGCGAATACAATCTTAAGAAGATGTGGAAATCACCTAACGGTACAATCCGTTCGATTCTTGACGGTACTGTATTTAGGGCACCGATTCTCGTTAAGGGAATTGTTCCTTATGTTGCCAATTGGACAAAGCCTATAACTATTGCCCGCCATGCATACGGTGATGTTTATAAGAATGTAGAAATAAAGGTTCCGGGAAAAGGCAAGGCAGAACTTGTATATACGGCAGAAGACGGAACTCAAATACGTGAAGTGATTCATGAATTTGATGGCCCCGGAATTATTCAGGGTATTCATAATACGGAAAAATCAATTTCTTCATTTGCAAGAGCATGCTTCGGTTATGCTATTGATACAAAGCAGGATTTATGGTTTAGTTCAAAGGATACTATTTCCAAAAAATATGATCATACTTTTAAAGATATTTTTCAGGAAATCTTTGAAAAAGAGTATAAAGCGAAGTTCGATGAATTGGGAATCACTTATTTCTACACATTAATAGATGATGCCGTAGCAAGAGTAATTCGTTCAAACGGCGGATTTATATGGGCTTGTAAGAACTACGACGGAGATGTAATGTCTGATATGGTAGCTACTGCTTACGGTGACCTTAGTATGATGACTTCCGTTCTGGTATCGCCAAGCGGAGTTTATGAGTACGAAGCAGCCCACGGAACTGTTCAAAGACATTATTACAAGCATTTGAAGGGCGAAGAAACTTCTACCAATTCGATAGCAACTATTTTTGCATGGACAGGCGCCCTCAGAAAACGTGGCGAACTTGATGGTATCAAAGAACTTGTTGAATACGCCGATAAGATGGACAAAGCATGCATTAAGACTGTAGAAGACGGCAAAATGACCAAGTCTTTATCCCTTATATCAACATGTAAAAATCCTGTTATTCTTAATTCCCAGGATTTTATTAAGGCAATAAGAGAAACATTTGAAGCAATGTAAGTTATATGATTTTATCAGTAAGTAATATTTCTAAAGCATTCGAAGAGAATACTGTATTAAATAATATTTCCTTTCACCTTGAGGAAAATGATAAGGCCGCTATTATCGGTGTCAACGGCGCCGGTAAAACGACCTTACTTCGTATTATAACAAAGGAAATTGAACCGGATTCCGGTTCTGTTGTTGTTACTAAGGACAAGACCGTAGGTTATCTTTCGCAGGAATCTACTGTGAATTCTAAAAATACGATATACGAAGAACTGTTATTGTCCAAAAAAGAACTTGTTGATATGGAAAACCGTCTTCGCCGAATGGAAGATATGATGTCCCAAAAGGAAGGTAATGAGCTTAATTCACTTATGGATTCATATGAAAAGTTATCTCATACCTTTGAACTTATGGGAGGACTTACTTTCAGAAGCGAAATTAACGGAATTATTTCGGGACTTGGATTTGAAGGTGGCGATTTGTCCCGGCCCATAGATACACTTTCGGGTGGCCAAAAGACCAGAGTTGCCCTATCAAGAATTCTTGTTCAATCTCCGGATTTAATCATAATGGACGAGCCTACAAACCACCTGGACCTTAAAGCAATTGCATTCTTGGAAAACTACCTTCTTAATTACAAAAAGGCAGTTATAATTGTTTCCCATGACAGATATTTTCTGGACAGAATAGTAAATAAAGTCGTTGAAATCGAAAACGGTGCATGTATATCTTTTTCCGGTAATTATTCTGAATATGCGGTAAAAAAAGAGGCACTTCGAATTGAGAAAATGAATGCATATTATAAGCAACAGAATATTATTGCTCATCAGGAGGCAGTAATTAAGAAGCTTAGAGAATTCAACAGGGAAAAGTCCATAAAACGAGCCGAATCAAGAGTTAAAGCATTAAACAAAATCGAAAGACTTGAAAAGCCTACAGAACTAAATGATGCCATGAATCTAACATTAATGCCCAATATATCATCCGGCAATGATGTACTTAAGATAGAACATTTATCAAAAGCCTATGGGGATAATGTGCTGTTTAAGGATATATCTTTTGATTTAAGGCGCGGAGAAGTTGTTGCTTTAATAGGCGATAACGGAACAGGCAAAACCACAATATTAAAGATTATTAACGGACTTCTGGATGCGGATGAGGGAAGCGTTACCCTGGGCACAAATGTTGAAATCGGTTATTACGATCAGGAACATCATGTACTTCATGAAGATAAAACATTATTTGAAGAATTACAGGATGAGCATCCTACAATGAATAATACCGAGGTGCGTAATGTACTTGCTGCATTTTTATTTACGGAAGATGATGTATTTAAAAAGATAAAAAATCTTTCGGGTGGTGAAAAGGGACGCGTTTCGCTTGCAAAGTTAATGTTAAGTAAGGGAAATTTTTTAATCCTTGATGAGCCCACTAACCATTTGGATATTACATCAAAGGAAATACTTGAGGATGCAATTAATGCTTATGAAGGCACTGTACTTTATGTGTCTCATGACAGATATTTTATAAACAGGACTGCAGACAGGATTATTGAGCTTTCCGATGATACGGTTACCGGATACCTGGGGGACTATGATTATTATGTATTAAAGAAAGGTCAACCGGCAGAAACAAAGGGCAATATAACTTCTGCCGAAGGCAATAAAGCATCGGAACCTCCGTCAAAGGGAGCACTGGATTATAAAGCGCAAAAAGAAGCCGCTGCTTTAAAACGTAAAGCAGAAAATGAACTTAAAAAAGTCGAAGAAAGAATAGAATTTCTTGAGAATCAAAATAAGTTGCTGAATGAAAAAATGCTGGAGCCTTTAATCACGACATCTTCCGTAAAGCTTCAGGAGATAACTAATGAGATTAATAAAAATACTCAGGAACTTGATGAATTATACATAAAATGGGAGAAATTATCTTAAATTGCTTGAATATTTTATGCAAATCATGATAAAATTGTGCCTGAGGGGTAATTGGTCGTGATAAAGATAGCAATTTGTGATGACAACGAAATTCAAACTGATTTACTTGAAGAAATAATTTTGGATTATATTTCTTTGAGAGGGCTGGATGCGACTGTTTCTAAGTTCTATGACGGCATGGAGCTTATTAAGAGCGTTAAAAACAGTGGTAATTATGATATTTATATTCTGGATATGATAATGCCTAAGGTAAACGGTCTTGAAGTAGCATCGACACTTCGTATGTTAAAGGATGAGGGGAAGATAATTTTCCTTACTTCTACTGTGGAGTATGCCGTAAGCAGTTATGATGTCAGAGCATTTTACTATATGCTTAAGCCTCTGGATGTTAATAAGCTACAGAATGTACTTGATGAAGCTCTTGCAGATAAAAGAAATTCATCGGACGCAGTAAGTGTATATATTAAATCGGATTCCGGTGAATTTAGAGTAAGTTCTCATGACATAATGTTTGTTGAACTTGTTAGCAGATGCCCTGTATATCATCTTAAAAACGGACAGCAGATTAAGACAAAACTTATAAGAGGATCGTTTAAGGAAGAAGTTCATGCATTGGCAGAAAATGATGATTTTGCGTTTTGCGGTATCGGGTTATTGATAAATATGAATTTCTTAAATGCAATTGATTCGGATTCTTTGCTTTTGTCTGACGGAACCATGCTTTATCCGTCAAAGTCGGGTCTTTCCGATATCAAAAAGGTATTCAGAAACAGATAATATTGATATGCTATATAGCTCTGCCTGTGGAGGTGGAGCTTTTTTATTGTCAAAAATTATAATAAAAAGTTTTTGCGAAAAAATTGGCCTTTTTTGCGACAAAATTAAAACTGAAATCAAAAAAACATTGTTATATTATGTAAATGTAAGTATTAAAAGAGGGGATTTTTTAATATAGAGGAAATACTTAATGAAAGGGAAAATTCTGATTGTCGACGACGTAGATATCAATGTAGATATTTTGTCGGATATCTTCGAAGACGATTACGAGCTCGTTACAGCTAATGATGGTGTTTCAGCAATTGGCATAATTGAAGAGAATCATAAGAATCTTGATATGGTTTTGCTTGATATTAACATGCCCAATATGAATGGGATGGAAGTATTAAGAATCATGAGGGACAAGAATATTCTTTCGGAGTTACCGGTTCTTATGATTACGGCAGAGAATTCTACCGAAGCTGAAAATGATTGTCTTAAGTTGGGAGCAACGGATTTCATACGTAAGCCTTTTAGCGCATCGCTTGTAAAGACTCGTGTGAGAAATACCGTAAGCCTGTACAACTATAAGAATCATCTGGAAGATACTGTAAAAGAGCAGACTGACAAGATAAAACATACCAGTCGTTCCATGGTTGAAATTTTGGGAAATCTTGTTGAAAGCAGAAATCTCGAAAGTGGTCAACACGTTCAAAGAGTATCTAAGTATACCGGGATGATGGCACAGGCTATGATGAAGCTTCATCCCGAGTATTGCCTCACAGACGAAAAGATTGAAGTTATTTCCGAGGCGGCAGCGCTTCACGATGTGGGCAAGATCGCAATATCCGATGCAATTTTGTTAAAACCCGGCAGGTTAACGGATGATGAATTTACCAAAATGAAAGAGCATACAACGCTGGGTTCCGAATATATTAAAAATGTAAAGGGTATATGGGACGAAGATTACGCTCAAACATGTTATGACATCGCAAGATATCATCATGAAAGATACGACGGAAGGGGATATCCGGAAGGCTTAAAAGGAGACGATATACCAATTTCGGCACAGCTTGTTTCGGTGGCAGATGTTTATGATGCGCTGATAGAAGAGCGGTGCTACAAAAAAGCATTTACAAAGGAAAAGGCGTTTGAAATGATAACAAACGGAGAATGCGGGATTTTTTCTCCAAAGTTGATAGAATGCTTTGTTAAATGTTATCCGTTTGAATAGTAAAACTAAGAGAGGACAATTTATGACTGTAGAACAGTTTTATGTGGAAATCGGTGGGAATTTTGAAGAGGTTCTGTCAAGACTCGGTAAAAGGGAAAGAATTGTTAAGTATTTATATAAATTCGGGTCTGAAGACGAATCTGTAAATCTCGAAAAACTGCTAAAAGAAAAAAGTTACGAAGAAGCATTTAGATGCGTACATTCTATTAAGGGGATGTGTCTTAATCTGGGGCTTGCAGGGCTTGGCAAGGTCGCTTCGGATTTATGTGAAGAATTAAGAAACGGTGAGCCTGCAATTGATGTAACCGATATGCTGAATGATATTAAAACCCAGTATAAGTTTATTATTGATACCATATCCAAGGTAGACACGGGAGAATAGAATGGAATCCAAGACCGATATTAAAATTCTGGTTGTTGAAGATAACGAGATAAACAGAGAGGTTGCAGTAGATATACTTAAACCCCTTAATATGATTATTGATACCGCCCAGGATGGTGAAGAGGCCATCAGGATGATTACTCAGGGTGAATATGATCTTGTTTTTATGGATTATCTTATGCCGGTTATGGATGGCGCTAAGGCAACTTCTTATGTAAGAAACCTTGCCAACAGAGATGATTTAAAGAAACTTCCGATTGTTGCTTTGACAGCAAGTACCGATGAGGTAGACTTTTTGCTTGGCTCCGGTATGGATGATTGTATTATTAAGCCCATGACTCTTGATAATGCAAAAGAAAAACTGCTTAAGTATATACCGGATAAGGTAATCGGAATTATCGAAGAAATAGAGAATAAAGGAATTGATGAATCCGAAGACAAAAAACCTTTTATTGAGGGCATTGATGTTGATGAAGGAATTAAGAACTGCGGATCCCTTAAGCTGCTTAAGAAGATGTTCCTTGATTATGCAAACATAATTGATTTTAAACACTATTTAATATGCGATTACCTTCGTTCAAAAAAATATGATGACTTCATGATTGAGGTTCATGCCCTTAAGAGCTCATCGCTGTTAATCGGTGCGGTCGGGCTTTCAAAACAGTTTGAAGAACTTGAAAGGCTTACTAAAGCAAAGGACATTGATAAACTTAATACCAGAACGGAACAGGTACTTAACGAATACAGACTGTTAAAGAACAAGTTACTTGTTAACTGTGCCGGAGAATTTATGCAGTCTATTTTTGTTCCAAAGAGCAGAATAGTAAATATCCTTGAGAATATAATAGAAGATTCCGAAAACATGTATCTTGACGGAGTTGACTCAAATATGCACGAGCTGAACAAATGTGTCGTGCCTAAGGAAATAGAAGACGATTTAAGCAGGTTAAGAGTACTTGTTACGGATGTTGATTTAATTGAAGTAGTTAAGTTGTGTAAAAAAATGATCGGGAATTTGGGAGAAAGCTGATAATGTATGGCTTAAATGAAGACGCTAAAGGTCCTGTAAGTAATTACAACAGTAACTTTAAGGACAGAAAGAAACTTAATATAGCTGTCTTCGGAGGCGAGCAACAAAGCTTTCTTACAAGAAATATGGTTAACCGATTTAATGAGGTCGGTCATATAGCCAATGTATATAATTTTAGAAACAGTAATTACGTCAATGAGAATATAGAATTTAATGCAATAGTACTGTTTGTTGACAGCAGTTTTCTGGAAGATAAACCTGCGTTGGTAGATATAAACCAGTTTGCCATGGGAAAAGATATTCCCGTATTTATGTTAGGTCTTCCAATGGATATTTCTGCTGCAGAAGATATTATTCCCCACGATCAGATTAAGGGGACTTATATGCGTCCCATTGACATAAACGAAGTTATTGATTCAATTATCAAATATCTTTTGTTCTTTAAGAGCAAGAATAAGAAAACCATTTTGGTAGTTGATGATTCGGGGCCGTTTCTTAGAAATGTCAAAAATATGCTGGATGATAAATATCAGGTTATGCTTGCAACATCTGCATTAACGGCCATAAAAAGTATAACTCTTCATAAGCCGGATTTAATTCTTATGGATTATTATATGCCGATTGTAAACGGTATGATGGCAGTTTCACTTATGAAGAATGAAAAGGAATTTTCGGAGATTCCCTTTATGTTTTTAACCTCGGTGGATGACGCCGAGACTGTAAAAGAGATAATGCGATTAAGACCGGCTGCATATTTGCTTAAATCAATGTGTCCGGCCGAAATCATTTCGGTGGTAGATAAGTTTTTTAAGAACGCCGGAAAATAAACAAGTGTATAAACATTTCTTTATATTTTTCCTCATTCCTGAAAGGGTGTGCAATTCATGTTGCGCACCTTTTCTATTTTTTTACAAAAAAATATTTACAAATGAAAATATATGTGGTAAATTTTACCTAAAGAACACTAGTATACAAGTGAACAAGTTGAATGAATTGTTTATATTTTCATAAAATTTTAGTTATTTGAGGCATTGAATGAACATATTCGACAGACAATCTCAGGAAACCGCAAGAGATTTTGCTTTCAGAGTATTGAAGAACAATATAATATCTGTTGATTTAAAGCCCGGAACACTTGTATCTGAAAATGAAATAGCGATGGAACTTGGTGTTTCAAGGACTCCGGTAAGAGAAGCCATTATAGATTTGGCAAAAGCCGGAATAATTGAAACTCTGCCGCAGAGAGGTTCATATGTGGCTTTGATTGATTCCAAGATGGTTGATGAATCCCGTTTCTTAAGACAGGTGCTTGACAGTGCTGTTATAGAAGTAGCCTGTGAGGTGGCAGACAGTGAAGCTCTTGAGAAGTTAGAAGAAAATGTTCATTTACAGGAATTTTATTTAGAAAAGCAGGCAGCCGAAAGAATATACGAACTTGATAATGAATTTCATAAGCTGATATATACAGCGGCCCAAAAAGACATAATTTACGAAATGCGATCTACAATGATGATTCATTTCGACAGGGTAAGAACACTTTCGGTTGAAACGGTTAAAGATATGAAGATAGTTTCGGACCATAGAAATATGCTTGAAGCTATTAAATCAAAAGATAAATTAAGAGCTGTTGAATTAGTAAATAAACACTTATCAAGATATCAGGTGGATGAGAATTTAATTAAGGAACAGTTCCCGGAATATTTTAAGTAAAGGATGGTGCCCGGATGGCTAAAGAAGTTGAAGGTAAAGCGCCTAAGAAAAAATTAAATGCTTCATATTGGAAAAGGTATTGGCAGTTATATGCGTTATTGCTGCTACCGCTTGTATACCTTATCGTGTTCAAATACGGACCGATGTATTATGTTTTGATTGCGTTCAAAAAATACAGTATCGTTCAAAAGGTATTTGACATGCCTTGGGCACAAAACCATGGTTTTGAGTATTTCATTAAAGCCTTTAAGAACAGAGACTTTATAAATTCTCTAAGAAACACGGTATTACTTAATGTTTTGGATCTTGTATGCGGTTTCTGTGTGCCTATAGTATTTGCCCTTATCCTTAACGAATTAAGATTTAAAAGATTCAAGAAAACAGTACAGACTATAGCGTACATGCCACATTTCTTATCTTGGGTTATTATTTACGGGTTGGCACTCCAGCTTTTTAATCCTACAAACGGATTAATTAATATTTTCTTTAACAAGATAGGTATAGAGTCTGTTCCGTTCTTAAATGATGCACGTACCTGGGTGAAGACGTATATAGGTCTTGGTATTTGGCAGAGCTTCGGTTGGAATTCAATTATTTACCTGGCAGCAATTGCCGGTATTTCTCCCGAACTTTATGAAGCTGCATCGGTTGACGGGGCCGGAAGATTTAAGAAGATGTGGCATATTACCTTACCCGGAATTAAGCCTACAATTATTGTTTTGCTGATTATGGCAATCGGTAATATTCTGGGTTCCGGATTCGACAGACCTTTTGCATTGCAGAATAAGCTTGTTATGCAATACGCCGAAGTTATTTCAACATTCGTTTATAAATACGGTATTAAGAGTTCACAGTTTAGTTTAACTACAGCTGTAGGTTTGTTCCAATCGGTTATCGGAGTATTCTTCCTGTTGTTCTCTAACTGGCTTGCTCGTAAGTTTGGCGAGCGCGGTATTTGGTAGGAGGTGCGTGATGGAAGAAAACAGAATGATACATTCTTTTAGAACAAAGATCGGAGATTGGATTTTCGTACTGATTTGCGTAATTATCAGTTTAATGTGTCTTATTCCGATGCTTAACCTGCTGGCAAGGTCCTTATCCGGCGTTGATTTTCTTGTTAAGCATGAGGTTTATCTTATACCTAAAGGAATTAACCTTGGTGCTTATAAGACGGTATTGGGTGATGCAAAGTATATAAAGGCATTCGGATGGACAGCAGTACTAACTGTTATCTGTACAATATTTTCATTAACAATGACTACGCTTTGCGCGTATCCTCTTATTTTTGAAAACTTAAAGGGACGTGGATTTATTAATATTCTAATTACAATCACCATGTTCTTTAATGCAGGTACGATTCCCAATTATTTGCTTATGCAAAGACTTGGCCTGCTTGACAGCCCACTTGTACTTATCATTCCGAGCTGCCTTAGCGTATATAACATGATTATTATGCGTAGCTTCTTCTACGGCATTCCCGATTCCCTCCGTGAATCCGCAGAAATAGACGGCGCAAGTTTCTTTAGAATATTGTGGAATATTTATGTACCGCTTTCAAAGCCTGTGCTTGCTACCTTGGCATTATTCTATGCCGTAGGTCGTTGGAATGGTTATTCCGATGCTCTTATGTACATGAAGGATAAGGATTTTTATCCCTTGCAGTTGCTTTTATATAACATTTTAAACAGTATCAATTCTGTTGATGTTGCAACGCAGGAAGGATTCTCATCCCCGGGTCTTTCGGAGTCCCTTAAGGCGGCGATAGTAATGTTCTCAACGATTCCTATTTTATGTATTTATCCGTTCCTTCAGAAGTATTTCATTCACGGAGTTACGTTGGGAGCCGTTAAGGAGTAATTGTTAATGTGGTAACTGCGATCATAGGTCGTAATTATAAATTTCAAAAACCAAATTTTTACATGGGAGGTAAAAAATGAAGAAAAAAGTATTATCAGTAGTACTTGCATCTGCAATGGTTCTTTCATTGGCAGCTTGCGGAAAATCAGCTGATACTGCTGCAGCTCCGGCTGACACAACAGCAGAAACAACTGAAGCTACAGCAGAAACAACAGAACCTGCTGCAGAAGTTGAAGCAGAAGTTCCTTCAGAATTAACTGATGGAAAGTTTGCTGAAACAAGACATATTACAGTAGAGGTTTATGACCGTGGTAATGACGGCGGTACAGATCCTACAAACAATATGTACACAGATTACATCAAGAAGGGTATGCTTGAAGATCACAACGTAGAAGTTGAGTTCGTAGCAGTTCCTCGTTGGACAGAAGGTGAAGAAATCAATAACCTTCTTGCCGGTGGTACAGCACCTGATATCTGTGTAACATACAGCTATCCTACTATTCAGACATATGCATCAATGGGTGCAGTTATCGATCTTGCTCCTTTTGTAGACGGATACAAGGCTGAGCTTCCTAACCTTTGGGATTGGCTCGGTGAAGACAACATCTACTATGATAAGGATCCTGCAACAGGAGAGATTTGGGCAGTAGAAGGAAAGAGAAACAACATCAACCGTATTACTACATTCGTTCGTCAGGACTGGCTTGAGACTCTTGGTCTTGCAGCTCCTACAACAACTCAGGAATTCGAAGATATGCTTGTAGCTTTCCAGGAGAATGCTGATACTCTTCTTGGCGCTGATGCAAGCAAGATGGTTCCTTTCTCAGTTTCATATGATGTAGGCTGGAGAGCAGCTAACCTTATCGAATCTTACATTGATCCTGCTATCACAGACAAAGAGTTCTATGTTAACGGATTTGATGACAGAAAGTACACAGAAAACGGAACAAAGGAAGCCGTTAGACTTCTTAACAAGTGGTACAACATGGGCTTAATCTGGAAAGATTTCGCTTTATATCCGAGTGGAGATTCTACAGAGGATGATATGATGAAGGCAGGTTATGTTGGAGCTTTCATGCACAACTTTGACTATCCTTTCAGAAACGGTGACGATTCAATCAATGCTAACCTTCAGAGACTTGTTGGCGAAAACGCTAAATTCGTAGCAGTTGACTGCTTCCAGGCTTCTAACGGTAAGTATCAGAAGTGGTCTTACTCAGCAGCAGGCGACAGAAAGATCTTCTTCCCTACAACAAATGATGAGCCTTTAGCTTCTATGCTTTACCTTGATTGGATTTCAGATCCTGCTCACGTTGAATACCTTCAGTTAGGTGATGAAGGCGTTACACATGAAAAGCTTGATGGCGGCGTAGTTCAGACTCTTTCAGCTGAAGGCGATGCTATCATGAACTCGGGTAACAACATTGACCTTACAATCACATGTAACGGACTTAGACTTGTTGCAGGTGAAGAAGCTACAAATGCTTCATTAGCTTACGGCTACGGCACAGGTGAAACAGATCCTCAGGTAGTTGTTGATTCTATTAAGACATGTAATACAGATGCACTTCTTCCTAAGGCTGTTAACGTTGGTGCTATCACAGCTGAAGAAGGTATGGGCGAAGCTCTTAACGGTAAGAGAGATGTAGCTTTTGATACAGCAGTTGTTGCTGCAGAAGCAGATTTCGATTCGGTTTGGGATGCAGCTATGGATGATTACCTTAGCTCAGGCGGTCAGGCTATCATCGATGAAAGAACAGAAAAGTGGGATGCTACTTACGGTTCTGACATGCTTAACTAATCAATAGTTTTTGATTTACGATATGCTTTTTATTGGGCTCCATCAATAATGGTGGAGCCCTTTTAAAAAGATAATATATTACAAAAATACTTAGATTTTGCTAAATATTTTTGCAATATATTATCTGATAGCAATATCTATGGATGTTTGGGCAAAATTTGGAAAGATATTATATTGATTTAAAGGTAATCTAATTATATTGAGAATTAGAAATCTAGATCGGAGATAATTACTATGGAAATGACATTAAGATGGTTCGGTAAAGATTTTGATACCGTTACATTAAAGCAGATTAGACAAATACCCGGAGTTACGGGTGTTATAACAACATTATATGATACAACACCGGGTGAAGTTTGGTCACGGGAAAAGATTCATGCACTTAAGGAAGAAGTAGAAAGTGCAGGATTGCATATATCGGGAATTGAATCTGTAAATATTCATGATTCCATTAAAATCGGAAGTCATGACAGAGATATGTATATTGATAACTACATTGAAACGCTTCGAAATTTAGGCAAAGAAGATATTCATCTTGTCTGTTATAACTTTATGCCTGTATTTGACTGGACAAGAACCGAACTTGCAAGGGTTCGCCCGGATGGTTCAACCGTTCTTGCTTATACACAAAAGGCAATTGATGCCCTTAATCCCGAAACGATGTTTGCATCTATATCAAAGGATGCAAACGGTGCAATACTTCCGGGATGGGAACCGGAAAGAATGGCAATTATTAAGGAATTATTCGAAAAATATAAGGATGTTGATGAGGAAAAACTATTTGATAATTTGAAGTATTTCCTTGAAAGAATTATGCCGGTTTGTGATGAATATGATATTAATATGGCAATTCATCCCGATGATCCTGCCTGGTCTGTATTTGGCTTACCCAGAATAATTATTAATCTTGAAAATATTATGAGAATGATGAAGATGGTGGATAATCCACATAACGGTGTAACGTTTTGTGCCGGTTCGTATGGAACCAACAGAGCAAACGATTTACCCACAATGATTCGTGCTTTAAAGGGAAGACTTCATTTTGCCCATGTTCGTAATTTGAAGTTTAATTCAGATGATGATTTTGAAGAAGCTGCACATTTGTCATCGGATGGTAGTTTTGATATGTATGAAATCATGAAAGCACTTTATGAAATTGATTTTAAAGGACCGATTCGTCCCGATCACGGAAGAATGATATGGGATGAGGTCGCAATGCCCGGATATGGATTATATGACAGAGCATTGGGAGCAACTTATCTTAACGGTTTATGGGAGGCAATAGAGAAATCATGTTCTTAACTGGTGATGGTATAAAGAATTTTTCCGAATATTCTAACAAAAATATACTTGTTCCTAAATATGACAGAAGCGTCATAAAGCAAAAGACGATTACTAATCCTGAATGGATTCATTTTGGAGCCGGTAATATTTTCAGAGCTTTCCAGGGGAATCTTGTTGACAGATTGCTGGAGAATAATGAGATTGAGACCGGACTTTTGGTATGCGAAGGCTACGATTATGAGATTATCGAAAAAATGTACAAACCTCATGATGATTTAAGTATTCTCGTAACCTTAAAAGCCGACGGTACTATGGAAAAGAAGGTTATAGGAAGTATCGTTGATTCATATATTCTTGACCAGAATGATTCAATTGAAATAAAGAAATTAAAGGATATTTTTGCAAAAGATTCCCTAAAGATGGTAAGTTTTACAATTACCGAAAAAGGATATGTTGTTAAAGATTCTTCCGGGAATTTACTGCCGTCAACCGCTAAAGATATAGAAAACGGTCCGGATCATTCATCAAGTTATATAGGAAAGGTTGTGGGTCTTTTATATCACAGATATCTTGCAGGTGCGCTTCCGGTTGCTTTTGTTTCTATGGATAACTGTTCCCATAACGGAGATAAACTGTTTGATGCAGTTATAACTTTTGCGAAAGGCTGGGTAGAAAACGGTAAAGCAGAAGAAGGCTTTGTGGATTATGTTACAGATGAAAAATCTGTATCTTTCCCCTGGTCGATGATAGATAAAATTACTCCACGTCCTGATGAAAATGTTGCAAAAGCACTTAAAGAAGACGGATTTGAGGATCTAGACCAGGTTATTACATCAAAAAATACATATGTCGCACCTTTTGTAAACGCCGAAGAAACCGAATATCTGGTTATTGAAGATAAATTCCCTAACGGAAAACTTCCGCTTGATAAAGTAGGCGTTATATATACTGATAAAGAGACCGTTGATAAAACCGAAAAAATGAAGGTATGTACATGCCTTAATCCACTTCATACATCGCTGGCAATATTCGGTTGCTTATTAGGATATACGACAATTCATGATGAGATGGATGATGAGGATTTAAAGAATCTTGTATACACTTTGGGACATAAAGAAGGCATGAAAGTGGTTGTAAATCCGGGAGTATTGTCGCCTGATGATTTTTTAAATGCCGTACTTACAAAAAGACTTCCCAATCCCTTTATGCCTGACACACCGCAAAGAATTGCATGTGATACGTCTCAAAAAATACCTATCAGATTTGGTGAAACTATTAAGGCATATAGGAAGTCGGATAAACTTGATACATCCTCATTGATATTAATACCATTGGTATTGGCCGGATATCTTAGATACTTGCAGGGAATAGATGATAGTGGTAATGAATTTTCTTTAAGCCCGGATCCGATGCTTGAGGAATTAAGAAAGTTAAGCGCTTCTGATATTCTAAAAAAACAGGAGATATTTGCTGTAGATTTATTCGAAGATGATTTAGGCAATCGTATTCTTTCAATCTATGATGAATTGTGTAATGGAAACGGATCTGTCAGGGAGGTATTACACAAATATGTACACAAAGCTATGGCTTGATGAATCAGTTAAGGATAATAATATAAAAATTAATAAGGATACTTATTTTGAAAATAATAAACAGCTTTCAAATGCTGTAAGAGAACTTTCAAAAGCTGCCTCATTAAAAAACATTACGGTTTCATTGGTAAAATCCAATGATGATTCTTTAGGTGAAGAAGGATATAGAATATATTCCGATAAATCTGAATATGTAATTGAAGGAAATACCACAAAAGCAGTTTTGTACGGAAGCTTTAGATTTATTAATGCATATCGTATAAGCAAAGACAAAATCATTAATTTAAAAGAGGTTCCGGCAAATCCTCTTCGTATGCTTAATCATTGGGACAATATGTCCGGAGATATAGAAAGAGGTTATTCGGGGAATTCTTTTTTCTTTGAAAATAATGATATTTTAATTAACGAAAGAACCTATGATTATGCAAGAATTCTCTGTTCTGTGGGTTATAACGGTGTTGTAATAAATAACGTTAATGTTAAAGATGCAGCATGTGATTTGATAAACGAAAGATTTATCCATAAAGTAAAAGAATTATATGATATTTTTGATTCTTACGGAGTCAAGCTCTATCTTAGCTTGAATTATGCAGCTTCAATAGATAATCCTGAGGTTAAGAGCGCAGACCCCCTTGATCCTAAAGTGATTTCATTCTGGGAAAAGAAAATGGAATATATTTATTCGGTTATTCCGAATTTTCCGGGATTTTTGGTTAAAGCTGATTCTGAGGGAAGACCGGGTCCTTTTACTTACGGAAGAAATCAGGCAGATGGTGCCAATATGCTTGCAAAGGCTATTAAACCATATGGCGGAATTATTATCTGGCGTTGTTTTGTATATAACTGTCAACAGGATTGGAGAGATTTAAAAACCGACAGGGCAAGAGCTGCATATGATTATTTCAGTGGCCTTGATGGGAAATTTGAAGATAATGTCATTCTTCAGATGAAAAACGGACCAATGGATTTCCAGGTAAGAGAACCTGTAATGCCTCTGTTTGGCTGTCTTAAAAATACAAATCAAATGATTGAGTATCAGATTGCTCAGGAGTATACAGGTCAGCAAAGACATATTTGTTATCTTATTCCCTGGTTTAAAGAAGTTCTTGAATTTGAAACCTACGGAAAAGAAGGCGGGGCAAAAGTTAAAGATATAGTCTGCGGAAAAACATACGGTAATTCTCTGGCGGGAATGTGTGCCGTTGCCAATACAGGTAACGACATGAATTGGACCGGTCATGATTTGGCTGCCGCCAATTTATATGGTTTTGGACGACTGTGCTTTGATATGGATTTATCTTCTGAAGACATTGCGGAAGAATGGACAAAACTTACTTTTAATGACAACGAAAAAGTTGTTGAAAATATTAATAAGATTCTTATGATGTCATGGCCTGCCTATGAAAAGTATACCTCTCCGTTGGGAATCGGTTGGATGGTTGTTCCCAATACCCATTACGGTCCCGATCCTGACGGGTATGAGTATTCAAAGTGGGGAACTTATCATAAGGCCACAAATAAGACGATAGGTCTTGACAGAAGCAGTAACGGAACCGGATATGCAACTTTGTATAATGAGCCTTTAGCTTTAACTTATAATGATAAAGATAAGTGCCCTGATGAACTTAAACTATTCTTCCATAAGATGGAATATGATTATATCTTAAGAAACGGTAAAACAATTATTCAGCATATTTATGACACTCATTATGAAGGTGCCGACGATGTTGAGAGGATGTTGTCTTTGTGGAAAGAAATTGACGGATTAATTGACTGTGCATCCTATTATCGCGTGGTTGAAAGAATTAATAATCAGGTTGAGCATTCCAAAGAGTGGCGTGATGTTATAAATTCATATTTTTATAGAAAAACACTAATTGAAGATGAAAAAGGAAGGGCGTTATATTAATGAAACTTTCGTCACTTTTATCTGATGGTGTAATACTTCAAAGAGATACCTGTAATACGCTTTGGGGGTATACAAACACGAATTCCGAAGTAAATATATTTTTATATTGCGAAGGCGACGTACATAAAGACACAATTTCTCCTTGCGTAAGTGTAACCTCTGATAAAGACGGTTATTTTGAATGTGCATTGCCTGTAAGGGATGCAGGTGGCCCCTACGTTATAAGAATTGAATCTTTAGACGATGCGGCTGTCATAAATGATGTTTTGTTCGGAGATGTATTTCTTTTGACAGGACAATCGAATATGGAACTTCCGGTAAGCAGAACACTGGATATTAATGAAGAGTATTGTAAGTCCATTAACAATACTCTTATTCGTCAGTTTGAAGTGCCTAAGGAAGTTGATTTTCATGGCCCTGTATCGGATATTTACAACGGTTGCTGGAAAAAGGCCACCCAGGAAAATGTATATGCTTTTAGCGCATTAGGGTTTTATTTTGCAGAGTATGTTAATAAGGAACAACAGGTTCCCGTTGGTCTACTGCAAACAGCATGCGGAGGAATTCAGATTGAAGCTTTGATTTCCAAGGAAAGACTCTTAAAGGTAGGTGCCCAAAACCTAAAAAAGGCAGTTTTAAGAGGCGAAACCAAAGAAAAAAACTGCATCTGCGATAAAAATAAAACCTGCAAATTTTGTTATGATAAAGCAATTGCAAATGATGAATCCGATGAATATGTAGCCAATCAGATTGCGGCAGATTTAAAAGAACAAAAAGATTATTTTGCCTGGCTTGATGATAATGATATCGGTATTAAGGAACATTACGAAAAACGTATATCTTTGTACAACGAAGACGAAATACCGGAATATATTACGGTCCCCGGAAGATGGGAAGAACCATATAAAGAAGCAAAACTGGGACTTGTAAGAGGCAGCGTATGGGTTCTTAAACGATTTAAAATGCCTGAAAATTGCGTGGGCAAAGAGGCAAAGATGTTCTTTGGAACAATAATTGACGGTGACGAGACTTTTATAAATGGTATAAAAGTCGGAAGCACCGATTATCGATATCCGCCAAGACGTTATATGATACCGTCGGGAATATTAAAAGAAGATAATGTATTGGTTTGCAGGGTAAAGGTTTCACAAAGAAACGGCGGATTTGTTCCGGAAATGCCATATTATATAAGATGCGGTACTTATATGATTCCGATTGACGGAGAATTTGAGTATAAAATCGGAGCTAATTTAAACAGTGACTTTAGTTTAAATCCTCCTAATTTACCGGACCCGATGTTTTTCTTGTATAAGCCCTGCGGCATGTATAATAAAATGATATATCCCTTAAGAAAATTGTCATTAAAGGCATTTTTATTCTATCAGGCAGAATCAAATTGCTTGTATTATAAGGATTATGAACCTCTTATGCGGACTATGGTTGAAGGAATAAGAGAGTGTTTTAATGATAAAGAATTGAAACTGGCTTATGTTCAATTACCATATTGGGGACAGGAAGATAGTGACAGAGGCTCAACTTTGTGGGATGATATGAGATGTATACAGGCAAGATGTCAGGATATTCCCAATTCTGTTATGATATATTCATATGATCTTGGATTTACATACGAACTTCACCCACAGACAAAAAGGGAACTGGCGCTTAGACTATATAATGGATTCAAAGATTTATTATACTGATATGAGGTGGATATGAGCAATTTATTATCTGATGCTAAAGAATTAGTATCAAAAATGAAAATCGAAGATGTTGCTAAGCAACTTAAGTATAATGCCGAGGCTGTAGACAGTCTCGGTATTCCTGCTTATAACTGGTGGAATGAAGCCCTCCACGGGGTCGCACGTGCGGGAACAGCCACTGTATTTCCGCAGGCAATTGCACTTGCTGCTATGTTCGACGATGAATTGTTATTTGAAATTGCAAAGGTGATTGCAACGGAAGCAAGGGCTAAATACAATGCCCAGTCCAAAGAGGAAGACAGAGATATTTATAAGGGCTTAACCATGTGGGCTCCAAATATAAATATATTCAGGGATCAAAGATGGGGACGTGGTCATGAAACCTACGGTGAAGATCCGTATCTTACATCAAGACTTGGTGTATCTTTTATTAAAGGATTGCAGGGAATTGATAATTATCCCGAATGCGATTCTTTAAAGGTGGCTGCATGTGCGAAACATTATGCAGTTCATTCCGGCCCTGAAAGTGAAAGGCATCACTTTAATGCGATTGCTTCTCCAAAAGATATGGAAGAGACCTATCTTCCGGCTTTTGAAGCCGCTGTCAGAATCGGTAAAGTAGAATCTGTTATGGGAGCCTATAACAGAACTAACGATGAACCCTGTTGCGGTTCTAAAACCCTGATAAAGGATATTTTAAGAACGAAATGGGATTTTAAAGGTCATTTCGTTTCCGATTGCTGGGCTATAAAGGATTTTCATGAGAATCATAAAATAACCAATTCTCCCGTTCAATCTGCCGCTATGGCACTTAATGCCGGATGCGACCTTAATTGCGGCGACACATATCTTTGTATATTGGGAGCTCTTAAAGATAAACTTATAACCGAAAAAGATATGCGTACCGCCTGCGAACGATTAATGGCAACAAGAATGAAACTGGGTATTATAGAAAGAAGCGATGAGGAAGCAAAGAAAATAACTTCTCAATATGACAGAATTTCATTCCTGGAAAACGATACTCCTGAAAATAATGCTTTGTCATTGAAGGCAGCCTGTGAGTCGATTGTGCTGCTTAAAAATAACGGAGTACTTCCTTTAAAGGAAGGAGAATATAAAACCATTGGCGTTGTGGGACCGACTGCTAATTTAAGAACAGTTCTTGAAGGTAATTACTTCGGAACCGCATCAACATATATTACCAATCTTGAAGGAATTAAAGAGGCAACAGCGTCAAGGGTAATTTTCTCTGACGGATGTCATCTGTATAAAGATTCGCTAAGTAATCTTGCTCATAAGGATGACAGAATGGGTGAGGCTGTTGCTGTTACGAAAAATTCCGATATTACCATTCTTTGCCTGGGCCTGGATGCAACAATAGAAGGCGAAGAAGGAGATACGGGTAATATGTTTGCATCAGGTGATAAGAAATCACTAATGCTTCCTGAGTCACAAATAAGACTATACGAAAATGTTATTAAGGCTGCAAAAGAAAATAATAAAAAGGTTGTTGTGGTTCTTAATGCAGGCTCCGCCATTGATATTTCGTTCCTTAACGAAAACGCGGATGCAATTGTTGACTGCTTCTATTCAGGAGGGTTGGGCGGAAGAGCCTTGGCAAATGTATTGTTCGGCAAAGTTAATCCATGCGGAAAACTGCCTTTTACATTCTATAAGAATAATCAGCAACCGGAGTTTACGGATTATTCCATGAAAGACAGAACATACAGATATTTAAAGGAAGAACCGTTATATCCTTTCGGATACGGACTAAGCTATACTGATTTTAAATATTCGGGGTTACAATCAACGGTAAGAGATTTTGATAATTCATTATTCAACATTACAATTAATAATTTTGACGGTCTTAAAGATGAAAATGATTCTTACCTTAAACTTCAAAAGCCTCTTGCGGTTGTCGAATTCGAGATCGAAAATATCGGAAAAGTCGATGGAAAAGAGACCGCCCTTGTTTATATTGACAAGAGACCCAAAGATAAGAAATGTGACGGCCTTGATTTTGCAAATCAACCCATAAAGAGCCTGTGCGGATTTAAGAAGACTTTAATCAAAAGCGGCGATAAGGTGCATATGAATATTCCCGTTACGGCATACAGTTTTACAACCGTACTTGAAGACGGAAGAAGAGTCCTGCTGCCGGGTGAATATGATATTTTGGTTGGTGATTTAAAAACTACGATAAAAATATAATAAATAATTTAATGAGGCGGTGAAAATTCACCGTCTCATTATTTTGTGCATAATCCCTTATAAATACACTACAAATTGTGCTTTATTAGTGGTTATCACATTGACAATAATTTCACATTATACTAAAATTAAACAGTGTATGATTAGGAGTCAAAGCAATGGATAATAAAGAGATTTCTCAAGCTGTTATCGGCAGACTTCCGCGATATTACAGATATCTTGGCGAGTTAAAAGATAACAATGTTGAGAGAATTTCATCTAAGGAATTAAGTAGCCTTATGAAGGTTACCGCATCTCAAATAAGACAGGATTTCAATAATTTCGGTGGCTTTGGTCAGCAGGGATATGGATATAATGTGGAATATTTGTATGATGAGATCGGTAAAATCCTTGGAATGAACAGAACTCATAATTTAATATTGGTAGGTGCAGGAAATTTGGGTCAGGCGCTTGCCAACTATATGAATTTTGCAAGACGCGGGTTTGTGTTTAAAGGTATATTCGATCAAAATCCCAAACTGTTAGGAATTGAGATTGCGGGACTGCCGGTAAAACCCATGGAAGAATTGGAAGAATTTGTTTTGTCTAACGATATTGATATGGCGGTACTTACAATTCCCAAAACGGGGGCTCCAAAAGTCGCAGAAAGACTGTCAAAGGTCGGAATAAAAGGTATTTGGAACTTTGCACATGTAGATTTGAATGTTCCCAAAACCATTCAGGTTGAAAATGTACATTTATCAGATTCATTAATGAAACTTAGTTATAACATCAACCGTAATCTTTCGGAATAAAGATTAAAACTATGTCTGATAACGAAAACAAATTTGAAAAAGTACTTGAAGGCAAGAAGTTACCTATACTTACAATTGACAAAAAATATCATAATTTGACCGATCGCGTCGGCTCAAGCAAGTATATGGACGAACTCGAAGAAGAAGTAAATGAACTTCTTAAAGCTCAGGGTAAAGCTAATACCGAGATTAAAGACATCAAAAAGATAAAAAAGAAGCTGATGCAGGAAATCGTTGATAATACTGATGAAAAGTCTAAACTTTCGGAAGCTCAAAAGGAAAAGAAGGCAGAAGAAAATTCAAGGCTTATTGCAGAATGCAATGAAAAAATCGAACAGTATGAAGACGACATTATGGATTTGCCTAAGCTTATAGATGATAAAAATCGTATACTTTTTGCCGAACTTATGGATAATTGTTATAACGTAATGAAAGCGAATGAGCAGGAAATAGAGGAAATTTCCAAATGGATTACGCAAATAAGAATTGAACTTAAGAAAAAACTTGTTAAGAAAGTCGATATGGAAACCGCTAATCAGGAGATATATTCATATATGCATGATATCTTCGGCGCTGAAGTAGTTGAAATATTTGATATGAAATATAAGGAAGAACCTAAAAAATGATAGTTGAAGAGTATCAAAGAGTTCATGCGAGAATATCACTGGACGCTATCAAAGATAATTTTAACGAAATCAAACGATTGATTAATAAAGATACAAAAGTTATTGCTGTTCTTAAAACAGACGGTTACGGTCACGGAGCAATTCCCATTGCAAAGGAATTGTGTGATGATGAAAGGCTGTATGGCTTTGCCCTTGCAACATCGGATGAGGCATTTATTCTTCGCAATTCCGGTATTAAAAAGCCTTTATTGATTTTAGGTTATACTTTTCCCAATGCATATGAAGAATTGATTCTAAAAGATGTTTCGATGACTGTGTTTAGGGAAGATACATTGGCTCAGTTAGCATCGGAATGTCGTAAATTATCAACTACCGAGCACAAGTATAAAGCTAAAATTCATATTAAAGTTGATACGGGTATGGGCCGTATAGGAGTAATGCCCGATGAATCGGGAATAGAATTCGTTAAAAAAGCATTAAGTTATGATGAACTGATTGTTGAAGGTGTATTTACGCATCTTGCAAAGGCTGATGAATTTGATAGAGAACCTACACATATTCAGTTGCAAAAATATAATGATTTTATCAAAAAGATAAAAGATGAACTGGGATATGACGTGCCCATTAAACATGTGTCGAATTCGGCGGGAATAATAGACTATCCGGAAGCCAATCTTGATGTGGTAAGGGCAGGAATTATTCTTTACGGATTATGGCCATCATCGGAAGTGTCAAAGGATAAAATTACACTTAAAAGTGCCTTATCATTATATTCGCAAATCGTTTATATAAAAGAAGTTCCCCCGGGTACACCCATTAGTTACGGCGGTACATATACTACCGAAAAGAAAACAAAAATAGCTACAATTACGGTGGGGTACGGGGACGGATATCCGCGACTTTTGTCAAACAAAGGATATGTTCTTGTAAAAGGAATGAGATGTCCTATTTTGGGACGTATTTGCATGGATCAGCTAATGATTGATGTTACGGAGGTAGACGGCGTTAAGGAAGGCGATGAAGTTACTTTAATCGGCGGATGCGGCGATAAAAAGATTACTATGGAAGAGCTTGGAGAATTGTCGGGCAGATTTAACTATGAACTTGCCTGTGAACTTGGTAAGCGAATTCCCAGAGTATATACCAAAAACAATACTGTTATCTGTACGAAGGATTACAGTGATGATTTTTAATAACTAATTTATATGAGGAGACAGATTTATGTCAGGACATTCAAAATTTGCAAACATTAAGCACAAGAAAGAAAAGAATGATGCAGCTAAAGGCAAGATTTTTACTATTTTGGGAAGAGAAATTGCGGTAGCTGTTAAAGAAGGCGGTCCGGACCCGGCCAATAACTTCAAACTTGCTCAGGTTATTACAAAGGCTAAGGCAAACAATATGCCTAATGATACTATTGAAAGAGGTATCAAAAAGGCTGCAGGTGACGGTGATGCCGTTAACTACAAGCATATTACTTACGAAGGATACGGACCTAAGGGCGTGGCAATTATTGTAGAAACCCTTACGGATAATCAGAACAGAACGGCTGCCAATGTGCGTAATGCCTTTACAAAGGGTTACGGAAATATGGGAACAACAGGCTGCGTATCTTATATGTTTGATCAGAAGGGTCAGATTATTATCGATAAGGAAGAGTATGAAGGTGATGCGGATGAGCTTATGATGATGGCTCTTGATGCAGGTGCCGAAGACTTCACGGAAGAGGATGACAGCTACGAGATAATTACGACTCCCGATGATTTTGAAGCTGTATCAAAGGCTATGATGGATAACAATATTCCCATGGTTTCTTCGGAAGTTACTTTTATCCCTCAGAATTACGTAAGTCTTACAGATGAGCAGGATATAAAGAATATAAACAAGACATTGGATTTACTCGATGAAGATGATGATGTACAGGCAGTATATCACAATTATGACGAATAAATTTTGAACTGACGATATGTTTAATAAACGTAAAAACAAAGTTTTGGAGAATAAGGAAGCAAAAGAGGGAGTCGACTATTTCTTAACTAAGGACGGTCGCAGGGTTGAATACCTTAAAAACCCCCTTCCTTTGCCCGAAAGACATGAAAGAAAATCTATGAATTTCGCCATTGACAGTCTTAATGAGTTTGATATTGAGATTGAACCCGGCGATGATTTTGATATTCAGTAGGTGATTAGATGGCCAATACTTCAAGAAGTAATTCAACTAAAAAAAGGACAACTACTTCTTCAAGAAGCAATTCTCGTAAAAAATCATATAACCAGTCCGAACCTATGTCAGAGGAGTTAATTGACGAAATATTTCTCATTGTTATAGGTGCAGTTGCTTTATTTTTATTTTTGTGCAACTTCGGAATATTAGGATCTTTTGGAAATGCAGTAAGAGACATTACATTTGGTGTGTTTGGGTTACCAAATTATGTAATGCCGATAGTTATTGCATTTCTTGTTGTGTTTGGGATTGTTAATGCAGGAGATAAAATTGCATTAAGAAAGACAATTGCCTCTGTATTTTTGTATCTTAATACAGCATTTGCATGTGAGCTTATTTGGAATGCGCCGGTGGGTACCGAGGGACTTGATATTAAGGCAATTTATAATTTTGCATCGACAAATCACAAGGGCGGTGGCTTCTTCGGCGGCATTATGGCATATCTTGGTATTAAGTATCTTGATACGGTGGGTTCTGTTTTACTTATTTTGGTTGCCGTAATTATTTGCTTAATTATTATTACCAATAAGTCTATTGTAAGAACCGTTAAAGACAGCTCCTATAAAGCTTACGAAAAGGCATCTGACTCTGCTCTTAGAAATCAGGAAAGAAGATTAAGACAGCAACAGGTTAATGACGAACACAGAAGAATCCGTCAGGAACAAAGACAGGAAAGAGCCAAAGAACGTGAACTTCGAAAAGAAGTAATAGAAAACGAAAAGATTCTTCGTAAAGCTCAGGGTGTGCCCACATATAATTTCGTTGCAAACGAAGAAGTGCCGAGTAACGAACGTGATGATATTCACGAGATTAATCTTACGGATATTGATGATGAATATGATAATCGTGAAGTAGAACTTACAATTCACGGTATTGATAATACAGATAATAAATCCGACGGAATTAGTGAAATTAAATTCCACGGAAATGTTATAGAAGAAGATGATGATTACGAAGAGGATGAATACATTTACCCTCCTGCAGATGCGGATGCACCAAAGCCCATAGCCCGTGCATCGGCGCCCCGGACACCTAAAGCAGAGTCTGTAGAGCCTGTGGCTCCGAAGAGTTCGCCTAAGTCTAACAGACCCTATAAGAAACCGCCTATATCTTTACTTACAAAGGGAACGGCTTCAAGGGGCAAAAACACTTCGGAATTAAAAGCTACTGCTGCCAAATTGGAAGAAGTATTGTTGAGTTTCGGTGTTAAGGTAACGGTAACGGATATATCCCAGGGACCTTCAGTAACAAGATATGAAATGATACCTGAAACAGGTGTTAAAGTATCGAAGATCGTAGGTTTGTCGGATGATATTAAGTTAAATCTTGCTGCGGCGGATATCAGAATTGAAGCGCCTATTCCCGGTAAAGCGGCAATAGGTATTGAAGTACCCAATAAAGAAAGTTCATCCGTTTTGTTAAGGGATTTGTTTGAGACAAAAGATTTTAGCGAAGCTCCTTCGAAGATTTCCTTTGCGGTAGGTAAGGATTTGGCAGGTAAGGTTGTTGTAACGGATATAGCCAAGATGCCTCATATGCTTATTGCAGGTGCCACAGGTTCCGGCAAATCGGTTTGTATCAATACTCTTATTATGAGTATTTTGTATAAAGCAAATCCCGATGAGGTTAAACTTATACTTATCGATCCCAAGGTTGTGGAATTAAGCGTTTATAACGGTATACCTCATCTGCTTATTCCTGTTGTTACGGATCCTAAGAAGGCCTCTGCGGCTTTGGCCTGGGCAGTTGCCGAAATGAATGACAGATATCAGAAATTTGCCGATTACGGTGTAAGAGATCTTAAAGGATATAATGAACGAATTAAATCCGAGGTTGATGATGAAGGCAATCCGTTAAAGCCAATGTTCCAGCTGGTGGTAATCGTAGATGAGCTTGCGGATATGATGATGGTAGCCGGTAAAGAGGTTGAAGAATCAATATGCCGACTTGCTCAGTTGGCAAGAGCTGCCGGAATTCATTTGATTTTGGCAACACAAAGACCGTCTGTAGATGTTATTACGGGTCTTATTAAAGCAAATATGCCTTCTAGAATAGCATTTTCGGTTTCTTCCGGAGTTGACTCAAGAACGATTCTTGATATGAACGGAGCCGAAAAACTTCTCGGAAAAGGTGATATGCTTTTCTATCCTCAGGGATATACAAAGCCTGCAAGAGTTCAGGGTGCGTTTATTTCCGATAAGGAAGTTTCCGATGTTGTTTCGTTCCTTAAGAATCAGCAATTGGGAAATATTGACAATGAAGATATTAATTCAAAGATAAACAGTATGACTTCGCAGAATTCATCCGGCAGTTCATCGGGAATGTCCGGCGGCGGCGATTTGGACTATGACGAATACTTCGTGGAAGCGGGACGATTAATTCTTGAAACGGGAAAATGCTCAATCGGAATGCTGCAGCGAAAGTTTAAGATAGGTTTTAACCGTGCCGCACGAATTATGGATTCCCTTTCGGAAGCCAATGTGGTTGGACCCGAAGAAGGAACAAAGCCGAGAACAATTCTTATGACAATTGATGAGTTTGAAGAATACGTTAATAATCTATAAGGGAAAAGGAGATATTCTATGAAAAGCGATATTGAAATTGCTCAGGAAGCAACTTTATTACCAATTACTCAGATTGCGGAAAAACTTAATATTGAGCCGGATGATTTGGAATTATTCGGTAAATACAAGGCTAAGTTATCAAATGAATATCTCGATTCCATCAAAGATAACAAAAACGGTAAGCTTATTCTTGTAACAGCAATTAACCCGACACCTGCAGGAGAAGGTAAAACCACAACTACCGTAGGCTTGGGATGCGCTTTTGCCAAATTAAACAAAAAAGCGATTATTGCACTTAGAGAGCCTTCGCTGGGACCATGTTTCGGTGTTAAAGGCGGAGCTGCAGGCGGCGGTTATTCCCAGGTTGTTCCCATGGAAGACATTAACCTTCATTTTACCGGGGACTTTCATGCAATTACATCTGCCAACAATTTATTGGCAGCATTAATCGATAATCATATTCACCAGGGAAATGAACTTAATATCGATACAAGACAGATTATTTTTAAGCGTTGTCTTGATATGAACGACAGAGCTTTGAGAAATATAGTTATCGGTCTTGGAAATAAGTCTGACGGATATGTAAGGGAAGATCATTTCAGTATTACCGTTGCATCGGAAATTATGGCTATCTTATGTCTTTCAAATGATATGAAAGATTTAAAAGAAAGACTTTCGAAGATAATTGTAGCTTACAGTACGGACGGCAAACCTGTTACTGCCAGTGATTTGAATGCGGTGGGAGCTATGGCTGCACTTCTTAAGGATGCTATTAAGCCTAACCTTGTTCAGACTCTTGAACATACACCCGTATTGATTCATGGCGGTCCCTTTGCAAATATCGCCCATGGATGTAATTCTGTAATTGCCACAAAGGCAGGCCTTAAGATGGCAGATTACTGTATTACTGAGGCAGGATTCGGTGCTGACCTTGGTGCAGAGAAGTTCCTTGATATTAAGTGTGTTAAGGCAGGTCTTAAGCCGGATGCGATTGTTCTTGTTGCTACAGTAAGAGCTCTTAAATATAACGGCGGCATTCCTAAGAATGAATTGACTGACGAGAATCTTGATGCTTTAAAGAAGGGTATTGTTAATCTTGAAAAGCATATAGAAAATCTTAAACAATATAAGGTACCGGTTGTGGTTACTCTTAACCATTTCTATACGGATACGGATGCAGAACTTAATTATGTCAAAGAATTCTGTGAGAATTTAGGATGTGAATTTGCACTTTCGGATGTATTCCTTAAAGGCGGTGAGGGAGGAATCGAACTTGCAACCAAGGTAATTAATACCATTGAAAACAAAAAGTCGGAATTTGCTCCTATATATAAGTTGGAGGATTCTCTTAGCGATAAAATCAATACAATCGCAACAAAGATATACGGTGCCGGCAGTGTATCATTCAGTTCAAAAGCTGCAAAAGAACTTAAAAAGCTTGATGAACTCGGATTTGGATCATTACCTGTTTGTATGGCAAAAACTCAATATTCCTTATCGGATGACCCTACAAAGCTTGGACGTCCGGAAGGATTTGAATTAAATGTACGTGATGTATATGTTTCTGCGGGCGCGGGATTTGTTGTTGCGCTTACGGGAGACATTATGACTATGCCGGGACTTCCCAAAACTCCTGCTGCATATTCGATAGATGTTAATGATGATAATAAAATTACCGGATTATTTTAAGGAGAAATACAATGGCACAGATTATTGACGGAAAATTAATAAGTACTCAGATAAAGGATGAACTTAAGCAAAAAGCAGCCGAATATAAGGCTGACGGAGTTAATATTTGCTTATGTGTAATTCAAGTGGGAGATAATCCTGCATCAACCACATATGTTCGCAACAAGAAAAAGGGATGCGAATATATAGGCATTGATTCTTTATCTTATGAATTACCGGAAGAAACCACGGAAGAAGAACTTCTTAAACTTATTGATGATTTAAATAAGGATAAAAAAGTTAACGGAATTCTTGTACAATTACCTTTACCGAAACATATCGACGAGGATAAAGTAATTAAGGCAATCGACCCTAAAAAGGACGTTGATGGTTTTCATCCGGAATCGGTAGGCGCTTTATGCATCGGTCAAAAGGGTTTTGTATCATGTACCCCCGCAGGTATTATTCAGCTTCTTAAAAGAAGCAATATCGAAATTGCAGGTAAAGAATGCGTGGTCCTCGGAAGAAGCAATATTGTAGGAAAGCCCATGAGTATTCTTATGCTTAGAGAAAATGCAACGGTTACAATAGCTCATTCTAAGACAAAGAATCTTAAAGAAGTATGTAAGAGAGCTGATATTTTGATTGTTGCAATCGGAAAGCCCCTGTTCGTTAATTCGGAATATGTAAAAGATGGTGCTGTAGTAATTGATGTAGGTATCAACAGGGATGAAAACAATAAGCTTTGCGGAGATGTTGATTACGCTGATGTATTCGATAAATGTTCATATATAACACCGGTGCCCGGCGGAGTAGGTCCCATGACAATTGCTATGCTGCTTAATAACTGTATCGAATCTGTTGAATTGCAAAAATAATTATAAGTATGGTATGCCCCAATTGTGGGTACGAGTTACCCGAAGGCCATCTTCTTTGTGAAAAATGTGGAACAGAGATTAATATTGTACCCGATTTTGACATTGAGATGGAAAACAGCATAAAAGAGACAATGTCCGGTATATTTGATGAGGTGAATCATAGACTTGACAGTTCTGATCCGACTCAGGAAATCATTGTTAATATCGGTCATAAGTCTAAAGAAGAAGAATTCGAAGAAGAGTTTTTTAAGGAAAGAAAACCTATAACTTTTCCCAAGAACAATCTTTCTAAAAAAACTGTTGCGATAGTCTTTCTGGCTATCGTAATTGTTGTTGCCGTGTTTATTGTGGGAGGACTTACCATTTATTGGAATTTTTCCGCCAATTATCAAAAACGACAGGCTGATTATTATCTGCACAAGGGACAGTATGAAAAGGCCCTGGAATATATTGAAAAAGGTATAAAACTGGACCCTGACAACGATGATTTTATTTATACAAAGGCGAATATAATGTTTGGCGCCGGTAATGATGAAGAGGCACTTTCTTTGTGTATGAACAGCATTACCAACAGAAATCTTTCATTTGAGAATGAATATGATTTATATCAGCTTATTATTTCAAATTATGAAAGCGATAATGAATATGATGCCATAAATAAGCTTTTGATGGCTGCCCCGGAAGAAGATATTAAAGAAGCCTTTTGTAATTATATGGCCCAGGCTCCGGTATTTTCCGTTCCCACGGGTAATTATGAATCAAAAACTTCTTTGACCATAACCGGCTGCGGTGACGGTGACATTTATTATACTTTGGACGGTATTTCCCCAACAAAGGATCACGGTAATTTATATAAAGAACCGATAATGCTTGAAAAGGGCGAATACAATATAAATGCGGTATATATAAATAAGTTCGGCATAAGTTCCGAAGTAAGTTCGTCATTTTATTTAATTGATGTGGAAGTGCCCGAAGGACCTGTGGTAATACCCGAATCGGGTTCGTATAATAAGGCATTTACTATTATCGCAACAGCCCTTGAAACAGGTGATCAGATTTATTATACCCTGGACGGAAAAGATCCCGATATCGAAACCGCGATTCTGTACGAGGGTCCGATTAATCCGCCTGTTGGAAAGTCGAATCTTGCGTTTATCTGCGTAAACAAGGAAGGAATAGCTTCACCTGTTGTAAAGAGAAGTTATGATTTTGAACTTGAAACAAATATGCCTAAAGAAGATACATATCTTTATCTGTTAAATGATTTGTTCCTGGCAGGCAAGGTACAGGACAGAACAGGTAAATCCAATGACGGAAGCGGAACTTATTCATATTCCTTTAATTCTGTTGTTGAAATTTCGGGTCTTGGATATTATTATAGTTTGGATGAATTTTTTACCGACAATAGCGGTAAAAAACAAAGAACGGCATTTACATATGCGGTAAATCCTTATACGGGTGAAGGATATTATTTGCTGATGGACAATAACGGTAATTTGGGACTTGTGCCCTTAGGATAATGAGGAGGATACATTATGTATGAAATTTTAGAAAAGAAGGAGCTTGTTAACAACATATATTTAATGGTTGTTAAGGCACCGAGAGTTGCCAAAAGCGCGCTCCCCGGTCAGTTCGTTATTGTAAGAACCGACGAAAAATCTGAAAGAATTCCACTTACTATTTGCGATTATGATTCAAAAGAAGGAACCATTACAATTGTTTTCCAGTCGGTAGGTGCAGGAACAACAATGATGGCCAAACTTAACAAAGGCGACAGCTTCCATGATTT